>JBLINY010000060.1:0-27217 GCA_047638695.1 Acidimicrobiales bacterium | reverse complement strand
GTGAGTCGAGACACCCATCCGCACCTCGCCGATCACACAGTCGCCGACGCTCCTGTCATCCCCGTCGCCTATGCCGTCGAGTGGTTCGCTCGCGAAGCGCAGGCAGCAATCGGCGACGGCCAACCCATCGAACTTCGGGATCTCAAGGTACTCAACGGCGTCGTCGCCGATGGCTTCAATGAGGGCATCGGTGTCGACCTTCGGATCATGTCCACTTCTGAGCATCGCCAACCCCTTCGCCTGGAACTCGTCGATCCCACCGGTCGTCGGCGATACAACTGCGATGCCGTCTTGTTCGACGGTGAGCCGCTGACCCCACCAGCCCTCACCGGTCCGGCGACCGAACTGTTGGCGATCTACAACGGGGGCGGAGTGCTGTTTCACGGGCCGGCGTTCCAGGTGCTCGAAGACGTCCGCTTGCATGTCGGAGTCGGCCTTAGCGCTTCGGTCAGTGGCGTGGCCGACCGAGGCTGGCCAAGTGAGGCCTGGGTGACGGATCCCGCCGTTATCGACGGAGCGTTGCAGCTCGCCCTGTTGTGGAGCCAGCACGTCCTCGGCGGGCCCTCGCTACCGACTTCGATCTCCCTCGTCCGCTTCCTCGGTCAGCCTCGCTCCGAGGCGCTCCGTGCCACGCTTGTTGGACTCAGCGTCACAAGATCGAAGGTGAGATCCAATGTCGTCATTACCGACGCTGCCGGTGACGTCGTGGCGCTTCTGGAGGGCGTCGAGACGCACACGCTTCCTCAATCAAATGAACGTCTGAAGCCGGATGACGCCTGAAGCGAACCGGTTTCTTGTTACTCACAACTCGCTCCATGTCTGGTCCGCGACCTTCACCCGAGAAACCCTCTCGCCGACCAACGAAGCAATTGCGCTGCTCTCGGCTGACGAGTTGGCCCGGGCTCGGCGGTTTCGACGCCCTGACGACCAATTACTGTTTACCCGGGCCCACATTGCTTTACGCCAAACCTTGTCCCGTTACGCGCCGATTGCTCCACAGAATTGGAGCTTCGAACCCGGCCAGTACGGACGCCCCGAGATCAGCAACCCCGACGCGCCCAAGGGGCTTCGTTTCAACCTGACGCACACACCGGGGATGATGGCGATCGTCGTCAACGGGGCTTTCGATGCCGGCGTCGATGTCGAGGGCGTCGGCCGAGTTGCCGACCTCGATGCCATGTCGAGAACAAGCTTCTCCGCCGCAGAACGGGCTGCGCTCCTGGCGCTCCCCTCGGCCGCCCAAGCGCTGCGATTCGCACAGACATGGGCGCTCAAAGAGTCATTCATCAAAGCGATGGGTACCGGCCTCGCGACCCCGCTGCGGGCGTTCAGCTTCGACCTCTCGGCACCGGGATCGATCGGCTTCACGTGTGACCCTGACGTCGACCCAAACCCGTCGGCCTGGTCGTTCAGCGTCGGAGAGCCGACCAGCAACCATGTGTTGGCGACGGCGTGTCGGCTCGGATCCGAGGTGGCACCAGCGGTCGACCACTTGTTGCTCGGTTTGCCCAGCCCCGCGAACCACGACTACAGGGCGTCGTTCAGCTACAGTTCGTAGCTGAATCGTCAACCCACCGGCCACAGGTGAACCACGCACTTCGACCGATGCACAAGATCCTCACCGACGGCTCAGAACGAAAGATCGCTAGACCATGAACATCCTCTCGCCACGAGCAAGGTGCATGCCGGTCGCCGTCCTCCTATTGGCCGCAGCGTGTAGCGACGATGACTCGCCCACCGCCGACGAGGCACTCGCCTCGTCGCCCACGGTCCAGGTGACTCCATCCTCAGAGACCATCGCTCCGACCCCTGCCGACGACACCGATTCGCAGGTGGACAGTGGTTTTACGGCTTTGCCGACCCGTGATGGCCCTCGAAGGGAGACAACGCTCGGCGTGCCCCATATCCAACTCGACGCGGTCGCCGTGCCAGAGGTCGACGCAGAATTGCGTCGACGAGTCTTTTCGCTGCCCGGGGTCGAGGATCGACCGTCCGAGTTGGGGTTTGGCGGAGCTCGGAGCCTGTGGCTGTCCGACGACATCGAACTGGCGCGGCCCGAGATCCTTCTTTCCGGTCGAGAGTTCGCCCACATCCACCCCAACGGCAGTCTGCACATCTGGTTACCGGTTGATCGGGCCTTCGAAGTGGCCCTGACGAAGTGGGGCGAGCTGCACCCCTGGGTTGGGCGGGAGGACTTCTGGGACGGCATGAGCATGATCTACACACCCGAGACCCTCGATGAGGTCGACGTGACGATGCTGCTGGTCGTCGATGCTTACAACTACGTCACAGGAGCGAACCTCGATCCTGCCGACTTCGGCTAGCCCTTCGTCCAACCCTGTCCCTCAAGCCACCCTGTCCCTCAAGCCACCCTGCCCCTCAAGCCACCCTGCCCGTGCTACGGAGCACCTTGATGTCGTCGGCATCGAAACCCCACCGCAGGAGCTCCTCATCCGGGTCGTCGATCGCCGACCGGGCCGGTTTCGGCACCCGCGGGACGGTCCGACTAAACCGAGGAGCCGGCGCTGGCTGCGGTATTCCGTCAACCTCAACGAAGGTTCCCCAGGCTTCGTTCTGGGGGTGATCGATGGCCTCGCCCATATCCAGAACCGGGGCAAAGCAGGCATCAGTCCCCTCGAGCAGCTCACACCACTCGCTCCGAGTTCGGGAGCGAAACACCTCGGCCAGGCGCTCGCTGAGCTCCGGCCAACGGCTTCGATCGTCTTGGGCGGGCAGCTCAGCGAGGTCGAGGCCGATCCGCTCGATCAGCTCCCGATAGAACTTCCCCTCGACCGCCGCCACCGCTACGTAGCGGTGATCCTTCGTTTCGTACGTTCGGTAGTAGGGCGCCGATCCGTCCAGAATGTTGGCGCCACGCTGATCAGACCAGTGGCCCCCGGCCCGGAATCCGTGGATGTAGGTCATGAGCGAAGAAACTCCGTCAACCATGGCCGCATCGACGACCTGGCCCCGCCCAGAGGCCCGGGCCTCGAACAGGGCACACACCATCCCGAAACCAAGCAACATGCCTCCACCAGCGAAATCTCCAAGCAGGTTGAGCGGCACCGGGGGTGGCGCACCCGCGTCACCCATCGAATGCAGCGCACCGGTGAGAGCCAGATAGTTCAGATCGTGGCCGGCAGCGTGGGCCAGCGGCCCCGCACGGCCCCAGCCAGTAACCCGTCCATACACCAGCCGAGGGTTGAGCGTGAGACAGGCTTCAGGGCCCAGTTCAAGTCTCTCCATAACGCCGGGTCGGTAACTTTCGATCAGGCCGTCGGCATCACCAATGACTCGCAGCAAGGCCTCGCGGCCCCGGTCTGACTTGACGTCAACAGACACCGAACTGCGATTGCGTTCGAGCAGGTTGACCTCGAGCAACGTGTTGGATTCCATAGGCACCGGCCGATCGACCCGTAACACGTCGGCCCCCATGTCGGCCAGCATCATGGCGGCGTGGGGACCGGGCGCCAGACTGGCCATCTCGATGATCCTCACCCCGCTCAGGGGGCCGCCAGACTGGGTTGACTGGGTTGACTGGGTTGACTGGGTTGGCTCGGTCATACGAACCTCATCCGTCAACTCGCAGGATGAAGCCCTGAGAATTGAAGTAGAACCCACCAGGCGTTACCAGAGCGACCCTGGCATCGCCGACCTGCCGAGCCCCGGCCGCACCCCGGAGTTGCAGACAGGCTTCACGCAAATGACCCGCACCCTGGGTGCCTCCCTCCGAGAGGCTTCCGCCATGGGTGTTCACCGGGACCCGGCCCTCGATCAGGATGCGCTGCTCGGCCTCTACCCAATGGTCAGCCACGAAGGCTCCGCCCTCGCCCCGGGCGCAGTAGCCGACACTCTCGAACCAGGCGAGAGCGATATTGGAGAACCCCTCGTACGGGAAGAAGACATCCACGTCTGCCAGTTCGATCTCGGATCGGGCCCACAGCCGATCCGCTACGACCACCTGGCCGGAGTGATCTATGTCCCTCAGCTGCTCCTCTGACCCGTAGTCCGTGTGGCCCAACGTGGCGGCGTGGACGAGCACCGACGGGTGGGGTAGGTCGCGGGCCCGTTCAGCTGTGGTCACGATGAAAGCATCGGCCCCGTCGACCGGGATGTCCATGTCGTAGACCGTGAGCGGGTCG
Organism: Acidimicrobiales bacterium; assembly: GCA_047638695.1. Lineage (GTDB taxonomy): Bacteria > Actinomycetota > Acidimicrobiia > Acidimicrobiales > SZUA-35 > JAHECQ01. Next base: position 23,075 of record JBLINY010000060.1, on the reverse strand, counting down.
CGGATCATGCGCCCCTCAAGGTAGGCGTCCATGGTGAGGGGCTCGCGGTAGACAGCGCCTGGATTGTTAGCTGCGTTGGTCCGCGAGTTGATGGCGATTCGCCCGAGGGCCTCACGCCCATAGCCGTAGTCGTGAAGGTACCGACCGGCCCACGCTGCGTACGCACTTGAACCGAAGAGGGAGTTAGAGCCGGGATCATTGTGACCCGTCCCCCACCAGCTGCGTGGATCGGCCGCTCCGACCGTGGACCGCCTACGCATGGGGTCCTGGGCAGCCCGACGCGACGCCCAGGGAAGCCGGTAACCGTGGTGATACATGAGGACGGTGTCGCATACACCGCTGTGCACGGCACCGACGGCCGCCACTAGTTGGTTGCCGATCACGATCGGAGGATTGGCAAAGTACGAGACGGCTGGGATGCCCAGCGCCGCCTGCACCCACTGTGCCGAGACAGACGAACCGCACAGACCATCGATGTCGGCTCGGTCGATTCCAGCATCACGGATGGCGTCGACGCAAGCCTCCAGCACCAGGGAACCCGGAGTGCACAGGTCGCGGTCGCGGGAGTAGGGGGACCGGCCGATGCCCACGATGGCCACCTGGTCGCGGGCGGGGTTCCGGGCCGCCCTTCCGTCGGTGACGCTCATTGGGCCAGCTCGAAGTCGGGTCGAGGTGCCGCACCATCGATATCGGTCCACACCAGCCGGACCCGATCTCCCACCCCGATCTGCTCAGCCGGCACCCCGATGACCGTTCCCGCTACTCGCACCCCGGGTTGTTCGTCCAGCTCAACCGCCACCAGCACGTGACCGCCCTCATAGTCGACCCCGGTCTGTCGGGGCCCCTGGCGCAGGATCGTGACCAGCGCCACGGTTCCCGAACCAGTTACGTCGCGTGGGGTCACGGCCGACGACCAGCACGCAGGGCAGATTGGTCGAGGCGGGTGATGCCAGGTCGAACACTCGGTGCACTGGTTGAGAACGAGACGGCGCTCGAGAAGACCCTGGTAGTAGGCGGCGTTGTCATGGTCTACTCGCACGCCGGGGAACGCGGCCAGGAGATCCTCTGCGCGGACCTCCACCGGTTTGGCAGAATCTTGTTTCATACATCCATCCCAGCACCCCGAGCGTCAGATGAGGAATTCAGCCACCGCGGCGCCGACTTCTACGTGCTTCTCAAAGCACATGTCGAACCGTCCACCGGGAATCACCTGCTCCCGATGGTCGGCGATGCGCGACGTCAAGCCGTCTCGATTCGCGGCGTAGATAAAATGCTCACCCCAGACGAGCAGGGTCGGAGCGGCCACGAGTAAAAGCGTCGGGGCGAGATCGTAGGCGTCCATCGCGTTCACTAACTGCCATCGGTCTCGCCCCGCTTCCATTTGGGCCCTATTCATCCGGTCCATCCACTCCTGGGTCGGTTTGTTGGGAGCGTGAATGGCATCGTGTTCCAGCACCCACTCGACCGTGCGGGTCAAGGGCCAACCGGTTGTGTCGGCTGGCCGTTGTGGGCGGATGTCACCCATGTCAGTTGACCGACTTGCCTGGTCGTCCCAGAGCGGGCAGTTCACCATGACGAGCTGTGGAACGCGACTGGGTTCGGCGACGGCCATGTCAGCGGCGATGATCGCACTCACCGCCTCGCCAAGCAGGACTACCTCTTCGATCCCCAGCTGGTCCAGTAGTTCGAAGGCCCAGCGACCGTAGTCAGGGATTCTCGGCTCACCGAGAACGTGGTCCGACATACCGAAGCTCGGATGATCGAGGGCGATGACCCTTCGGTGAGGTGCCAGCTCCGCGGCCAACTCTTGATACATGGCGGATGATCGTTGATTGATATGCATCACCAGAATCGGCGGGCCGCTGGCTGCAACCTCACCCGAGTCGCGATAGTGCATCTGGCCAGCGGAGGTTGACACCAGACCTCGGGTCAACGTCATCGCTCGCTGCGCTCAGTCGCCAACAGCTTGTCAAGGTGGGAATGTGTCATCTTTCGAGAATGACGCGTTGCTTGATAAAGCGCCAGACAATCGATCGGCGCAGCGATTCCCTTAGGAACCGGTGAGCTGGTCAGGGCTAGGTTCTGTCAATGGAGTTTGGCTACTTACACGTCAACCATCTCGGCAGTCGTCCACCGGCGGAGATGGCAAAGGAACTCGAGGACCGCGGCTTCGACTCATTGTGGGTGCCCGAGCACAGCCACATACCGACGCCGATCCGATCCCCCTATCCCGGCGGAGACGAGCTGCCCTCGGGCTACTGGCACATGATGGATCCGTTTGTCTCCTTGGCTATGGCGGCCCAGGCGACGTCCACGATCAAGCTGGCGACAGGAATCTGTCTTGTTCTCGAGCACGAGGCCCTGGACCTGGCAAAGACGGTCGCAACACTCGATGCCCTCTCTGGCGGCAGAGTCATCCTGGGTATCGGGGTCGGGTGGAACGAAGAGGAACTGTCGAACGCCCGACCCGATGTCCCTTTCAAGAAGAGGTTCTCGGCCACTCGCGATCGTGTCGCCGCGCTACGCGCTGCTTGGACCCAGGACGTGGCTAGCTACGAGGGAACCTACGACCGCTTCTCGCCATCGCTGGTCTTTCCCAAGCCAGCACAGGGATCGGTACCGATCGCCATGGGGCAGGCCGGACCCGTCGGCATAAAGCACGCAGCCGAGTACGCCGACGAATGGTGCCCCATCGATATGTCATTGGCCGGGGTCAGCGGCGAGCAATCGGTCGAAGGCGGCGTCGAGCTGTTCCGCAGGCTTGTAGCTGAGGGTGGGCGCGACCCCGACAGCGTTCCCATCTCGATGTTCACGTGGCGCCGCCCGAAGGAAGAGCGAATCGAAAAGCTCATCGAGCTCGGCGTCTCGCGGCTGGTGCTGACTCCAGCATCGATGCGCATCGAGGATCCAGACATGAGCCTGACCTTTCTCGATGAGTGCCAACCGGTGATCAGCCAATACCTGTGACCCTCTCATTCCTACGAGGATGACGTGAGAGCGGTCACCTCACGAGCATCGACGCGGGTAAGGCCGCTCGAATCGATGTCGGTGCCGTCCTTCGGGCGGCTCTGGGGCGCTGGAGCGCTCTGGAATCTCACCCGATGGATGACCATCTTCGTCGGGTCCTATCTCGTCAACCAACTGACCGATTCACCGTTGCTGGTGCAGTTGGTCGGCACGTCCATGTTCCTACCAATGTTCCTTGGCGGCCTGGCGGCAGGCGCAATCTCCGATCGCTTCGACCGTCGCAGAACGGTGATGCGCCAGCTCGTTTCGCTTGTGCCCCTCGCCATCCTGATGGCGGTACTCGTCCGAACGGGCGAAATCCGATTCTGGATGGTCTACATCTTTGCCATTGCGGTTGGTATCGGGCAGGTCGTTGACATGACCAACCGACGAGCACTCGTGCACGACATCGTTGGCGAGCGGCTTGTCGGCAATGCCATGGCAATCGAGTCGCTGTCGATGTCGAGCGGAAACATGCTCGGCTCACTCACCGCCGGAACCATCATCGGGCTTCTCGCCGAGGACGGCGCCTACGCCCTCACCGCCGTCTTCTATCTCAGCTGCTTCTTCTTGATGCTCGGAGTCCCGACACCGCCAAGACGGGACGGACCAGCTGTTGAAAACACGTCGCTGGCGGAAATCCGAACCGATCTCTTGGCTGGTGTGCGGTCGCTGCCAGACAACCAGCCGCTTGTCTCGCTGCTCGGCGTCACCGTGATCATGAACTTTATGTTCTTCTCGTTCATGCCTCTTGTACCGGTGATGGCCCAGCGCTTTGACTCAGGTCCTTTTGCCACCGGAGTGCTCGCCAGTGCACTCGGACTGGGCATGCTCATCGGTGCGGTCGCAGTCGTCATCACCAATCCCACCAATCGGGGTTGGCTGTACGTTGCTGGACCGTTCTGCGGCATGGTGGCGCTGATCGGTTTCGCCCTGATGAACGTTTACGCCATTGCCCTCCTGATGCTGGTGCTCACGGGAATCGGATCGGCTGGTTTCGCCTCGGTTCAGAGTGCTCTGGTGCTTTCCATCTCACCAGAGGAGATGCGAGGCAGGGCGATGGGCCTGTTGTCGATGTCGATTGGTTCGCTGCCGTTTGGCATGTTGAGTCTTGGATTGCTGGCCGAGCAGGTAGGGCCCCAGACAGCAGTGATCTACTCGACCTCAGCGGGCATCGTGGTGCTGGCCCTTTGGATCAGAAGACATCCCGAGATAACCCGGGTGGCCTAGCAAGCCTTCGCTGGCCAACGAAACAGGCAGTCTTTCGCCAGTCAAGTCGCCGGTATAACCTTCGCCGTCGGCCAGCCGAGGGGACCGAACACGATGACTAAAGATCCGAATTTCGCCATGGGTATCAGCTTCCTGGCCATTGGACTGGCGCTAACCGTCGTTCTGGACCCGTGGTTCCTCGGCATGGCGTTCCTCTTGATGGGCGCCCACCGGTTGTACGTCGCTTACACCACCAGCAACGCTGACGGGTCCTGACCAGGAGGCGCTGACCAGGAGGCCCTGACCAGCATGCCCTAAGAGTCTTCCTGAGCGTGGCGGGCCTGCAGCTCGCGGAGCGCTCGGAAGCCTTCGACCGCTGTTGGGAACCCGACGTACACGATCACCGTAATCATGAGCTCCTCGAGCTCGTCCATGGTGACCCCGTGATTCAGGGCACCTTGCAGGTGGAAGCGCAGCTCGGCCGGCTTGTCCTGGGTCACGAGGGTCGCACAAACAACGAGCGACCTGTCCCGACGGCTCAGCTCGTCTCGGGCCCACAATTCCCCAAAGGCGAAACGACCGGCTGTGCCGGTGAACGGGCCCATATCGACCCCGATACCGCCGGGAGCCTGGTCGGCGCTGAGCCGACCCATCACCTCACGGGCATCGGCGCTGCGCTGCTCGTCGTCCTTGGGCTCGGGCAGCGGGCTCGGTGCCAGCTCGTCGACACCGTCCTGCGCTGCGATGGCAGCTCGAGCCGTCGTCATGCCGTCGATCGCTCGGGGGAACCCGGCGTAGCCCGCTAGCTGCACCATGATTTCCTCGACCTCGACTCGGCTGAGGCCGTGGTTGACGGCGCCCTGCACATGGGTGCGGAGCTGGTTGAGTTGGTTCAGCGTGGTGAGGATGGTCACCACAATCAGGCTCCGGTCCCGCCGGGACAGACCTGGTCGGCTCCAAACATCGCCCAAGGCAAAATCGATCACGTACGAGCCCAGCGGCCCCAGGCGGGCCTCGGTCGCCGCAGCCACTGCCTCGGCGTCGATATCACCACCGCGCAGCGAGGCCTGTACGTCCATGCCGGCCGCACGCCGCTCCTGCTGAGTTCTCTTCGTCATCGGTTATCCCTTTGTTCGACTTGGACCCACTCTTGCATCGTCGGATGACCGTTGCATCGTCGGATGACCGTTGCATCGTCGGATGACCGTTGCATCGTCGGATGACCGTTGCATCGTCGGATGACCGTTGCATCGTCGGATGACCGTTGCATGGTCGGATGACCGTTGCGCAATGGACCTGAGGTACCGGCGGCTACTCAGGTACATCGGCAGCCGGTGCGCTACCTTCCGTTTGTGCCCGGGGCGATGGAGCGTCGGCACGGTGGGCGATCAGGCCGCGAACGATCAAGGAGAATTGGATGACCGACGGCACCGAAGACGGCGGGGGCGACCTCCAGGCGCTCACGGGTCTCAAAGTTTTCGAACTGGGCATCGCCATCGCGTCGCCGTTCGTCGGACGGAATCTGGCTGCCCACGGCGCCGATGTCTTCAAGATCGAGTCGCCGACCAGCCCCGACATCGTCCGGCTCATCGGATCGGCATGGATGCGCGACAACGAGGAACTGGCCCCGGCCGTTGCCGACTCGAGCCCGTACATATCAGAGATGAACGCCGACAAGAAGAGCGTCGCTCTTGACTTGAAGCAGTCGAAGGGCCTCGCCGCAGCGCGGCTGTTGCTGGCCGAGTGCGATGTCTTCATCGCCAACTTCGCGGCGAGGGCTTTGACCGAACTGGGGTTCGACTACGAATCCGTTCGAGCAATCAATCCAAACATTGTCTATGTGCAACTTCCGGGCTTTGGTTCTGACCCCGAGAGTCCTTACTACCGATACGTGGCGTGGGGCCCGAATCAGGCGCCACTGGTGGGTCTCGATGAGCTCACCGGACACGCCGGGCGAGAACCGGCGGGTATAGCGACCGTTGCGCCACCCGACTATTTCGCCGCCCAACACGCCACCTTCCTGGTGCTCGCCGGTCTCGAACAGCGAGATCGCACGGGCGAGGGGGTGTATGTCGATATCTCCCAGTTCGAGGCAACCATCGCCATGCTCGGCCCATTTGCCATGGACTACACACTCTCTGGCAAAGGACAGTCTCGTATCGGGAACCGCAGCCTCTGGTACGCCCCAGAGGGCGTCTATCCCTGTCATGGGCACGAGCGCTGGATCGCCATCAGCTGCGAGGACGACGAGCAGTGGGGGGCACTCGATGCGTTGGCATCGCGGGGCTGGGCGGCAGACGAACGATTCGCCACCAACGAGAGTCGGATGACGAACATCGACCAGCTCGATGAAGCACTGGCCGACTGGACCGCAGGATTCGCCAACGAGGATCTGGCCTGCCGTTTGCAGGCCGGCGGTGTTCCAGCTCACATCGTCGCCACCAACGAAGATCTGATCGGCGACAGCCAGTTGCGCGAGCGAGGCGCGTTCCTCGTCAGACCGAATTCGCGGTTCAAACGAGAGATGTTCACGAGCAACATGCAGCGCCTAACGGATACGCCACCGTCCAACGCACGAGGCGGGCCGTCGACGGGAGAACATACGGTCGAGGTGCTCACGAAGGTCGCTGGCATGTCAGAAGCCGAGGTACAGGCGCTCGTGGACGAGAACGTTGCCTTCACCATGGAGGCCCCAGACTTGCGGCTCGAACGACCGTCCGAGGAGTGGCTACACATCCTCTTCCCACTGGAAGCCGAAGACTCGAGGGATCTGGCATGAGCGGGCCGTTGGAAGGACTCAAAGTCATCGATCTCTCCGCTCTCGCCGGGTCCTATGGCACTCGCATGATGGCGGCCATGGGCGCAGACGTTGTGAAGGTGGAACCGCCGGAAGGCAACCCGATGCGTCGCCTTGCTCCCTTCGCCGACGGTGCTCCGGACAACGAAGCAAGCCTGTGGTGGGCATACCTCGCCATGGGAACAAAGAGTGTCGTCGTCGATCCCCGAACCACGGAGGGAGCCGATCAACTGCGCTCGCTACTTCGTGAGGCTGACGTCGTGGTTGATGACAACGGACCCGACGAACTGGACCAGCAGGGTCTGGGCTACGACTCAATCGCGGCCGACAACCCAGGGGTGATCTGGATCTCGATCACACCGTTCGGACGCAACGGCCCCAAGCGAGACTGGAAGCTCACGAACCTCGGTGCGTGGGCAGCTTCCGGGGTCTTGTACACGGTTGGTTTCGAAGACCAACCACCCGTTGCCCCCGGCGGGCCGGCCCAACTCGCCTTGCATGCCACTGCGTTAAACGGAGCCATCAGCACCATGCTGGCGCTGCGTGCCCGCCGGCAAACAGGGCGAGGACAGTTGGTCGACTTGGCTATCAGCGAAGCCGCCCTCATGGTCTCTCCCGAAACGGGAGTGACCGTGTTCCTCGACGACCGCGTCCATCGGGTGCGATCAGGAAACCGCCGAACGCTCACCCGACCATTCGGTCTCTACCCCTGCTCCGATGGTTACATCTCGATTCTCATCCTGATGCCTCGGCACTGGGAGGCATTGGCCAACTGGATGCAGGAGGCCATGGGCAACGAAGCCGCCACCGACCCCGTGTTCAACGACATGACCGTTCGTGGGGAAACCATGGAACTGATCGATGGCTGGACCGAGGAGCTCTGTGCCTCGATGACCCGTCTCGAGTTCTTCCAGGAATCCCAGCGTCGAGGAATTCCCGTGACGCCGGTGAACACCATCGAAGCGCTTCTTACCGATCCTCATTTAGAGGCCGTGGCGTTCTGGAAACAGACCGAGCTACCCATGGGCGGAGACGTCACTATTCCCGGCGCGCCATTCCGGGCCAACCTTGACTGGTGGGCCACCGCCCGCGCCCCTCGTCTAGGCGAACACAGCGCCTAGACGAGCAGACGACCTAGACGAGATATGCCCGCACTAACGAGCGAGCGGACCTCGCAATACTTCGCCCGGCAGGTTGCCGGTGTGCTCCTGATCCAGGGTGAGGATCGAGCCGTTGACGACCGTGGCCTTGATCCCCACCGATTTCTGCGTGAGTCGGGTGGCTCCACCTGGCAGGTCCTGCGCTACCTGTGGCATGGCTGGGCCGACGGTCTCGGGGTCAAAGACACAGATGTCGGCCTTCATCCCCTCCCGCAGGAGACCACGATCGTGGAAGCCCCACGCCGTCGATGGCTCGAAGGTCAGGCCTCGCACCGCTTCCTCGAGAGTGAACGCTTCCTTCTCCCTGGTCCAGTGACCCAACACGTGGGTTTGTATCGAGCTGTCCATCAACTGGCTGACGTGGGCACCGGAGTCTGAGAACGTCGTGATGCAGTGAGGGTGCTTCATGATCTCCAGCACGACGTCCTGATCACCGTTCAGGATCGGCTGCAGGAAGAACTGTTCAAAGTCCGATTCGACGGCAAGGTCAATCATGCATTGGGCCGGCGACACGCCACGTTCGGCGGCCACTTCCGACACCGTCCGGTACGGCGGCATCGGGCCGTCCATCACCCGGATCCAGTCGTAGTCGGGTTTGCGGGCTTCGGCCCCCACGCCCTTCGACCACGAGCCGTCTTCGGCTGCAGCGATCAGCTTGTCCCGCATGGTCGGATCCTGCAGCGCCTTCTTCTGTTCTTCTAGCGGCCAGGTGCGAAAGTCCTTCCATTCGGCGAGAGCGTCGAATGGAATCTGGGTCTTGAAGGAGAGCACAACGTTGAACTCACGGGCGTGGGCTTGGCCAATCATGCGGCCGCCTCGTGCCGCGGTGCGGTCGAGCAAGTCGAGCATCGCACGATGCTCGCCCTTCGGATAACGGCCGGATGCCACGCCGAACGTGATCGGGCAGCCAGTTTCGACGGCCAAATCTTCGAGCCGTCCGTAGTAGTCGGCTTGCTTGTCCTCGTCTCGGCCGACATCTTCGCCCGCAATCTCAAAGATGCCACCGCCCTCGTCACCCATGACCCGCACCAGCGTGGCAACCTCATCCCATGTCGCCACGCGGCTGGCCACCGGCCGATCGTCGGACGTCTGATGATTGAAGGTCCGGCTCGTAGTGAAGCCGAGAGCGCCGGCCCGCAACGAGCTGCGCAGTTCATCCGCCATGACCTTGAGGTCGTCCTCGGTCGCGACCTCCTCGAACGCCCGCTCGCCCATGGCCCATGTTCGCAATGCCGAGTGGCCGACGTAGCCGCCGTAGTTGATGCCCTTCGGAAGCAGCTCGAGTGCGTCGAGATATTCGGGATAGGTCTCCCACGTCCAGTCGATGCCGGCAGCCATGGCGTCAGCCGAAATGTCCTCGGCTCGCTCGAGATTGCGCACGACCAGCTCTCGTTCGTTGGCCCGGGCCGGGGCCAACGTGAAGCCACAGTTGCCCATAACCACCGAGGTGATGCCGTGCCAGCACGAGCTGGTGCCCAGCGGATCCCAATTGATCTGAGCGTCCATATGGGTGTGAACGTCGATGAAACCGGGTGTTACCACGTGCCCTTCGGCGTCAATTTCCTCGGTCCCCGTCTCGTCAATCCGGCCGATCTTGGCGATCTTGTCCCCTACCACCCCCACGTCAGCTCGGAACCGTGACAGGCCTGAGCCGTCTACGACTACACCGTTTCGAATAACCAAATCGAATGCCATCATTCCCCCTAGAAGTGATGTCTTTGCTTGGAGGCTACTTCCCTTCGGGCGGTCGGTGTGGTCTACCCGTAACGGTTCAGTGTGCGTGTGGGGTCGAGTTTGGGACAGGATCGGGCCAACTGAGGCCACGACGGCCGTTTCTGAAAAGAGAGCAACCATGGGTCGAATGGATGGAAAGGTCGCCGCGATTACGGGCGGCGCCAGCGGGATCGGAGCCGGGACCGTGCGGCGCTTCGTCGAGGAGGGCGGCAAGGTTCTGATCGCCGATCTCGACGAGCAGAAAGGGTCGGCGCTGGCAAGCGAGATGGGTGATAGCAGCGGATTCCTCCGCACCGACGTTTCCAAAGAGGAAGACGTCGCCGCCATGATCGCCGAAACGACCGACCGGTTCGGACGCATCGATGTGCTGTTCAACAACGCCGGATTTGGCGGAGCTCTCGGGCCGATCGAGTCGACCAGCGTCGACGATTACGACCTCACCATGGACGTATTGGTCAAGAGCGTGTTCCTCGGAATGAAGCACGTTGCTCCGGTGATGAAACTCCAAGGATCAGGGTCGATCATCTCGACGGCCAGCGTGGCCGGCTTGCGGCCGGGTTACGCGCCGCACCTCTACAGCGTCGCCAAGTGCGCCGTGATCCACATGACCAAGACGGTGGCCCTGGAACTCGGTGAGCATGGCATCCGGGTCAACGCCATCTGCCCGGGCTTTATCGCTACTCCCCTTGCAGCGGGTCGACCCGACGCTGACGACAGCCAGATCGCCCAGATGCGCGAGGCCGGCGCCGCCTCGCAGGTCATGGGACGCGTCGGTGAGCCGCTCGACATCGCCAACATGGCCCTCTTCCTGGCCAGCGATGATTCGGAGTGGGTCACGGGTCGCGAGTTCGTGGTCGACGGCGGTTTCGAAGCTGGTCCGCCGTGGTCTCGCTGGCCCAAGTTCGCCCGGCAGGAGCGACCGATTCGTCACCACCGACCACCGGATCGCTGATAGTTATCCGATCTGCTGCCGGGTCACCTGCATACGCCCCTCCGGGTCAGCCTTCGCCGACGCGAAAGGCGTGATACCGCACGAGAATATTCTCTCGATAATCCGGGTGGCCTGGCAGGTACGGCTGCGGGGCGCTGCACTCGAGCGGGCTCCAAAGCCCCTCGCTGGTCAGTAGTTCCTCGACCGCCTCGTAGCCCCGGGCTTCGTAGAGATCAACCCGCTGGGTATACAGGGCGACACCGCCGGGACGAACCAGCCTGCACATCTCCCTGAACATCGGCTCGGCTCCGATGAAAGCCATTGCGGCAACGCATTGAACGGCATCGAAGCCGTCATCGGTGAACTGCTTGATCGGCAAGGCCTGCAAATCGACTTCGTGCAGGTCGGTGTAGACGTTCTTGGCCCGTGCGACATCCAACGACACGGTCGAGATATCGGCTCCGACGATCTTTCGGAATCCAGCCTCGTGGAGAGCCGCGCCCGTGAGCCCAGTACCACAGGCGCAGTCGAGTACCCGACCGTCCGCGCTGCCAAGGTGGTTGAGAATCATCTCGGCCGTGCCACGCGGCGCCACGTAGCGCCAGCCGGCAACCATGCCTTCGTAGCGTTCGCCCAACTCGTCGTATTCGGCCCGGTTGTACTCAGAGTCCATACGCGGAGCGTGCGCCCAGCCTGAGCCCACGTCGAGATCTTTGTCAGATTCCACAAGTCTCCTTGTCGCTGGACCGGAGCTCGTACGCAGTTTTCGCCACTGACGCCAGGAAGGCATCGAGCGCTTCTCGAGTTGTAGGCGCAGCCACAGCCAGGCGAATCACCGGTTCTCCATCGACCGAGGCAAAGCCGACTAACGCCCGCTCGCTCTCGTGCAGCGCTTGGCACATCGTGGCTGCATCGATGCCATCGACCGTGAAACACACGTTGATCGATACGGGCTGTCTGATCAGCCTGAGCCCCGGCGTCTGCTCCACCTGGCTCGCAAGGTAGGTCGCCATCTCCATCACGTTCTCTATGCGGGCGGCGTAGCCGTCGTCGCCCAGATACTTCCACGCGGCCCATACCTTGAGCGCGTCATTTCGGCGCCCGCACTGCAACGATGTCAACCCTGGGTCGAGCGAGCGATCATCGGCCTGGAAGAGGTAGTCGGCAACCTCGGCCAGGTGCGTCTCCAAGAGCCCACGCCCTCGGAAGAGACACACCGATGACGTCAACGGAACTCCCATCAACTTGTGGGCGTCCCAAGTGAAACTGTCGACTTTTTCGAGGCCTTCGAGCAGGTCACGATGTCTGTCGCTCAACAGCATCGAACCCCCCAATGCTCCGTCGACGTGGACCCACAGCCCGTATTGTCGAGCGATCGATGTCAGCTCCACGAGCGGATCGAAGGCGCCCAGAACCGTGGTTCCGGCGGTCACGTTGACGAAGAACGGTTGGTATCCGTCCGCCAGATCCCGTTCGATTTGTTCGCTGAACGCCCGCGGATCCATACGGCCGTCTGGCGTGGTTGCGAGCAGCCGGAGATTTCGACGTCCCACCCCGGTGAGCATGGCGTTCTTGCGCACCGAGTAGTGCCCGAGATCCGACGTATAAGCAATCGCGTGACGTGACGGCGGCCCTCCGTCGTCACGCTCGGGAAAGTGCTCCTCACGGGCGACGACCATCGCCAACATGTTCGACAGTGACCCGCCTGGCGTGAAGCTGCCGTCCCCGGTCTCGAATCCGGCGAGCTTGCACATCCGTTCGATCAACGTCCGCTCGATCAGTACCTGCGGGCCGGCAACCTTGTACGTATACATCGAGGTGTTGAGGAACGCAGAGAACATCTCCGCAATCGTCGCTGCCTCTATGCGCCCCCCGAACAACTGGTTGAAGAACTGGCTCGGCGCCGTCGCCGGCGTGGCCTTGCCGATCTGGACGAGTTCTGCGACCACGTCTTGGAGGGGAATGCCTTGGTCCCCAAGCTCGAGCGACAGCTCGGCCGAGAGATCGGATGGGGCCCGCGGCCCCCGAACCGGGACGGCTGTCTCGTGTGCGATCAGCTCCTGGAGGCCTTTGAAGACCACATTCCAATCGTGTTCGGCATGCATCAACAAATCTGGGGCGAGCTGGGTGATGGCGATCCAATCGTCGGGTGGCGCAGATGTGCGCGCTAACTGACATTGATAGCACAGGCCCTGCCCGTCGGATCCAAGGGCGCATCGGCGCCCTCGTTGTCACGCAGGGAATCCTCCTGCGAAGCGGGCTAGTGGTGACACGGTCAAATCAAGTCCGTTGTCGTGAGTAGCCGCTCTTGCCAGGCCGTTGTCGTTGGCACGCCGATTGAGCGTCGAATCATTCCGGCACAACGGTGTTGAAGCGAATCGCCGGTCCCCGTAGACGAGCGTCTCCTCAGCCGAGCAACCACGCCCATGTTGGTGGCGGTTGAGGACCTTCGGCCCTGCGACTCGCCTTGGCAGAGGTTCAGAGTCAACGATTGGCTCTTTGGCCTGAGAACAACCCATTCATGGACGACCACCTCATCTAGGCCCTCGTGCTCGGCGCCCTAGCGCTCGGTGACGCGGGTGATACGTGGGGCCTCGGTCGCTGGTGGAAGAAACTCCCTTTCGTCCAGCGAACGCCTCTACTGCGTTGAAGGTCGGTGGCCGAAGTGGCGGTGGAACTTCTCTAGAGAATTCCCATGCGGCCGGCTGAATCCTGCAGTTCGGCCCGGAAGTCAGGATGAGCGATGGCGATGAGCCGCTCGGCCTTCTGAGCAACGGTGGCGTCGCGAAGATGGGCGATGCCTTGCTCAGTCACCACGGCTTGGGTGTCGTAGCGAGTAGCGGTCACGGCGTTCTGGGCGATCTGGGGAACTATCCGGCTCCGGGTGCCGCCCACCGCAGTCGATGGCAAGACCAGGATGGACAACGCGTCGTTCGACAGCGAGCAGCCTCGAAGGAAGTCGAGCTGGCCACCCACTCCGCTGTGTTGCGCGCCGTCGATCATCTCCGAATTGGCCTGACCCCACAGGTCGATTTCGATGGATGAGTTGATGCATCGCATCTGGTGGTTACTGGCGATCATGGCCGGATCAAGAAGCAGGCTGGCGGACTCGATGCGAACCCCCGGATTCTGATCAATGAACTCGTACGTCTCGGGCACTGAGATCGTGAACACCGCTTCATCGGGGAACACGGTCTTGCGAGAGCCGTTGGCAGCGCCACTGCGGATCAGCTCCACCAGCCCGGCCCCGATCACTTCGGTATGAATCCCGAGGTCTGTCTTGTGCGTGAGCTTGGCCAACGCCAGCTCTGCGATTCCTCCAACTCCGGCTTGGATGGTGGCGCCATCGGGTATCAGCTCATCAAGGGCCCCAACGAAGGCATCGAGGTCGGCGGGGGCTTTCCGCTCGTCGTGGAGCGGCATCGCCCGGCTGGTGTCATTCATGGCGATGAGTCCATCGAAGTCATCGACGTGGAAGGCGTCGCCCCGCACGTGAGGGAGCAACGGATTCACCAGCCCGAACACAAGATCGTCGGGGCCACGGTCGTCGCGGCGAACGAAGGCATCGTTGGCCGACATCGTGGCACCCGGCCGCACCGTGCCGTCGCTGTCCGGTGTGGCCACATTGAACACCGACACCCGTGGCCTCACCCGACGAATGAAGTTTCCCCAGTCGTTCAATCGCACCGGCAGCACCTCGGCTGCAACACCAGAGTCGCGCAGGATCTGTGTGCGGAACGAGGTGAGGAGCCGAGCGCCGGGGTTATTGGTAACAGCCACCCCGCCAACGCGAGGCGCCGGAACGAAGACGTCGAAGCTGCTGAGGTGGGTAGCGGCGCCCAGCGCTTCGAGGAAGGCGGTGGCCTCAGGCAGCCCTGACATCACCAGATCGCCATCGCGCACATACGACGCGGCCTTTTCCGGTGTGATCACGCGATCCTTGAACCGCTCTTGCCAATCGACCCCTTGATTCCCCATGCACGAACGCTACTCGTCCGGCCGAACCATTGAGAGAGCTACGAGAGTCCGAGTAGATCGGCGGCCTCGGCGCACGATGCGACCGGGCGGCCTACCTGGTCACAGAGGGCAACCGCTTCTTCCACCAACTCGACGTTCGTGGGCTGTCGGGCCGGGTCATAGAACTCTTCGAGCCCTACATGCAGATGGCCACCGCGCTCGAGTGCCAGTCGTGGCAGCGGGGTCTTCATGAGGTCACCGCCCCACACCGACACGGACCAGGGCAGCCCCGATCCTTCAAGCATGTCGAGGTAGGCCAGCAATGCGTTTTCTGTTGGCGGTAGGCCGAAACTCACGCCCTTCGAACGGGCGAGGAGGCCCCATTCGTCGCCGAAGTACAACTTCACCATGGCACCTGCCGGCAACTTGCCGGCTCGGTGATAAGCCAGCGTGGTGTTGAGCCAGCCCGGCTCGTAGATGGCGATGGCCGGGGCCAGGCTTCGTCTCTCGCACTGTTCGAACGCGGCCCGAATGTGGTCATAGCTGTTGACGTATGTTCCACCGGTTGGAATGCCGTCAGTGTCGGCCCAACCGGTGTTGGTCGAACCCGGATCGACATAGGCCATACGAATAAGACCCAGGTCGGCCAGCAGTTCGTGATGGAGCAACCGGTCGTCGGTGCTTTCGGCCGCCACGCCGGTGGCGTACCAAAGAGCATCGGGACGCTGGGCCAAGATGTCGACCCACGCGGCGGCGTACGCATCAACCGCTTCCTGACCGACCAGGCGAATGTTGTGGTTGTGGGCGTGAATGATCGAGGCGCCGGCCTCGAGACACGCCAGGCTGGCGATCTGAATCTCCTCTGGCGAGAGAGGGATATTCGGATTCTTCTCCTTCTTGGCGATGCCGTTGATGGCAACCTCGATAACCACGGGGTCCTTCATGATTTCCTCCTCCTACGCAAGGGTGATACGACCGACACTTCAGGGGCCGGGAACAAGCTGGGGCGCTCGGTCGTCTAGCCGGAAGAGTCGAGTGGCATTGCTGTTCAAGCGATCGGTCAACGAGCCGACCGACTCGGCCGCTCCCCCATCCCAACCGGCGAAGTTCGTGCCAAATATCAGCCGGTCGGTACCCAGTTGAGACACCGCGAACTGTCGCTCGGCATCACCCGTGACATGAAGATCGAACCAAAGCTTTGCCAGCTCGGCTCGGAATGCCCCGGGTTTACGAAGCCACTCGGGACTGCTGGGGCGTCGCTCGGCCAGCTTCTCGAGCTTCGCCAAATGCATGGGTGTTGAACCGCCGGCGTGGGAGACGCAAAGATCGAGCCCAGGATGCCGCTGCAGCACCCCACCAAAGATCACGGTGGCGACGGCGATCATCTCCTCGTAGGAGAACTCGATCACCAGATCCAAATCGAAACGACGCATGCGTGGGTCTCGCAACGGACCATCAAGGCCGCTCGGCTGAGGATGCATCATGAGCGGAGCGTCGAGTTCTACACACGCCGCATAAACCTCATCGAGGGTCGGATCGTCAAGCGGTCGGCCAGGGTCGGTACCCACATAGCCGCCAAGCAGTCCGAGATCATTCACGCTGCGCTCGAGTTCAAGAGCTGCGGCGGAGGGATCTTGCATGGGCAGAGCAGCGAAGCCACCGATGCGGCCCGGGTGTAGGCGAACGATTGTCGCCAGCTCGTCGTTGTGGGTACGACAGTAGGCCACCGCGTCGGCTGGATCGATGAAGTGCAGGTAGGTCAGTGGGTTTGGAGAGAGCAACTGAGCCGAGATGCCGGCTTCGTCCATTGCCGCCAACCGGACGTCGATGTCCATGAACGGCGATCCTTCGTAGCGAACGCCGTCAAGCCGCCAGTCACCGACCCGAAACCACGGCGTACCGTCGGGGTGATAGCCCAGTTCGGGGCCACAGGCCGGGCCCGCTGCTCCCATTGCTCCGCCCAGAACCACATGGGCGTGGGCATCGATCAGACCTCTGGTTGGGTGCTTCGCTTCTGCCGACATCTACTGATCGAGTCCGCCGGCCACGGATAGCGCGACACCGGTGACGTTGGGCGCCGTGCCGAGGTAGACGGCGGCTTGGCCCATGTCGGCTGCGGTCTGGGGCCGTCCCAGGGGGATCCTCTCCTCCATCCGGGTTTCGAACGCGTCTTCACCTTCACCTTCCATGAGATGGTCAAGCCACATCGCCGTACCGACGATGCCAGGGCAGAGTGCGTTGACCCGGATGCCATCAGGGGCGAACTCGCGTGCGAGCGACTTGGTAATGCCGATCGCCGCCCACTTCGACCCGCAATAGGCGCTCATGTCGGGTGCCCCGAGCTTTCCTGCGATCGACGCTGTGTTGACGATTGCCGCGTCGCCGGATGCACGAAGGTGGGTTATGGCGGCGGTGGTCATGTGATAGATGCCCTTGACGTTTACGTCGAAGATGCGGTCCCACTGAGCTTCGGAAAAGCTCTCGATAGGGCCGGAGTCGACCACTCCCGCATTATTGATCAACACGTCAAGCCGCCCAAAGGTCTCGACCGTGGCCGCTACCGCCGATCGACATGAGTCGGCATTGGTTACATCGACCGATGTGCCGCTGATCTCGCCGAGAGCGCTCAACTCGGCCACCGTTGTGCCGAGCTCGGCTGAGGTCGAAAGCGTGTAACGCCATTCTGTGCCTTCACCCAGATCGGCTGCCATCACTCGGTGACCTGCTTCAAGGAAGCTTTGGGCGATACCGCGACCAATCCCTCGTGCAGCTCCGGTGACCAGTACGACTCGACCATCGCTCATGGCATGCAGTCTGACACAGGCGCTCTCCCCTGAACGTAAGGGATGATGAGTTCATGACCGAACGTCAACGACCGCTTCTGATCGGTGCCACTGCCGCTGACCCAAAGCGAGCCATCTATATCTGGAACGCAATTCGCAAGTACTTCAACGAGGCCGGCCTCGAAGTGGAGTACGCGCTCTACTCGACTTATGACGTGCTTTGTCGCCATCTGCTCGAGGGCCATGTCGACGTGGCGTGGAACGCACCGATGGCGCATGCCCAAGCGCTCATCCAGTCCCAAGGCACGTGTCGCACGCTGGCGATGCGCGACACCGACGAGGACGTGCATACCGTCATCGTTGCCCGAGCCGAGACCGGTATCTCTGAGCTCAACGAGCTCCGTGGGCGCCGTCTCGCCTTGGGGTTAGACGTCTCCAGCGAGTTGTTTCTGCTTCCGGTCGCCCAGCTCGCCGAAGCCGGATTCGACGTCGCCTCGGAGTGCTCCCTCGTCGAACTCGAGCCAACCGAGTATCCCAATCTCCAATCGTGGGTGGATGATCACGCGATATTCCAAGCCGTTCTCGATGGTCGAGCCGATGCGGGCGCCATCTTCGAGCCGTGGCTGCCGTCGCTACTGCGCAAGTTCCGGCTGACCGACGCAGACATCAACGTGGTCTGGCGCACACGGCGCTACAGCCATTGTGCCTTCACTGCCGGGCCCGGCCTAAGCGACGACACCAGCGAACGGTTCGTGGAACTCCTCTTGGCCATGGACCCCGCTGAACCTGAGATCGCCGAAATGATGCGTATGGAACACCTAACCAAGTGGGTGCGAGCCGTCGATGACGGCTGGAGTGATCTCGTTACTGCCATCGGGGGAGCTGGCCTCGTCGGCAAGGTGTTCTAGTGTCACCCTTAGTCGTACTTTCAGCAGCTCACAGGGGAGAATTCGATGGGTCGATTAGATGGCAAGGTAGCGATCGTGACCGGTGGTGCACGCGGACAGGGCGAGGCCGAGGTTCGGTTGTTCGTCGCCGAGGGCGCCAAAGTGGTCGTGTCCGATGTGCTGGTCGAAGCCGGTGAGGAAGTCGCTGCCAGCCTCGGCGACAGCGCCGTGTTCCTGCGCCACGACGTATCCCGCGAGGACCACTGGGAGGCTGCGATCAACCTCGCCACAGAGAGCTTCGGGGGCCTCGATATTCTCGTGAACAACGCTGGCATTCTGCACAGCGCCACGATCGCGAATCACACGCTTGCCGACTACGAACGTGTCGTGGCAGTGAATCAAGTCGGCGTGTTCCTTGGGACTCGCGCCGCGATCGAGCCGATGACCAGTCGAGGTGGCGGATCGATCGTCAACATCTCCTCGGGCGCTGGGCTGCGAGCAACGAAGTACAACTTCGCCTACGCGGCAACGAAATACGCCGTAACCGGGATGACCGCTGCGGGTGCCATCGAGTTGGCCCGCAACCAAATCCGGGTCAACTCGATCCATCCCGGTGTCATTGACACACCAATGGTGGCAGGCGGTGACGACGTCGTCTTCGATCGCCTGGTGCAACTCACACCCCTGCGTCGACTCGGCGAACCCGAGGAAATCGCGAACGTCGCTCTTTTCCTGGCCAGCGACGAGTCGTCCTACATGACCGGGGCGCACGTGCCGGTCGACGGCGGCGTTACGGTCTGAGGTCGACGCCGCCCACAAGACCGATCAGGACAGCACAACGGTCGTGACGGCGGTCGCACACAACCGATCATCGACCTTCAGCTCCTGAGACATCGTCAGGACTGCGCCTTCTGCCGACGTCACCTCACCGGAAACCCGGATCGTTTCACCGACGAACACCATCGATCGGAAGCGCATCTTCATCGCCTTCACGCGGGCCGACGAGTGGACAGCTGACAGAGCCTGCTCCACGAAGATCCCTCCGTAGTGTTGGCCGTCGACGATCGGTGCCGTCAGGCTCACCTCGCTGGCGTAGCGTTGGTCGTAGTGGAGCTTGTGCCAGTCCCACGTCGCGCCGGCGTACATGATCAGACGTTCCGATGACATCTCTCGCTCAATCACTTCCAGTTCGGTCCCCGCGTTCATTTGATCTCCTGATAGATGAGCTTCTCTCGGTTGACCGCGAGCAGTTCGTTGTTTTGATTCGAGTAGCGAGCTTCGCTGACGATCTCGACCATCTGTAGGCCATCGCGTGACGTGCGCTCCTCGACTCCGACCACCGTCCACTCCACGGTCATCACGTCGCCCACTTTGACCGGGGCACCAAACTCGTAGTCATGCCCACCCCGGATCATCCGGGTTCCCGGGATCTCGATCCCCCAGCTGTGACCGCCATAACCGTGCTCGTCGGTCTCGCCGCTCATGTACTGGTTCGTCTCGGTGACGAACGTGACGGGCGCGGTCACGCCGTCATATCCGGCGGCGCGAGCCGCGGTGTCGTCGGTGTAGATCGGGTTCGTGTCGCCTATGGCCAGCGCGAAATATCGGAACTCAGCGGCGCCGAATGGCTCGGGAGCGGTGTAGACGACGGCGCGGCCGACCATCGCCTCGATCTCGGGTGTGAGCAGCGCCATCAAGACTCCGACGGGTACATCGCCAACGGGTCGATCTCGATCATGAACTCGGGCCGGAGCAGCGAGTGACAGATGGCGCCGGTCGATGCCGGGAACGGTGCAGCGAAGATCTCCTTACGCAGTGCCCCGACGGCGCGATAGTTCTTTAAACCCTCGGGCGTCACGTACTCGATCGTCTTGATGAGGTGCTCGAGGCCGAGACCCGCCTCCTCGAGCACCGCGGCGATGTTGCCGTAGGTGTACCGAGACTGGGCAACAACATCTCCGACATACAGCGCCGTCTCGGTCTCGGGATCGAGCGCCGCTTGACCCGACATGAACAACAGGTTCCCGGCCTTGACCGCAGGCGAATACGTGAGCTTCTCGTAGCGAGACAGTCCTGGGTTAATCGCTTCGGTCTCGTGCCGTGACGCTATGAAGTCATAGGAAATGAGCACTCGAGGGTCGGTGGACACCCGCTCCTGGAGAATGCCGGCCGACGCCGGAAAGATGGGGCCGAGATGCTGCTTGCGGACTCGGCCGGTGTACTTGTAGTCCGCCAAGGCTTCCGGCGCGACCATGTCGAGCGTCTTCACTACGTCGCTCATCGTCAGCCCTGCACCGTCCAAGACCTTCGCTGCGTTGGCAAAGATTTGCGCGGTCTGAGCCTCGACGTCGCCCTCACCAACCAGCTCGCCGTCGTCGTCGAAGGGCTGGATCGTGTTCAAGTAGACAAGGCCATCGGTTTCTCGGGCGCCGGGCCAAGACTTACGTGTGTCTTTCGACGCCGTGATCTCCAGCTCGATCCATGCCGCTGGTCGCAACAGTCCCTGGACCACGACGGTGTTGACTGCAGGCTGGTCCGACCCAAAGATCTCTTCTCTTACTGCGGCAGCCTCGGAGTAGTGCTCGATGCCGCTGACGGTGACGTTCTCGACCACGTGAACAATGTCGTCCATTTCGTAGCCTGCGGCGCCGAGAATGGCTTCGGCCTTGGCGTAGGCGGTGTGGGTCTGATCGGTCATCCCGCCGTTGATGACGATCTTGCCGCTCTTCGGGTCGTATTCGGATGCGGAATGGCCGGAGAGCTGCGCGATCTGGCCGTCAAGATCGAGTCCGAGGGAGAACGAGAAGCCGGAGTAATCGAACCACGGGAACTCGGCAGGGGTTATGGCTGTCGGCATGTCTTCGACCCTAGTTCCGAGAGCTGATCTACGGTGCAGCTATGACCACGCTGCAGATAAGCCAGCTGGATGCGCCTTTCGGAGTCGTAGTCGAGGGGTTCAATCCGACGACCGGATTGAACGAGGGCACCCATGCAGAGATTCGCGATGCTCTCGATGAACACACACTCCTCCTCTTCCGCGGCCAGGGAGCTCTCACCGACGCCGAGCTCGTGCGATTCGCCGGATACTTCGGCGAGTTGTTCGACGGAGGCGAGCTGTTCGGGATGAAACTGAAGACCAAAGAGATCCTCGAGCTTGTCAGTGAACGAGACGAAGAGGGCCACGAGACCGGCCCTTCCGCGGTGACGCCACTCCCCTGGCACACCGACTACAGCTATCTCCCAAACGCGGCGCAGGAGAGCTTCTTGAACGCGGTCGCACTTCCCGAAGGTGGAGGCGGGGCAACTTGCTTCGCCGACGCATACGGCGCATACGAGGCGCTGACCCCGGAAATGAAGGAGCGCATCGAGCCCCTGATTGGTTTTCATCAGCTGCAGGGCTCTGGGCGCTACACGCCTGAAGAGGAAAAAGACGAGATCCGCACCAGCAAGGCGCACCGAGATCGACGCTTTCGCTACCCCGGTGGTGGCAAAGCCAACCCTCACCCGGTGGCCCGCCGCCATCCACGAAGCGGTCGCACCGCGTTGTACGTGAACTCGCTTGTCGCCACGGTCGAGCACCCCGACACCGGCCCGATGGTCGAGGACGAGGCAACGGCATTGCTCCAGGAGCTGTACCGAGAGATCGTCAAACCAGAGCGGGTGTACGCCCACCAGTGGCAGCTCGATGACCTGGTGGTGTTCGACACAGTCGGCACGCTTCACCGTCGCGACGGCTCCCCGGCCGGCGATCGCACGATGCGCCAGCTCAGTACGCTCTTGCGCTAGGGCGATACCTCTGCGTTTGGGCCATACGCGTAGTGTCGAGCGATGCGTGTAGAGGAACATCCAAGCGGCGTCCGCACACGACCGGCGACCGCTGCCGACCAGGCCCGTTGTTTCGAACTGATTGAGCTACTCACCGGCGTAACACCCACCGATGAGTGGGCAACCGTCTTCACTTCTCACCTAGATGATTGGTTCCAAGGGGTCAGTGGTCGTAGGGGGTGAGGGTGCGGGCTGGTCCTTCACGGTCTGTGGTTTCGTTGTGCCATATCGCGGCGGTCAAGGCGAGCACTCGTTGCAGGACTCTGGCGGCGACGCCGGATCGTGTCCGGCCGCCGTGGCGTTCGAGGTCGAGTTGGCCTTTGAAGGTCTGATTGACTGACTCGATGGTCTGACGGAACGCTTTGAGGAAGCGGCGGCCTGGCCGTGTCTTCTCTGATTTCAGGTTCGGTCGGATCAGGGTGATTCCGGCGGTGTTGAGTTCGTGCTCGAAGCTTGCTCGCCGGTAGCCCTTGTCCGCGATCAGGGTCACACCAGCGGTGTCGAGATCGGCGTGAGCGATCATGTCGAGGCAGATGTTGCGTTCGTCGGCTTTGGCGCCGGTCAACGCGAACGCCAACGGCAGACCGCTGGTGGTGGTGATCAGGTGGAGTCGGAGACCCCAGAAGAACCGGGAATGGGATGCGCACTAGCCGTATTCAGCGAACCCGGCCAGGTTTGATCGTTTCGTTGTTTCACGGCTCCTGCCGCATTCGACCGGTGTGGAGTCGACCAGCCAGAGATCATCGGTTGATGATGGGCAGTCACGGGTTAGGGCGGCGATGACGT
>JBLINY010000059.1:0-27306 GCA_047638695.1 Acidimicrobiales bacterium | reverse complement strand
CACACCGGCCACACCACCGAACACGAGCCCACACACCCACCCACAGACACCGACAAGAACCTGCCATCACCCCCACCAGCCGCCACCGACCCTCAGACCACCCCTGTTCAACACCAGCCACCTAGGGGGTGTTCGTGAGGCGAGCAGGGAGTGAGGCCAGCGTTCGCTCGAAAGGACCGGTCTGCCCGGTTGTGGCCGAGATGACCAGAGCCCCTTCGATGGCTGCGACCGCGTCCAGGGCAGTCATCTCAGCGATCTTGACGTTTGAGCCGGCATCGACGGCGATCTGGGTGAACGCCTCTGCCCAAGCGTCGACGCAACTGACAGCGCCCGCTTGGTGTTCTTCGTCGGCGACCGAGAGAGCAACGATCAAACAAGATCGAGCACCTTTTTCGTAATAGGCGCTGATGCCACCCGCCACTCGCTCGGCCCGCTCGATCGGGTCTCCACTCTCGAACGCTGGTGCCAACAGTTTTTCGAACCGCTGGGCGGCGCGGCCCACAACCGCTGCGACGATCTCGTCCTTGCCGCCCGGGAAGCGGTGGTACAAACTCGCTCGCTTCAGTCCGGATGCTTCGGCTAGTCGATTGAGATTCGCGCCTTCGTATCCGAACCGGCTGAACACACCGCTGAGGGCGTCTACCAGTGGCAGGTCATCGATAGTCTGCGGTCGCATAGCGGCATAAACCGAACGATCGGTAAATTCCTTCCAGCGTTCACGAATTCTTCAGCGATTTGTTCGCGTGGGCAGTACGGCGATGAGAACCCAGGGCCATCGTGATCTTCACGCCGGACCAATCGCTCCGGAGGCTCGTAGGCCAGCGATCGCTTCGTCGTCGAGGCCCAGAACCTCGCTGAGAATCGGGGCTGTGTCCTGGCCGAGGGTCGGTGACGCGACGTAGGTCTGCTCGTGGCCCGCGGTCTTGATCGGATTCCCCGTCAACGTCACCCTCGAACCAGAGGGACGCGCGAGATCAACAAGCATCGACCGCGCCTCTACCTGAGGATGGTCGAACAGGGCATCAAGGTCGTTCACCGGAGTGGCCGGAACGTCGGCGGCTTGCAGCAGGGCGAGCCATTCGGCCCGCTTTTTGGTGCGCAACACGGCGGTCAGCTGCTCGGTGAGATACTCCTTAACCGCGACCCTCCCGTCGTTGGTGGCATAGCTCAGCTCCGCCGCCAGATCGGGGCGGCCGACGACCTCGCACAATGCCGGCCAGAATTTGTCCACCCCGACAGCAGCGATCACCAACGGTCGATCCATCGTTGGGAACGCCTGGTATGGGAAAAGCTCGGGGTGGCCACCTCCGTGTTGCTTAGCTGGCAATCCAGCGGCCTGATTGGTGACCTCGTCGGAAGCCAGCGCAATGAGCGAATCCAGCAAACCAATCTCGACCTCGCGGCCGACGCCGGTAGTAGATCGCTCGGTCAGCGCGGCCAGAACACCAATGGCGGCAAACATGCCGCTCGCGGTGTCACCGATATGGAACGGGATATGGGCCGGGCCGGAAGCCGCGTGTCCGGTCAGGCTCATGGCCCCGCTCAACGCCTGCACGATGAGGTCGAAACCCGGCCGCTCTCGCCACGGACCGGTGTTGCCAAACGCGCTGATCGAACAACTCACAAGCCCTGCGTTCCGAGCTGACAGCGTGGCGTGGTCAAGGCCAAGACGCTGCATCACCCCAGGACGAAAGTTGTCGAGCACCACGTCGGACGCAGCAGCGAGATCTTCGATCAACGCCAGCCCGTCCGCAGTTTTGAGATCAACGGCAAGCGATCTTTTGTTCCGATTGAAGCTCTGGAACTGCGCGCTCTCTTCGTCGATCACCGCACCCATGCCGTTATGCCGCACCGGATCACCGGTCAATGGCTCGACTTTGATCACATCGGCGCCGAGATCGGCGAGCACCATCGAGGCGAACGGTCCCGATACGAACATGGTGAGGTCGACCACCCGGACCCCGGCCAGCGGGGCGCTCATGACCAGCCCCAGATCGACGCGGCGTTTGACCAGAGGAAGCGTTCGGTCGCCTCGTCGCCAAGACCAAGCCCCTCGACATCTCCGAGGAGGACAGCGGGATCGAGCATCGGCCAGCCGGTCCCAAACAACACCTTTTCCTTACCGTAGGACGACATGAACTTCACGAGCTGCGGCGGGAAATGCTTTGGGCGATGGCCTGAGGTGTCAATAAACAATCGCTCGTGTTTCCAAGCGAGCCCGATCAGTTCGTCGGTCCAGGGGTAGCCCGCGTGGCCGGCGACGATGGTGAGCTCGGGGAAGAACAGCGCCACGTCATCGAGGTGCTGGGGGCGACCGGTCTCGTTCGGAGCGAGCACCGCCGTATGACCGGTGAGCACCAGGACGGGAATGCCGAGTTCAACGCATGCGGCGTAGAGCGGATAGTACGAGCGGTCATTCGGCGGGAGGTCAAAGAAGAACGGCATCAGTTTCAGGGCCACAAAGCCGTCCTCGGTGACGCAACGATGCAACTCGCGCACTGCCCGCATCCCCTGCCGTGGGTCGACGCTGGCGCAGGGGACGAGCCGAACCGGATCGGCTGCGCACAGCTCGGCGACCTCCCGGTTTGTAGCTTCGGCATCACCAATCGCAGAGCCGGAGACAATCGCCCGTTCAACGCCAGCGGACGCCGCCTCGGACACGAGCGCTCCGGCCGGAAGTCGCGAGCGGTCGGCGATGCCGACGCGGTCGTAGAGCTCCTGCATCGGCGGATACCTCTCGAAGAACTCCGGCATCCAGTGGTTGGCCCACACGTCAGCGACACGCATGAGAGCGACGTTAGGTCCGGGACAACCCGACCGCCGATTCGACCGCACCTCGATCCGCCGGCAGTGCCCATGGCCAGGCGAACGATCCTCCGATGTCAGACTCCGTTCATGACCAACGACGTCCTCCGTGGCGATGAACAGAAGGCGTTGGAGCACTGGTTTGTACGTCGCGGGCTGCCGAACCTGATTCATGACTATCAGGCGACCACGGATGTGTTCACCCGCGCCGCGCCGCTCATGGTGGTGTTGTGGTTCATGGGGATTTGGGGCGCGTTCGGCGACCGCTTCCGAGGCTGGGGACAAGCGTTCGCTGCTCTTGCCGGGTCAGGCCTGCTGCTCGGAATCGCCGTCGCCGTGAACCGATTCCGGGGCCGCCAGCCGCTCCAAGTTCCGGATCGGGTTGGCCCATTGGAGCTTTTCGTTTTTGTTGTGACGCCGGTGATCCTTCAGGTTGTTCTCGACAACTCCAGCTGGCGCTCGTCCTTGACGGGGATTGCCTGGGGCTTACTGCAGCTCGGCCTGATCTGGTTCATCTTCGGTTTCGGGCTCGGCGCCATCTTGAAGTGGGCGGTGCGGAACCTGGTCGGGCAGTTGGGCGATCTATTGGGGCTGATGATCCGATCCCTGCCGCTCCTCCTTGTGTTCACCATGTTCTTGTTTCTCAACGCCGAGCTGTGGCAGGTCGCCGACGACTTCACGTGGCCCCTGTTCTTCGTGGCGACCGGAGGGCTTGTTGGCGTGTCGGTGCTGTTCGTGCTCTTCCGACTCCCCACGGAGCTCGACACTGTCGCCCACTTTGCCGACTCGGCAACGATGAGAGAACTGATTGTCCAGTCGGGAGCGCCGGTGATCTCGGTTGAAAGCGCCCAGGCGAGTCAGTACGGCTTGTCACGAGGCGACCGCGTGAACGTCGCCATCCTCGCCACGTTCTCCGTCGGGGTGCAGATCCTCCTGATCATGACGATTGTGGGCGCGTTCTATTTCCTGTTTGGCCTCGTGACGGTGCGCAGCAACACCATTGGTCAGTGGACGCTTGGCGGCGTCGACTCCGTCGAGACGTGGGGCGAGGCAACGTTGTTCGGAGCGAAGATCTCGATCAGCGCGGAACTCGTGAAAGTGACGGGCTTCCTGATGTCCTTCACCGCCTTGCAGTTCACTGTGTCGGCCTTGACCGACACACATTTCAGGGAAGAGTTCTTCGAGAGTCTCACCGAGGAGATCCGAGAGGCCCTCGCCGTTCGAGTGGCGTATTTGCAGCACCTCGACATTCCTCCCGATGACATCAGCGTCTAGAGAGAACGTCTTTGGCGGCCCGATAACCAGGAGAAGAACCTGTCGCCTGCGTGCCGATCCCAGCGAATCCGTTTGGGTCCGATGCGACCACCGACTGCGGCCGGCGTCACCACGCTGCGACGCCGCTGAGGATCGAGCGACTAACTCTGCTCGGCCAAAGGTGGTGTGTGTTCCCGAACGAAGGGTAGGAGCAACTCCAGGATCGGTTCGAGCGTCGGGGCGAACTCGAACGTCGAATTCTGAAACAAAGTGGTCGCCGCTCTCGAGTGCGCGATCGGGTGAAGCACGTCGATCTCTTGGCCGTGGTGGAGGATGAGTGTCGCAGGCACGGTCAGCCCAGCGAGTTGTTCGTCGGGTCTTGCCGAGCGTGGTCTTCTGGCTAAATGACTGCAGGTGTTCTCCCGTCCGCTTCATCGCCGCGAGGAACTCGGAAAGATCTTGGCGCATCAGTTCTTCACGCCCCTCGGGACCGTTGCGGTCCACATAACCACTCCACAGCGGCGTCTTCGCGACCTCTTCCACCGAGGTGAGGCTGTCATCGTTCACGTACTTCAGGTAGTACTCCTCGGGGAGCCGTGATGTCGCGATCGGGCCGCCACCCAACGGAGCGATCACAAACGCAGCGACGTCGTCGGGGTAACGCTCAGCCAACACCATGTTCGACCTCGAACCTGACGACATTCCATAGAACGCGGCCGGACCCACCCCGAGGCGCTCGATGAGCACGTGGAGATCCTCGGCTTCCTCGATCGAGAGGGGCTCGGTGCCAAAGTTGATCCCCGACCGACCCATGTTTCGCTACGGATCCCAGATGATCACCTTGAGATCAGGGGCCGCTGCCGCCACATTCCGGGCGAAGCCTCCGAACCCGTCGATCTCACCCATCCCTCCCGGTGTCACGATCAGGGGGATGCTGGCCTTTGGGTTGTAGATCTCGACATACACCGTCACGTCGCGTTCGGGCCGGAGGTCGACGGTCAGCTTCTCGCATTCGAGTTCGTCGACTCCCGGTTCTGGAAGAGCGTTGAAGTACAGGCGAAGTAGGAGTTGTTCGACGCGCTCTTGAAGAGCGTGACGTCTTCTTCGGGCTCGATGTCGTCGGTTGCGATGCCGTTAGTCATGGTTGGTCCAGTCTGTGGATGGTGCGGGAGAAAGTCGCCCAAGGAAGGCCATCCAGCATGTAGCCGACGACGGCTTCCAATTGGGTTCGTGTGGGTCCAGATCGTGAGATGGCTGAGATGGCGGCGAACTGGCCGAGGATGTATTGCACAACCGCGGCGGGCTCGGTCGAGGGCGCCAATTCACCGTCAGCGAGTGCCTGCTGCACACGACCGTGCACCGATGCAATAAGGCGCCCTTGCAGCGAACTCAAAGTGACAGCAACAGGCCCGGCGATGAAGTCGCCCGAGGATCCGACGTCGCCCATGAAGCAACCGTCGGGCAGTTCCTCGGTGAGGGTTCGCTCGACAAACAGCGTAAGAACGGACTCCAGTCCGTCGAACAACGTGCCGGCCTGATCGAGGTCGCGCAGCGCGGGCTCGATGTGCTCGCGGTGATAGGCCTCGAGAGCGGCAGCGAATATTGCCTCTTTGTCGCCAAGGGTTCGGTACAACGTCGGTTTGGTGACCCCGAGTTCGGCAGCGAGGTGATCGAGTGTCAAACCGTCGAATCCGCCATGCCAGAACAAGTCGACGATCACCGGCATGGCGTCGTCGGGATCAAGCGCACGCTTGCGTCCAGCCGGCACGAACCATTCCTTCCGATCGGACCTCGACGAGGCTGCAGCCGTGCATCCCACTCGATAACGTACTCTACAGTACGATTTGTGCAACCAGCCCGCGGTGGCGGCCCTGGCAAGAGCCGGCTCTCGTTGAATGGAATGGCGGAGGTCTTGAGATGGCTTTCGAACCCCTGGAGATGAGAAGCACCTCGACAGCTTTCAGACCTATCGGAGCGGTGCCGTCCATCGACCAGAACCAGCGTTTTCCCACATCAAACGCCGGTCTCTCGATTATTGGGAGCACCTTCGCTGCCCCCACCTACCCTTGGAATCCTTTGCCAGCGCTACCCCAGTGTTACGGATCCGGATATCGAAGGCCAGGACGGTCTCCGTGTCGAAGCGGCGTCCTGATCTGAAGCTCCAAAACCGTTCCGACACGCAGCGCTCCGTGTCCCTCCCGAGCACGCGAGCGCTGCACGGCTACGAATCGATCTGGATGCAGCTGTTCACCCGCAGCTGGCCACGAGTAGCTCTCGACCGGTTGGCTGAGCCAAGATTCGTGGCGAGACCAGGGGGAACGTCATGACCGCAGGGACGCAGAAACGAACGCCGGCCGAGGTTCGGGCCGGTTTGGATCACCCGGTGATCGACGCCGATGGGCACTGGATTGAACACATCGGGGTGTTGCGCGAGGCGCTCGGCAAGATCGGTGGCGATGCTGCCGCCGTCGGCGCCAGCGCGTTTCACAACGGACTGATTCGCTCCCACTCAAAGACGGTCGACGAGCGTCGAGCCGAGGGGCTACCTCAGGAGGGCTTCTGGGGCCTACCCACTCGCAACACGCGCGACCGGGCTTCCGCGATGATCCCGCAATTCCTTTACGAGCGGCTGGACGAGCTGGGTCATGACTTCTCGGTCATGTATCCAACAATGGGGCTGACTTACCCGTCGATCGACGACGAAGAGATGCGCGTCGCCACGTGCAACGCGTTCAACATCTACTCCGCGGAACGGTTCGCGGCGTTCGGCGATCGGATGACGCCGGCAGCGATCATCCCAATGCACACACCAGAGGAGGCGATCACCGAACTCGATCATGCGGTCGGTGAGCTCGGGATGAAGGTCGTGATGCTCGGCTCACTCGCTCGACGGCGTATTCCACGCATCGAGAAACTCGCACCGGAGCTTGCCGATGATTTCGTCGCCTTCGACGTCCTCGGAATCGACAGCCCCTACGACTACGACCCTGTATGGCAACGCTGCCTGGATCTCGGGGTCTCGCCGACCTTCCACACCCCCGGCCGGGCGCAGGGATTCATGTTGCGCAACTCACCGTCGAACTTCGTGTTCAACCACATAGGCCACTTCGCCTCAGCCGCCGAAGCGGTGTGCAAGGCGTTGTTCCTCGGCGGTGTCACCAGGCGCTTCCCGAAGCTCCAGTTCGGTCTGCTCGAAGGCGGGGTCGGATGGGGGATCCAGTTGCTCGGCGATCTCGTCGAGCACTGGGAGGTTCGCAACCCCATCGGATTGGAGGAAACTCGCCCATCCTCGATCGACGCGAGAGCCATCGCCGAACTCGCCCACAAGTACGGCGACGACGACATGGCCCGAGCCTTCGAGGCCCAGATCGACAAGCCGATGCGCTCGGACACCGAGATGGTGGGCAACCTCGACAGCCTCGACGATTTCGCTGCGTGTGAAGTGACTTCGGAAGCTGAGCTCGGTGAGCTGTTCGTCGACAACTTCTTTTTCGGGTGCGAGGCCGACGACCGCACGAACGCCCGAGCGTTCCAGGCCAGCCACAACCCGTTCGGCTCTCACTTCAATGCGTTCTATGGCTCCGACATCGGGCACTTCGACGTAGCCGACTTCACCGAAGTCCTGCCCGATGCACACGGTCTGGTCACCGAGGGGTTGATGAGCGACGACGACTTCAAGGACTTCGTGTTCGCCAACCCCGTGCGGTTCTGGGGCAACGCGAACCCGTCGTTCTTCGACGGCACCGTGATCGAAGCCGAGGCGAAGCAAGTGCTCGCCGGCGGTGGCTGACGGAACGAAGTTCGAACCCAGGCAACGTCGCCTGTCGCTCCTACTCGTTAGTGCGATGAACATGAGTGGTTCTGAGCGGCGCAAGCCCGTCAGTGCGAATGAACTTGATCAAATGACGCCCGAACGAGCGGGCCACCGAAGTGCGGAACCGGCTAGTCACGGACCCTGGCGAACCACCCAGCGGGCTCCGCAACCGAATCTTCGAAACAGCGCGTCGTCTCGCGGTCGAACGCACAACGACGAAGTGACCGAACGACGCCCAGTCGTCGTTCTTCCCCAATTCTTCGACCGCCTCGACGAACTCCTGCCTACCGAGAGAACCGCGGCACTGAGCGGCTCGGTTCGAACGTTCACCGCACTGATTCCTACCGCCAGCGGGCGCGAACACCGGCACCCACCAGAGGTGACCCTGATGACGGCCGGTAGGAGCGGAAGGTAACGGATTCAACCTCTTGGTGACCGGGAAGCCACAACGGCTTTCGAGGCCGAGATTTAAGCTTCGCATCTGCTGCCCTTTGGTACGTTTTCCCGGTTCAGAGGCGCCACAGCAGGTTCCGAGCTTGCGGTGTTTGACCGGTGCAGACCCTGTTTCACCGTTGCCAGTGTCCGCCCAGTGTCCGCGGGCGGAGGTGAGCTGCCGAGTGGATCCATCGTGGGTTCGTCGATCTTCGAGCTCCGACCCTTCCGGTCTTTGGCACCTGCCGACCACTCACCAACGAACCCAACCGAGACTGTGATCTAGCCTGGCCCACTTCCGGTCAGAGGGGGAACAGCCGATGAGTCGTGATGTGTGGTCGAAGCAACTCCGTATCGCCGGCACCGATGCCAGGTCAGTCGCCGACGCGTTGGAACGTGATCTTCCAGCCGACGGGCTCCAACACGCTGGCAGCTGTCTTGCACGTTGGAGAGCCCGAAGCCCTTGAAGCTCTCGTTCGTCGTCTGATCAATGCGTTGGGCCAAAGGTCGTGGGTCGGCGACGACGAACTGGTCGCTGAACTCGTGCACCACATGGCCCGCACCTCGTCCGAGCTGGTTCCTTTGTCGGTCGAACTCGATTGGTTGGGTGAGGCGCTCGACCAGCCGGTGTCGGCCGAGTCCTTCATCGATGTGGCCGATGGATCGTTGTGGCCAGCCATCCTGTTCGAAGACGACCAAGGTCCCGCCGACTTCGACCCTTCCTTTGACCGGTGGCTTCCCGTGGTCGGCCAAGGCTCGCCACCGAAGTACGAAGTGATGCAGCGGTTCGTGGCAACCATCGAGCAGCCGGATCTTGCGTCACGTCTTTCCGATGCGCTCGTCGGCTCCGCTGCGTTTCGCAAGTTCCAGAAGGCGCTGAGTCGAAACGAAAGTGAGTACACCCGCTGGCACCGCTTCAGCGACGACGCCCGCCTCGGCCGAGCACGCAACTGGTTGGCCGACCACGGCTACCGATCTCACCGTCCGCAACCTTGACACGAGTCCAGCGACGCCGATCGCCGGATCGAATGTGAACTGCAAGGATGTTCCGATGACCCGAGCCGCCGCGACGTGCGTTGTCTGCCACCACCCACGAGCAGATGGTTCGTTCAGCGACAACGGAGAATTCTTCGTCTGCTCCCGATGCCAATCGGACGCAAAGCAGTTCCTCAAGATCCAAGATGACATCTGGCCACCCACGACCAACACGCACGCTGCAAGCGAGGAGTCCGACGATCGCTCTGATCCCTGACCGAGTGTCAGGCGACGTCGAGGAATTTTCGCAGTGCTTCACGAATCACTGCGCTCGTGGTCGTGGACTCGGCCTCCGCTCGCGCCTCTATCGCAGCACGAAGTTCCGGATCAATCCGAACCGGGACAACCTCGGCCGGCCCCGAGCCCATCGCTGGTCGACCTGGTTTGCGCTGCTCTTTCAAGGTCTCGACGCCGTAATCGGTGGTCTCGACCTCGACCGCGATGGCATCGAGTTCAGCGTTGCTGAGTGTGCGGCCAGTCTTGGTAGGTCGGGTCATGGCTGATCATCTCCTGTTGGAAGCAAGTCGAAGAAGGTCGAGCGAAGCGCCATTGCATGGATCACGAGGCGACCTCGTCGAGTTCGAGCCAGATGACCTCGAGAACGTTGCCGGCCGGGTCTGGACCTATCGCGAGCACTTTTGGCGGATACGATTCCGCCTCGAGGTCGATGACGACGGGAGCGTTGTCGACAGCATGGTTGATGGCAGCTTCGTCGTAGCCGTGCTTGAAGGCTGATCGGTGAAACTCCACATCGGCGTATCGTAATACGAATTGGCGGTTGTGGGAACCCGGTGTCACCGGGCGCTGAATGCGTGCTCTGCCGCCGATCGCGGCTGCGACCGAACCCGTGGTGCGGCAAAAGCCCCACTGCCGCTGACGACAGAGGCTCAAACTGTCGCCGAATTCGTGGGTCTGAGGCTGGGTGGCTCCGCGACTATCGAGCACTGCATGGGTGGGATATCCCGGTGATTCTGTTGCGCCGCAGTGGGGCCGAAGTCGAGTGGTTGGTCGGCGGTCGAGGTCGTGATTCTGTGTTGGTGTTATGTGTCGTCTCCCTACTGTCGAGTGCGGTGATCGTTGATCTATTGAGTGTCGTAGCACGCCGTGCTACGCTGCCGGAATGGGCCAGACCATCACACAGCGAGAACTCAGGAACGGCAGCGGCGAGATCATGCGTCGGCTCGACGAAGGAGAGTCCTTCGTCGTCACCCGAAACGGGGTACCCGTAGGGGAACTCACGCCGCTGCGCCGCCTCCGATTCGTCACTGCGGAATCCGTGACCGAGATCTTCCGCACCGCTCCGGCGGTGGATGTCCAACAGTTCCGCCAGGACCTCGATGACGTCGCCAGCCAAGAGATCACACCTCGTGGCTGACCAACGTCGACCGCGCGGCATTCTCGACACTTCAGTCGTGATCGACCTCAACGAGATCGAAGCGAGCGTGCTGCCTGTTGAGGTTGCTGTCACTGCGCTCACGATGGCAGAACTCGCTGCGGGACCGCACGCTGCAACTGACCCGAACGAACGAGCACGCCGGCAGGACCGACTGCAACGAACAGAGGCGGCATTCGATCCGTTGCCTTTCGATTCCGAAGCGGCGCGGGCGTACGGGCGGGTCTACGCAGCAGTTGTGTCGGCCCGGAGGAAAGCACGAGGGGCGAGAGCCGTTGACTTGATGATCGCGGCGATTGCCTGCTCGGTCGATCTTCCGCTGTACACCCGAAATCCAAACGACTTCGCAGCGCTAGAAGACGTCGTGGAGATCATCTCCATCTGACGACTGGCTTTTCGAACGGTGTCGTTGCGCAACAGCCTGGAGGTCGGTCGATTGCGACGGGACTATGCGGCGCCGCCGTCGGGCCGAAGTCGGGCGGTGGAGCCACAGGGAAGTCGGAGATTATCGGGCGTCGATGTCGGGTGGGTCCTCTCGGCTGTGAGGGAGGATGGGGGCGATACAGGTCCCGGGATCTGGGGTGGTTTGGAGGACGTCGGCGATTTGGTCGTGGTGAGTTGGGATTGTCGCGACTGTCGAGGTGCTGGCCGTGTGGCTCGGGTCAGTGCTGGTGTGTGATCGCGGCGTCCATGAGTGCGAAGAACGCTTCGGCGTTGTGTGCTCCTTCGATGACTTCGACGTGGCGGGAGATGAAGTCCTTGGCCGGCATCAACCCTTCGGCGACGTTGAGGAAGGCTTCGTAGCTGGTTTGGATCACGACGTGGGCGGGCAGAGAGCTTTGTCCGTAGTGGACGTCGATGGTGTCGCTGTTGCTACAAGAGCGCCGCCGTGAGCGATTCCGCGTCGAGGTCTTTGACCTGGACGTTTGCTCCGCCGCAAACGTAGCGCTCACCACCACCCTGGAGGCCCTCGCATAGCCTTGGCCCCGATCCGTCGTCGTACAGGTGGCCCTGGACCGCGAGTACGCCGGTCGTCTCGGTAGCAAGAGCTGCCGAGACGGTGATGCCGCCGTTCGCGGGCATGCCGCTGCTTACCGACTGGCCGGGATCTGGTTCCGGCTGGGCGATCGGTGGCGGCGCGTCGATCGGATCGCCATCTGCGACCGGCGGTAGGTCAGTTCCCTCGTTGGGTACCACCGCAGTGTCGTCGCATAGGGGCTCACCTTCCGCGCACCCCGCGCTGACGACGGCGCCGCTGTCGTCAGCAGCATCGGCAAGTGGCAGCTCACCACCGACTGGGACCGCCTCGTCCAGGTTGGCGTCGGTTGTGTCAGTTGCTTTCGACCCGCATGCCGCGACCGCCAGTGTTATGGCGCCCATGAGCAGCACCCGTTTCATCCATTTCCTGGTCATCTTCTTCGTCCTTCTTGAGTTGGGGATGGATCGGCGCTCGGGTCGGGCCGAGCCCCTCTTCGCGAACGCTTCGTATCTAGGACGATCGCCGCCGGGTGTTGGTTCCCCGGACTCGGGGCATGCGCTACGCGACCCATGCCTCGATTGACTAGCGCATAACACCGACTCCGTTCGGCCGCGCTCGCGCTGCATCGCCGGCGCATTCGGTCACCGTCCGCCGGGATTCTGTGGCACCGCACCCGACCCCTGCGGTTGGTGCGTTGTAGGCGATCTGTCCGCCGTGGTTGCCGGTGCCAGGCCTGGCCGCTGTAGCGTCGGGATCAGCGGAGCGGATCCCGACCGTTCCATGCGACGAGGCGGTCGATGGCGGGGGCGTCGTCGGGGATCGGGACGGCCTCGGCGAACGGGACGGCGACCTCGTCGAGGCCCATCGCAGTCGAGATCTCCTCGTAGAGGGCTCGGCGGTTCTCGGCCGGGAGGATCTGGCGAGCCTCGAGCGCCGCGGCGACGACCGTGTCGTCCCAGTCGGGCTGCTGACCGGTCGCCGTCGCGAGATCCCAGGTGTGGACGGTCAGCTCGGAGAAGTAGGACGCCAGCACCTCCGCGCCGCTGCCTTCGATCCACGGCAGTGCCATGGGTCGTTCGAGCACGGCGTCGTCGCTCCAGGCATCCGCGGCTCGTCTCCCTGATTCCTTCCACGCGTCGGCCCAGCGATCGTCGGGGACAGGGGTCTCGGTGACTGCGAAAGGATCCTCGCCGTTGCCGAGCGCAGCAACGCGGTCAAGCACGCCGATGAGGTGGGCGAGCATTGCTCGCACGATCATGTCCGTGCATGGCGTCGGGTCCGTGAGCTGCTCTGGCCGGACGCCGGCAATGACGACCCCGCCGGTGGCGATGGCACGCTCGAGGATTGGCCGGGGATCCATGAGGTGGTCCGTTGGCCATGCTCATCGACGGCCCGATAGACGTAGTGCCACTTCCCGACCACCTTCACGTAACTCTCGTCGACGGACCAACGACTGCCAACGCAGCGTCGTCGCGGTCGGGCGGCGTCGATCAGCAGGGGAATGAAGCGTTGGACCCATCGGTGGATCGTGACGTGGTCGACCTCAATGCCGCGTTCTAACAGGAGTTCTTCGACGTCGCGGTAGGAGAGGCCGTAGCGGAGGTACCAGCGCACAGCGAGCATGATGACCTCGGGTGGGAATCGGTAGCCGGTGAACGCTGAGCGGTCGACGGGCGGCGATTTCGGGTGGCGATGACTCATCCGGACACGATCGCCAGTGGCCACGACGATCCCTCAACGCAATCAGTCCCACCGATAGACCCCTCGACGTCGGTGAACAGAAACGTCACCGTCCCAGTGGGTCGTTCAGCCACGTCTCAGAACATCGCGCACAGCTCGGTAACGACGCTCATCACACCATCAAATCGGCCGTCACCACCTTCCTGTAATGCCGGTTAGCGCGGCCGGTGGTGTAGAGATCGGAGGGCGCCTCGGCATCGAACCGTTGAGGCGGAGTAGCTTTCGCTCATGCGAACATCGGTTGTTTCTCGGGGCCATACGATCAGCTACCGAACCGAGGGCACCGGCACGTCGTTGGTGTTGTTGGCTGGCTGGTCGCAGTGGGCAGACCGGTGGTGGGAAGCCGGCTACATCGACAGACTCCGAGACCAATACCAAGTCATCGGTATCGACCGTCTTGGTCACGGCGAGAGCGACAAACCCCATGACCCGTTGGAATACCTCGAGCCTCTGATCGTTTCTGACATCGTCGCTGTCCTGGACGCCGAGCACGTCGACCAAGTCTTGGTGTGGGGTCACTCAGCGGGAGCTCGGGACGCAGCGGCGCTCGCAGAACTGGAACCGCAACGGGTCGCCGGCCTGGTGTGTGCGGCCGGTGTGCCCATGCCTCGGTCTCAGGAACGGAGCGCTCAGTCTGTGGCGATGGCTGAGCGCATCAAGACCGATGAGGGTATGACTGCCTTCTTGGAGGGCATGGGTTCGCCTGCTGAGGCTGTGACCGCGAGCATGCAGCGCAACGATTCTGCCGCCTTGGCCGCAGCGATGGCTGGCCCAGCAGAATGGTCAGCGACTCCGGACAAGATCCGAGCGCCGAGCCTCTGGTATGTCGGGTCCGACGACAATGGAGGGTTCACACGTGAGGCGGTCGACACTGCGTCTCGTCTCGGAGTGGAAACCCACGTGATGCCGGGCGCCGATCACGTGGCGGTGTTTCGACGCACCGACGATGTTTTGGCGTTCGTTCAACCGTTCCTCGACCGCAACAACTCCTAGCGGGCTGCACCGTCCGGTAACGACGACCCTCACCGGCCAAAGTCAGCAGCCACAACTCACACTCCTCTGCCGGGGAGGGCTCGGGTCGATCCGGTCCAGGCCCTTGATTGGGCCGGGTGGCCGGCTCAGTGTTGCTGGCTCGCCACTCGGAGCTAGGCGAGACAGGGCGCCTCGGCGACCCTGATGCGAAGCGAACTAGTGTGCGGCCCAACGCTCTAGGGGGAATCATGGATCAGTTGGGAACACTCAAGTTCGCGTTGGATGAGTTCCGGGGGGTGGTGGCAATGCTCGACGACTCGCAGATGGATACCACCACAGCCTGCGCCCCTTGGACGGTACGCCAACTTGCGAGCCACGCCGTGAACTCGCAGTTGCTGTGGGTCGGGATCCTCTCAGGCCAGGACATCGTGTCGATGGAAGACACGATGGGCGCGGTGCCCTACGAAGGTGATCTGGTGCCGATCACCGATGATGCCGTTGTTCGGGCGTTGGCGACATGGGGAGCCGCTGGGGTGCTGGAGGGTGTGCAATCCACACCGTTCGGTGATTTGCCCGGTTCGGCAGTGGTCAACTTTCCGACCATCGATGCGTTGGCCCATTCGTGGGACATCTCCACGGCGCTGGGTCGTTCGCTGGAGTTCGCACCCGAGTCGATCCCGGCGATCTCTGCGGTTGTGGAGGCCGCATGTACCGACGCGACGAGAGAGATGGGTCTGTTCGGTGCAGCCACCGAGCCACCAGCCGATGCGACCGAAACCGAACGAGTGATGGCGGCCGCCGGCCGGACCATCACTCGCTAGACCAGAGCCAAACCTCGGCAAGCGACCGAATCGCCACCATCCCCGCCAACCCGGTAACCGGCATTACCGGACGGGCGTTGTTGCCGGCGTGAGCGGTTGGGTGCCGGTGTTATCGGATGGTTTCGGCCAAGGTCAGGCCCATGTCAGGCCGAGGGGATCTTTGGTTGGGGAATGTCGGCCCCGAGCCGGCGGCGAAGATCGGCACTGTCCCAGAACTCTTCGAGTGTCGCCAGGCGTCCGTTTCGGAAGGTGACAAGCCCCAGCCCCTGGACCTTGAACTCGCCTGGCACAGGTGCCAGACCGAAGATCCTTGGCACCGTGGCACCCCTGGCAGTCCAGGTCCATCGGATAACACCACGATCAGGCGACCCGAGGTACTCGTGACACTGCACTGTTTGCCCGGACGCTGCTGTTTGCCCTGACTCCGGGTCAGGATTGGCCGCGGCGACAGCCTGCGCGAATGCCCAATGCTGCTCGCGTCCTTCGAACCAGAGTCCAAGAGGAGCATCGGCCATCTTGAAATCGGGTTCGATCCAGTTGTCCTCGAAGTCCCGAGACGGGGCGTCGGTCTGGTCGTAGTACTTCTGCACGAGCTCCAACGGTTCCACGGCAGTCTCCTTTCGGGGAGATTAGCCCAGTAGGCACCCACAACCTGAAGGGCGTGCCAGGTGCAGGGGAAACTCAGACGCCTCACCAACCGGCCGACCTGACTGCACGTGGCGACAATATCTCGCCGCCGTGAGGCCGTGAGGAGTCGGCGACTCGGCGATCACCTCACTCCCACCACTCGTGAGCGGACGGTCGTGCTGAGCACGGCGGTGCGTGTCTGCTCCGCCTCGCTCAGCTTCGATTGCCGCAACGATTCCAGCTAGACGTCGACGACCCTGGCATACACGGGCCTCACCTCAGACGACTTCGGAATCCGGTCAAGCCGGACCGCGGAAACACGACCGACAG
Source organism: Acidimicrobiales bacterium (assembly GCA_047638695.1). Taxonomy (GTDB): domain Bacteria; phylum Actinomycetota; class Acidimicrobiia; order Acidimicrobiales; family SZUA-35; genus JAHECQ01. The sequence continues at coordinate 11,104 of JBLINY010000059.1, read as the reverse complement.
ACGTTCCCACTTTCGGTCCGCCGCTTGAGCCCCGACTGCTCATTCGTCACGGGAGCGACGCCATCCAATCCTGCGAGCGCACCTCGCCGCACGGCACCCGATGGCGGGGAGTTCCCGAGCCAAGTCGGGAGAGAGGCTCACATTCTATCACCGTAGGTGGGAACGGTTCTCAGTTCGGTCACAGACCGGGTGGAGCATGCACGTAGGAAGGGTGTGGTTGCGCTTTCTATCGCCAAACTTCGAGTGGGGGCCGAGGCTTATCAGTTGTCTGGTGTCGCTCAGTCTTTGGATGACTATTACACCGGTGCAGGCGAAGCGGCCGGCCGCTGGATCGGCCAAGGCGCCCCTGGTCTGAACCTGTTAGGTGATGTCGATCCTGATGATCTGCGGGCAGTGCTTGCAGGTTTGTTGCCTGGTGGTGGCGGGTTGACGCCGAATGGGACGCATCCAGGCACAGACGGGAAGTGGTCATCGATCGTCCACCCGCACCTCTACCAACACGCTCGGGCTGCGGGTGAAATGTTCCAAGCGGTCGTCCGTGACGAGTTGACTCGATCCATCGGCGTTGAGTGGCGGCCAGGGCGACATGTGCACGAAATCGCCGGTGTGCCAGACGAGATCATGCGGGTGTTCTCGAAACGCCGAACCGAGATCGACAACTACCTTCACGCCACCGGCACCCCGGCCGACGGGGCAGGGCGCCAAGCAGCCGCACTGGCCACGCGCCGAAGCAAGGGTGAGCAGGAGTCAACTGTTGGCCTATCGCAACGATGGCGGACCGAAGCCATCGAAGCCGGCTGGGGACCCATCGAGGTCGACGATCTACTCGGCACGGGCCGGCCCAGGGGCTCGGTCAACTACGAAGCTGGCGTGTGGCTGCTGCCAACGGTCTGGTTCGATGAGAACGGAAGCGTCACACACGAAGAGCGGGCCGTCGACGCTGAGGAGTGGATCGCCGATGTCCTCCGTAAGGACCTGACGAACGACGGCTCAACGTTCCGCGTCGCAGACGTCGTTCAAGCAGTCTCGAAGCGTCTTGGCGACGGGGCGACCGTGGCGACGATCGAGCGGGTCTCCGACCGAGTTCTGGCCTCCGACCAGACGATTCCAATTGGCGACGACTTCACCAGCCGAGAGCTCCATGACACCGAAGCCACCCTCGTCGACACACTGTCGAGGAGGGCGACAATCCCCGGACCAACTAGCGAACGAATCGAGCATGTGCTCGACCAGCACCAAACTCTCGGGGCGGACCAAGCAGCGGCTGTCCGAACCCTCGCGATAGCCGAGACTGCCGTATCTGTGCTGATCGGTCCGGCCGGGACCGGCAAGACCTACACCCTCAACATCGTCCGACACCTGTTCGAAGACGCAGGTTGGCGAGTGAGTGGGGCTACACCCTCGGCACGGGCTGCCGCCGAACTCAACGCCGGCGCTGACATCGATGCCTCGACAATGCACTCGCTGCTGGCTCATCTCGCCCAGGGCACGCGCCGGCTCGACGCCGTCGATCTGTTGATCGTCGATGAGGCAGGGATGGCCGACACCAGAACTCTCCAACGTCTCGTCACTGCAGCAACTGATGCTGGCTCTCGAGTATTGCTGGTCGGCGATCATCGTCAGCTGCCCGAAGTGGACGCCGGTGGCGGGTTTTCCTACTCCGCCCAACACGCCCAGACCATCGCCCAGCTCACCGTGAACCGGCGTCAGAAAGAACCATGGGAACAGCAAGCACTCACCGCTCTGCGAGACGGGAACACGCATGAGGCCGTCGACGCCTACCTATCCCATCGGCGGGTCATTGTGACCCCCGACGGTGCCTCGCTGACCGCGAAGGCGGTCGATACATGGAACGGCGCCCGAACTCAAGGATTGGATGCGGTGTTGTTGGCGGGGACGAACGAGATGGTCGACCAGCTCAACACAGCAATTCTTGATCAGCTGACCGATATCGGCGGCTCACTTCACGGTGCTGGGAAGGGCATGTTCGCTGGGACGATCTGGCACGTTGGGCAACAAGCGGTCATCCGTCGCAACTACACCCTTCCGAGCGATCCATCGATCAAGGTGCGCAATGGACAAACTGGCACGGTTACCGCTGTTGGCGAAGGCCGCATCTCGCTCCAGCTCGACGACGCTCCTGCTCCGGTGACGTTAGATCAGGGCTTCGTCGAAGCAGGCGGGCGGTTGGCCCACGGGTATGCCTCCACCATTCACCGCGCCCAGGGCGGGACCTGGGATGTCGCCATCGAGGTTGGTCTCGATGGGCTGTACCGGGAAGGCGCGTACACCGCCCTCTCCCGCGGTCGGCTCAGCAACGTCATCATCCTCACCCACCCCGAAACCCAACAGCTCGAGACTGAACGAGCCCAGGACCTGCCTAGGCACGACAAGGGGCTCCGTCTCCCGACCGAAGAACCAGTCACCGTGTCGGCCCAGTTGACCGACCGGATCAACAAACGACGAGGCAAGCAGTTGGCCCACGCCGAGGACCCGGCGGCCGGCGACATCGACCGACTGAACCGGACGCTCCCCTACTCCGAACTCACCAACCGGGCCGCTCGAGCCGCGCAGATCGAACGCATCGCAACCGCCACTATCGGCTCAACTGTCGATGCTCTCGTTGACCGAATCGGGAGGGCCGAGCGCACCGCCACCCACATCACACCGGGGGTCCGGGTCAAGGCGCTCGATCGCCACAACATTGGCACCGTCATCACCCTCAATGAACGCGCAGCAACCGCGTTGGTTCGATTCGAAGCGGTCAACGGCGGCGAAGCCACCCGTTCTCTCGAATGGAGCGAGCTCGCCGTCATCGATCCCGACACAACCGCGCTGTCGCTCAACCCCACCTGACAAACGTGGCTCGATGGCCTCACTACTGAACTCGGAACAACCCTCAACGACTGGAACCACACCGTCCGCTCGCTCGGGTCCACCCCCGGAGATGCAGACCTTTACCTCAAAGCTGCAGACCTTCACCTCTCACGAGCCGTGAATCACCTCGCCACACAACAACCCGAGTGGCTCACCAACCTGATCGGACCCCGACCCGACTACCCAGAAGGCCGAAACACGTGGCGCAGCACCCTCACCGACATCACTCGCCACCGCCTCGAAAACGGCATCGTCCACACCGCAACCGGTCTTGAGGTCCTCGGTCCCACCAACTCCGATACTCGGCTGACACTGCAGCGGCGGATCGGCGACACCAGACGCTGGCTCAACGAACACCCCAACCACGCAACCACCGAATGGCCCATCCACCCATCACGACCAGCACTCGCCCGCCGCCAACGCGAAGTCGACGCCATCCTCGACACTGCCCCACCTGACCAACGGACAACCATCAACCAAATCCGGGCCGGTCAGCTTTCTCTCGACGACACCCAACAACTCCTCGCCACCGCCGTGAAGGGTCAGTCCGAGCGGCAGCAATGGATCGTTGCCAACTGGCCCCACGTCGTCGAAGCACAGGAGATCGATGCCGCGCTTAGCGCCCACAGCTTCGGACCAGACGTTGACGTGCTCGCCAACGCCATCGAACACGCCACCCGCAACGACGGACTCCGCGAAGCAGCACGCGCTCGGGCCCCTTGGCTCGCCGCAGCACTCAACCGAACCTCAGGCCCCAACGACACCGATGTAGGCACACACGCACTCGACTTGCTTGAAGGTGTCGCCAGCTACCGATCCCGTCACCGCATCACCAGCCGCGACCCACTCGGACCCCTTCCGATCGACCCCGAACAACGAAACATCCAGAACGACCTCGAGAACCATCTCGACGGCGTTCAACAACGCAGCATGCAACGAGGCGGCATCACGGGAGCCAGCCTTGACACCCAAACCACTCAGGAGGCGACCGTCGAGTCACCCAACAGCGACCTCCTGCGGCGACTCAACGCCCCTAACGCTCCACACGTCGACCAACAACCCGACCTCGGCATCGACCGCTAAAACCAGATCGGGAACTTGCCCGGGAAGATTCCCGACCGAAAATCTCTTTGAAAGTCCCGTTTGGGAACGATCTCGGGAACCTTCCCGGGAAGTCAGGTCGCCACTGTTGACCCCTATGAACCCAGCACAACTTCTCGACATCGACCAAGCAGCCGACCGCCTGAACGTAACCCCACGCTTCATCCGCCGACTCATCGCCCAACGCAGAATCGACTACCTCAAGATCGGAAAGTTCATCCGCTTTAATCCTGCAGACCTCGACGACTGGATCGAGGCTCAGCGCATCGAACACACCCGCTACAAGGCCGGCTGATCAGTCGCCAAACTGTCGTTCGAGCTCGGCCTGGATGAGCGCATTCGAGCGATCTAGCTCGTCGTCGAGCACCCCGGCGTACGTCCGCATGAGCACGTCTACCGAATGGCCCAACCGGCGCGCCACCTCCGCTGGCACAACCCCTGATCGAAGCATCAGCGTCGCAGCCGAATGTCTCAGGTCGTACAGCGTCACCTTCGCGAACGTCGGATCATCAGGCCACTGATTAGCTCGTGCTCGCTTCCACGCCTGTGTGTAACTCGTGCCCGACAAGGGGTTACCCGTCGATGCCGTGAACACCCGACCCCCAACGGGAGGGAACCTCACCAGATGACTTCGTAGGTAGGCGACCAGCACAGGAGGAAGCGGGACAGGACGCACCGCTCCAACGGCTCGCTGCTTGAGCTCCTTGTCCTCATGTACTCCCGGGCCATCGGAGAATCGTTCTCCCGGTGCCGTCGTCGCTCCACGTAGAACAGCGACACCCCAATCCGACTCCCGCATGGTCAAGTCGCCGACGCGTAGACCCATCACCTCAGAGGGCCGCAAGCCCGCGAATCCGACGCACGCGAAGAGCGTCCCGTAACGAGCAGCGGCGGTGGTGCCCTCCAATGTGAAGTCAACGATCCCTTTGATGTCGCTGAACGAGGGCACTGTCGTGATGTCGACAGTGCCCTCGTTCGATCTGGGACCTTCCACTCGACCTGGTCCATGGGATTGGCGTCGAGGTGGCCTCGCTCCACTGCCAGCTTAAGTACCGCGTTCATGGCAGTTCGTCGACGTCGAACTACTTCGGTCGAAGCCGCTGACCCGTCCCGCTTGGTCGTCGCCCTCGTCAACGCTCGCTCAATGTCCGTGGCACCGATCTGGGCGAGGGGGATCGAATAGCGCGCAAGCCATTTCGCTACCGGATCGCCCTCGTCAACCTCCTCTCTGAGATTGAAGCCAGCCTCCCTCAACCACGGAGCGATCTGGTCGGTCGGTCGAGGAGCCCGCGCCGTCACCATGTGGGGTGCGATAGCCACCAACGACTCCACGCCCGTGCGCCGCGAATTGCCGGACCAAGCCGGCCACTTGAGCGCCAGCCACTCACGACTCCATGTCCACCAGGTGTGCTTTGTCGACGCCCACTCCTCGGGCATGCCCGTCTCGATATCGAACCGACGCTGCTCCCTGACTGCCTGTTGGAGCAGCGAACGGACGTGCTCAGCCTCGGCTTTGGTCTTGAACGACCTCATGCGGTCTCGGCCCTCGACCCGCCACCGCACGTAGTACCGACGCTTGGCCTTTGGCGTGTTTTTGGCCGGTTGGCCAAGGGCGAAAACTTGCACCTTTTGCGGCGTCACGAGGAGCCCTCGTCAATACACACCACGTGCCTCTTCGCATGCCCTAGACGGCCGACGTTGTCAGTTGCCAGTGTTACCACAGTGTTATCGACCCCCACCGGGCCTACGAATGACAAGGCCCCGATCTGGTTGGTTTCCGTAGAAACCATACCTGACCAGGGCCTTTGTGGCGGAAGGTGGGGGATTCGAACCCCCGGATACACGAAGTGCATCAACGGCTTTCGAGGCCGCCCCATTCGTCCGCTCTGGCAACCTTCCGTCGACGATAGTAGCGGCTGCCATCGAGGCTGCCGACGAAGCCGGCTCGTGCTAGCAACGATGGCGATGAGTCAACGAGCGGGGAACGATCTTCTGAGCACCCTGCCCGAGCTACGACACGCCCTTGAAAAAGCGGCCGACCCCGAGAGAGCCCCGGGCATGGCCGCCTACATGAAGGACAACTTCGAGTTTCTCGGTGTTACCTCGCCCCACAGACGAGCCGCGGCCAAGCCGGTGCTGGGCGCTGGCAAGGGATGCGAGGGCGATGAGCTGTTGTCGTTCGCAGAAGCTTGCTGGCAACAACCTGAACGCGAGTTCCACTACGTCGGCATGGACCTCCTGCGGAAGTGGGCCGCCGTGCTCGCCCCGGAACACCTTGGCCGGATTGAGACGCTTATCCGCACCAACTCATGGTGGGACACCATCGACAGCCTGGCGCCTTGGACCGTCGGGGCCATGGTTACCAACCATCCTGAGCTGACCGATGCCATGGACGACTGGATCGAAGACAGCAACATTTGGATCGCCCGCACGGCGATCCTTCACCAGCTCAGCTACAAGGAACGCTGCAACCAACTGAGGCTCTTTGGCTACGTGGATATTCGCAGCGGTGACACCGAGTTCTTCATCCGCAAGGCCCTGGGCTGGGCCCTACGCCAGCACGCCCGTGTCGAACCCGAGGCGGTACGAACCTTTGTTGCCGATAGGGGCGCCGCTCTAAGCGGGCTGACCCGCCGGGAAGCGCTCAAACATCTCGACGTGGCGAACTAACGCTTGGCCTCAAAAAAGTCAGTGAGGAGCGTGGCGCACTGCTCGGCCTGCACGCCGTCCGTCAGCTCGATCCGATGATTGATCCGAGGGTCGTCGCACACGTTGTAGAGGCTGAGGCAAGCCCCGGCGGCCATGTCGGCTGCGCCGTAAACAAGGCGCTTCAATCGCGAGTTGATGGCCGCCCCAGCGCACATAGTGCAGGGCTCGAGCGTGACCACCAGCGTGCATTCATCTAGCCGCCATCCGCCCACAACAGCAGCTGCATCTCGCAACGCCAGAACCTCAGCGTGTGCTGTCGGGTCGCCGGTCAGCTCTCGTTCGTTGTGACGACTGGCAATCAGCTCGCCTCCACGCACCACCACAGCACCAACGGGAACGTCGCCGTGGATCAGCGCCGCCTTCGCCTCGGCCAGGGCCAGAGCCATCAGCTCATCATCGGAGAATGCTTGCGTCATTGGCCTTTGACCTCGCGGTAGGTGTCGAGAAAGTCGTCGAGAGATAGGCGCCCGACCGCCTCACCAACCAGTTCTACCGGGAGCTGTTCGATCTTCTTGAATCTGACGCACGATTTGCCCACGTCCATCTTCTTGCCGGTCGCCAAGTACCGCTCGCGAAACCATGCCTCGAGTTCGGGGTCGTTGTAGACCGACGTCAGGTATACGGTCATATGGTTCTTCTGGGACGCCAGCGCTGCGTACATCAGCGGCTTCCTGTTGTAGGTGTCCGGAAATAGTTCGAGTGGAACCTCGTGACTCACTCCATTCCCCAGCTCATGACCTCGAACATGCCATCGGGCAGGTTCTCGAGAATCGCCTCCCGCACCTCCTGGATGGCGTCTCGACGATCGTCGCTCAGCTGGCCCAAGTATTCCTCCACCATGTGAGACGCGCTGCTGACCATAGAGAATTGTCTAACACCAGTGATGGGCCCTTCCGACCTGGCAGACCAGTTCCACGAGTTGACCGAGCGGTCTACGATCAGCCAGATCGTCACTGGTCACACTTCCCTCGCCGCCCGCACGTCCCATGCCGCCATGTTCCTCACCGACCGCGCCATCCTGCCCGACACTCTGATCCGTGCTGGCATCCGCCGTCTGTTGAAAAGGCGACTTGACCGGGAGAACGCCAGTGGCGACGAAGAGCTGGCAGCGCAGCAACAGCGCTCCATCATCGATCAGCTACGCACCGGACTGATATCGACCCACAGCGCCGAGGCCAACGCCCAGCACTACGAGGTGCCGGCCGACTTCTATGAGCTCGTGCTCGGGCCGCGCAAGAAGTACAGCTGTGCCTTGTTCCCCGACGCCGGCGAACACGATCACAATGTGTATCTAGCCGATGCCGAGAACGCCATGCTCCGGCGCACCTGCGAGAACGCACGTCTCGTCGACGGCATGCGAGTACTCGACCTCGGATGCGGTTGGGGTTCCGTCTCGTTGTACGTGGCCGAGCACTATCCGGACAGCACAATCACCGCCGTCTCGAACTCCGCCAGCCAAGCCGCCTTCATTCGCCGCCGTGCTGCAGCCAGAGGCCTCGGCAACCTCACCGTCGTTACGGTCGACATCAACGACTTCGCCACCGACCAGCGATTCGACAGAATCATCTCTGTCGAGATGTTCGAACACATGCGAAACTGGCAGGAGCTTTTGCATCGCGTGTCCACCTGGTTGGCGCCAGACGGCCGAGCCCTTGTGCACGTCTTCTGTCATCGCCAGCTCACCTATCTATTCGAGCCACAGCATAAGAACGACTGGATGGCGACCCACTTCTCCAGTGGCGGCGTGATGCCATCCGACGACCTCATGAGCCACTTCGACGATCACTTGCGAGTCGAGGCTCAGTGGCGATACGACGGCATCCACTACGCCCGCACCTGCGAAGCATGGTTGACGAATCTGGACGCCAACACCGCTGCTGCCTTGGCGATTCTCGAAAACGTGTACGGCGAGGAGCAAGCACGCACGTGGCTGCAACGTTGGCGTATCTTCTTCATGGCGTGCGCCGAGTTGTTCGCATACCAGGGAGGCGACGAGTGGTACGTCAGCCACTACCGCCTGGCCGCACAGCCTTCGCAACAGCCCTCCTAGAATCGCCTCAGGACGAGGGATCCAAGCTTGACTAACGCGGCGCGCTGGTTCAGGCCAGGCCGCGAACGACGGGAATCAGAATCCAGTTGATTCCGATGAGGACGATCATCGACGAGAGGTCGAAGCCACCCATTGGAGGCAACACTCGCCGGATCGGGGCCAGGACGGGTTCGGTGATTCGCTCGATTACGTCGACGATGGGGTAGATCGGCGAGCCTGGGCTTGGTCGAAACCAGCTGAGGATCACGCGGGCGAGAAAGATGAACGACACCAGTCGCAGGAGGCTGACCAAGAAGATCATTGCCCCATCTTGGCCGAGATCAGGGCGCTCCCAGTTTCAACCGGTGGGAAATTCGGCCGAGTGGTCGGTTGGCTGCGGCGTCACGCTCATCACTTTGACGCCATCCGGTGTTTCGAACCGATGCCAGAGGCCCTGCGGAACGACGAGGAACTCGAATTTTTCTAGCGGATCCGCCGTCTCGGTAGTCGGTCGGCGTTGCGAAGTAGTCCTCCTCCTCTTCGGTGTGCGGCGTGCGATTGGGCAAGAAGGTCAGCGTCTCGAGCACAGCATTGATCGAGATTGGTTTTGGTGTCGGCCATGGACCAAGTACCGCTGATCTGCTTGGCCGGTCGCATGCGTCACCTCTACGGCGTGACATCGCTCAGCGATTACGAACCGCCACCGTCAGCAACCAACGGTCGGCGGAGGCCGCTCACTGTGCCGACTGCAGCTCGCGGGCGATGACCGTGGTCTTGCCGGCAGCCTTTGCTTCGTAGACCGCAGCGTCGGCGGCTCGCAGTATCGCCGCACCGTCTACCGGGGTGTCGGCGGTGGCGATACCGACGCTTACTTTTACGGCGAAACTCCAAGCCTCAACAGCGATGGGTTCGAGACATGCGTCGAGCATGGCTTGGGCGATGCGTTGGGCATCGACCATCGAGGCGTTGGGCATGAGAATGACAAACTCGTCACCGCCATGGCGACCCACGATGCCGCCGTTCCCAGTAGCGGCTTCGAGTCGACGAGCGATGGCAACAAGCGCCTTGTCGCCCACGTCGTGGCCATATTGATCATTGATTGTTTTAAAGTCGTCGGCGTCCACGAAGGCAACAGCGAGACGACCCGGCTTTGCGGCAAGCTCATCCAGCCGAGCATCAAGAGTACGCCTATTCACTAGTCCGGTGAGAGCATCACGCGATGCCGTCCAGCGAAGTTGACCCAGCAGCTTCGATGCTTCGATAGCGCTTGAGGCATGGGCCACGAGTGTGGCGAGAGCTTGAGCTTGATCGCTTTCGATCGGCTGTTCCGACCATCCCGTGACCATGCAGCGAGTCTGCGGTTCGTGAACCGAAACGCTGTGCGAGCGGACCTCGTCCTTCTCCACCCACACCGTGACCGTTGGATGACGCGGCTCTGGCTGTTCTTCTTTGGGGACGACGGCGACGATCTCGCCATCGCCTACAGCAAACAACGCATCGCCTCCCTTTTCGGGATGGACGGTGACCGCAGCGAATCCGAGACTGGCTGCTTGCGTCACGCAAAGCTCCAGGGCATCTCGCGGCGCCAAATTCTTCAGAGCGTGCGCCGTTCGCTCGATAACGGCAAGACGATTTTCTCGAACGGTGACTGCGGCGGTCAGGTCGCTTTGGAGTTCCCAGCCCTCACGCATCCAACGAGCGAGGAGCCCAACGGTGATGGCAACAGCAAGAAGCGTCCCTCGGACCCGAGCAAGCACCGTCAGCGACCCGCTGGATTCAATCAATGATGTTGTCGCCGCCGCGAGATAACCCAGACAGCCGACCACCCATGAAGCGACCGAAGCAGCGGTGCCATGACGTACCGCCCCACTAACGACGGGAACGACCAACAGAACCCACGATTGCTGTTCGAGAGGATCGTCGAGCAGGACTACCAGTCCAACGGCAGCCGCAACGTCGAGCGCTTGAGTGAACCAACCCCAGGAAGGTGCACGCGGCACCCGCTTCCCTACCCAATTGAGTAGCACGACTGACAACATGATCATGGTGAGCTCGCCAATGAGCAGCCACAACGACGATCGGGCGACCAACGGCCGGTAGCCACCAAGAACAAAACAGGCCAACACGCCGAGCACCACCCGTACAACGGCCAAGGCATGGTCCGCTTGGGTGGCTATGCCCCGGGCGATCCCGATCTGATCCGACGACGCCACCATCATTTTGCCGAGAGCACATCGACGTCGACAAACCGAGCTCGGGTCAAGTAGGAAGCACCCGACACTGTCAGCTAGTGTGCTGACACGGAATTTGGTGATGTATTTGGTGGTTTCGGGAATTTTGTAGTCTCGGAGGTGTTGGTGGACTCAAAGACACCAACGACGAGGAGCC
>JBLINY010000058.1:0-27458 GCA_047638695.1 Acidimicrobiales bacterium | reverse complement strand
GAGAGCTGTTCAATCTCCGCTTTCAACTGGCCACAGGCCAACTCGAGAACAGTTCCCGCATTCCTCTGGTCAAGAAGACGGTGGCCAGGATACGAACCGAGATGCGAGCTCGCGAACTCGCGAAGCAGGAGTCCTGATGGCAGACGAAACCGCAATAGAGACCGAGGAACGGGCACGGCGCAAAGTCCGCGACGGCCTGGTCCGCTCGAACAAGATGGACAAGACCGTTGTGGTCGAAGTCACTCGGCGTTCGAGCCACCCGCAGTACAACAAGACCGTTCAGCACGCGAGCCGCTACGTGGTTCATGACGAGGAAAACACCCTCCGTGAGGGTGACCAAGTGCGAATCGTCGAGACTCGTCCGCTGTCGAAGACCAAGCGTTGGCGCTTGCTTGAGATTCTGGAGCGGGCCCGATGATCCAACAGGAAACCCGCCTTCGCATCGCCGACAACAGCGGCGCTCGCGAAGTGCTCTGTATCAAGGTGCTGGGTGGCTCGAAACGCCGGTACGCCGGCATCGGCGACATCTTTGTCGCTTCGGTGAAAGAAGCCATTCCCGGCGCCGCAGTAAAGAAGGGCGATGTTGTCCGATGTGTCGTCGTCCGCACAAAGAAGGAACGGCGCCGTCCAGACGGGAGCTACATCCGTTTCGACGAGAACGCTGCTGTGCTGATTAACGACCAACGCCAGCCACGAGGCACCCGAATCTTCGGGCCGGTGGGCCGTGAGCTGCGCGACAAGCGCTTCATGCGCATCGTTTCCCTCGCACCGGAGGTCCTCTGATGAGAGTTCGCAAAGGCGACAACGTTCGCATCATGTCAGGCAAGGACCGAGGACGCGACAGCGTGATCTCGGCCGCCTTCCCGGCCACCGGCAAGGTGATGGTCGAGGGCTACAACATCGCCAAGCGCCACACCAAGCCGGCCTCGGCCGAAGAGCCCGGCGGCATCCTCGACAAGGAGATGCCAATGGACGCGTCGAATGTCGCTGTGATCAGCCCGGGCGACGGCAAGCCAACACGCGTTGGCTACAAGCTGCTCGACGATGGCTCCAAAGTGCGTGTATGTAAGCGCACTGGCGCCGAGATTCCCGAGGTGAACGAGTGACCGCCACTGAAACAAGCCTGGGCATCCCCCCTCGTCTCAAGGTTCAGTACAACGAAGAACTACGTGACCAAATCCAACGGGCGCTGGAGTTGCCTAACGTCATGATGGTGCCGCGGCTGCAGAAGATTGTGGTGAACATGGGCGTGGGTGAAGCTCTTCTAAATTCCAAGGCGCTCGAAAGCGCCGAGGGCGACCTCGCCATCATCACCGGCCAGAAGGCCGTGACAACGAAAGCCAAAAAGTCGTTGGCTACCTTCAAGCTGCGCCAGGGCAACGCCATCGGCGCCAAGGTCACCCTGCGGGGCGATCGGATGTGGGAATTCTTCGACCGTCTTACGACGCTCGCCATTCCTCGCATCCGTGACTTCCGCGGCCTGAACCCCCGTTCATTCGACGGCCGAGGGAATTACACCTTCGGGCTGAATGAACAACTCATGTTCCCCGAGATCAACTATGACACAGTGGACGTCGCCCGTGGTATGGACATCACCATCGTTACAACGGCCACGAACAACGAAGCAGGCAAGGCATTGCTCGATGCCTTTGGATTCCCGTTCCGACGCGATGGGCAGGCGCAGTAATGGCAAAGAAAGCTCTGATCAACAAGCAGCAGAAGAAGCCCAAGTTCAAGGTTCGGGCTTACACACGTTGCAAGGTGTGCGGTCGTCCCAATGCGGTCTACAAGCGCTTTGGCCTGTGTCGCATCTGTTTCCGGGACATGGCCCATGCGGGCGAGATACCCGGTGTCCACAAGGCGAGCTGGTAGGGGGTAACGACACATGGCAATGACAGATCCAATCGCAGACATGCTCACGCGTATCCGCAACGCGAACATCGCGATGCATGACGAAGTGTTGATGCCTTCTTCGAAACTGAAGGAAGCGCTCGCAACAGTCCTCTTCAAGGAGGGCTACATCGGTGAGTTCGCCGCTGCCGACAACGCCAATGGCGTCGGTCGCACGCTCACTATCGCCATGAAGTACTCGCCCGAACGTGAGCGAGTGATCAGCGGCATCAAGAGAGTCTCGAAGCCTGGGCTTCGGGTCTACTCCAAAAACAACGAGATTCCCCGAGTACTTGGTGGCCTAGGTGTCGCCGTGCTCTCGACCAGCAATGGACTGGTCACCGACCGCGAGGCCCGCAAGGCCAAGGTCGGTGGCGAAGTGCTCTGCTACGTCTGGTAGGTCGGCATGTCACGAATCGGAAACGCACCAATCGATGTCCCGGCTGGGGTCGAGGTCTCCATCTCGGGCCCCGAGGTAAAGGTCAAGGGTTCCAAAGGAACGCTTGAACACACCCTGCCCGAAGGCATCACCATCGCCCTCGATGAGGGAGTCTTAGCCGTCAGTCGAGCCAACGACGAGCGCGGCACCAAGGCCCTCCACGGTCTGAGCCGCTCGCTTGTCAACAACATGGTGATCGGCGTCAGCGAGGGGTTTCGCAAGGATCTCGAGATCGTCGGCGTCGGTTATCGAGCCAACGCCAAGTCCCCGACGAAGCTTGAGCTTTCGTTGGGCTTCAGCCACGGAGTCGAGGTCGATGCTCCTGAGGGCGTCACCTTTGATGTCCCAGAACCAACCCGGATCGGTGTGTTGGGAATCGACAAGCAGGTCGTTGGCCAGGTGGCGGCAGTCATTCGCTCCTATCGCAAGCCAGAGCCGTACAAGGGCAAGGGTGTCCGCTACGCCGGCGAACGCGTTGCTCGCAAAGCCGGCAAGGCAGGTAAGTGATGAGTCAAAACGCACAAAAGACCAGGGCAGCAGCCCGGTCCCGCCGTCAACGTCGGGTCCGCAAGCGTGTTGTCGGTACCGACGCGAGGCCTCGTTTGGCCGTGTTCCGCTCGAACCGGCACATCAGTGCCCAGATCATCGACGACACCACCGGCACAACGCTGGTGGCAGCCTCGTCCTATGAAGGCGATATCCGAGCAGCTGGAAGCACCAGCAACAAGGATGCCGCCACCACCGTTGGCAAGCTCATCGGTGAACGAGCCAAGGCAGCCGGCCTCTCGGCCGTGGTCTTCGACCGCGGTGGCAACCGGTACCACGGACGGGTCGCGGCTCTGGCCGAGGGTGCCCGCGAAGCCGGACTCGAGTTCTAGGAGCAACGCCATGGCAAACGAGCGAAACGATCGCAACAACGACCGAGGCGATGGCCGCGAGTCACGGGTCATCACCATCAACCGTGTGGCCAAGGTGGTCAAGGGCGGTAGGCGCTTCGCCTTCACAGCCCTCGTCGTCCTTGGCGACGGCTCTGGCCGTGTTGGCCTCGGCTACGGCAAGGCCAAGGAAGTACCCCTGGCCATTCAGAAGGGCACCGAAGAAGCCCGCAAACTTATGTTCGACGTGCCAATGGCCGGCGGCACTATCACCCATCCCATTATCGGGCGCCAGGGGGCTGGGCAGGTCCTGCTTAAGCCTGCGGCTCCCGGTACTGGCGTCATCGCCGGTGGCGCCGCCCGTGCCATTCTTGAAGAGGCTGGTATTCGCGACGTGCTTTGTAAGTCGCTCGGCTCGGCCAACCAGATCAACGTTGCCCGCGCCACCATCAACGCGCTGCAGGGGCTGAAGCGGCCCGACGAGATCGCCCGGTTGCGGGGTCTGGACGCATCGGAGTTCACTCCCAAGGGACTGCTCGACGCCTACAACGAAAGCCAGCGGAAGCCCACCGCTGAGGTTCAGTAATGGCAGATATCACCGTCACTCAGATCCGGTCATCCATCGGAACCAAGCCGAAGCAGCGGGGCACACTCCGTGCACTTGGTCTGGGTCGCATTGGTCAATCCAACACCCTTCCCGATCGGCCGGAAATCCATGGCATGATCGCCCGGGTGCCACATCTCGTACGCGTAGAAGGTGTGTCATGAAGCTTCACGATCTCAAGCCCGACGAAGGCTCGCGAAAGCGGTCGAAGCGCGTCGGACGCGGTATTGCCGGCAAGGGCGGCAAGACCGCGGGCCGTGGCACGAAGGGCCAGCGGGCCAGGAACACGGTCCGGGTTGGCTTCGAGGGTGGCCAGCTCCCACTCCAGCAGCGGCTCCCGAAGTTGCGTGGTTTCGACAACCCGTTCCGGGTTGAATACCAGGCCATCAATCTCGACACCATCACGACGCTGGTGGGCGAGAACCCCGGTCTGACCGAAATCACCCCCGAGGTGCTGTTCGGCAAGAGCCTGATAGGCAAGGACGCACTGGTGAAGGTGTTGGGTCGCGGCGAATTGTCCGTTGCCGTCACCGTTAAGGCGCATGCGTTCTCGAAGTCAGCTGAAGCTGCGATCACTGCAGCCGGTGGCACCGTCGAATTGGTGCCTCTGCCGTTCTCCGTGCGACCTCCCTCCTCTGGCAATCAGCACATGAACCGCTAGTCGGTTGTGCGCCCGGTTTCTGGGTGCAACCGACAGGCGCGCTGATACGGCTAGCTTGACCTGACGATTTCAGTCCCGGAAAGAAGCCCCCGTTGAACACGCTGAAGAACGTTCTTCGCACCCCAGAGCTGCGCAACAAGATTCTGTTCACGCTCTTTATTATTGTCGTGTACCGACTGGGGGTGCAGGTTCCGGCCCCCGGAGTCAACCTCGATGAACTCCAGAGCTTGCGAGAGCAAGCCGACGAGTCCTCGGGTGGGATCTTTGGCTACTTGAACTTGTTCAGTGGCGGTGGTCTGGGCAATCTCTCGTTGTTCGCGCTCGGCATCCTGCCGTATATCACGTCGTCGATCATCATTCAGATCCTCACCGTCGCCATACCAAAACTGGAGGAATGGCAGGCACAGGGGGCAACGGGTCAGCGCAAGATCAATCAGTGGACCCGCTACATCGCCATTGTGCTGGCACTCGTGCAAAGCACCGGCATCGTCTTCTTGATCAGTCGCAACCCGGAGGGGTTCTTCGGTGTCGCCGTCGACTTGTTCCCGGACACGCAACCAAACTGGGCCTTCAAGGTGATCCTGGCGGTCTTGTGTATGACGGTCGGTACTGCGGTGCTGATGTGGATGGGCGAGCTCGTCGACCAGAAGGGCATAGGTAACGGCATGTCGCTGCTTATCTTTGCCTCGGTGGTCAGCAGCTTGCCGGCGCTCGCCATCCAGATTCAAAACCTGCGGGGTTGGTTCGCTCTCGTCATCGCCTTGGCCCTCCTGGTCTTCCTCATCGCCGGCATTGTGTTTGTCGAGCAGGGTCAACGGCGAATCCCGGTCAACTTCGCGAAACGAGTCGTTGGGCGTCGTCAGTACGGTGGCAACAACAGCTACATCCCGCTGAAGGTGAACCAGGCGGGCGTGATCCCCGTGATTTTCGCCTCGTCCTTGCTGCAGTTACCGACACTGTTGGCCAACGTGTTGCCCGCCGACGGATGGGGCCAGACGGTCCGTGATTGGCTCAGCCGCAATCTATTTAGCCCGGACAACCTGGGCTACATCCTGGTGTTCGGCCTCTTGATCGTCGGCTTCGCGTACTTCTACAACTCGATTGCCTTCGATCCGGTTCGACGGGCCGATGAACTCCGGAAATCTGGTGGTTTCATCCCCGGTATCCGGCCTGGGCCCCAGACCGAGAAGCACCTGGCCAAGATCCTTAACCGAATTACGCTGCCCGGTGCATTCTTCCTTGCTGTGGTGGCCTTGATCCCGTCAGCCGCCCTTGCTCGGGCCTTGGGAGCTGGTTCGGGTGGAGGCATTGGATTTAGCGGTGTGTCGATCCTCATCGCTGCCGGCGTCTCGCTTGAGACGATGAAACAGATCGATAGCCAACTGATGAGCCGCAACTACGAAGGCTTCTTGAAGTAGGCGACTGCTGGGTCGATGTCCATCTTGGCTGGACATCGCGCGGCACGTCTGCGATCTTGAGCCACTTGGCCTGCCGACTGACAACGACGTCCGTCGCGAGGAGGAGAACATGTCGAACCCCATCCGCCTAGTAATCTTTGGACGTCAGGGTGCTGGCAAAGGCACACAGTGTTCTCGACTGATCGAGCACTACGGCATCGTCCACATCTCCACTGGTGACATGTTGCGTGGCGCCGTTGCTGCTGGCACCGAAATGGGTCTCAGAGCCAAAGCGGTGATGGATGCGGGGAATCTTGTCAGTGACGAGATCATCAACGGCATCGTTCGTGAATGCCTGGCCGAGGACGACGCCCGTCAGAACGGCTTCGTGCTCGATGGTTTTCCTCGGACTACAGCGCAGGCCGAGGCACTCGTTCAGATCCTCGGCGAGGACGAGCTGCACGTTGTGATCGATCTCAACGTCCCACTGGACGAAGTGACCAAGCGAATGAAGGCCCGCGGTCGTGACGATGACACTGACGAAGGCATCGCCCGCCGTCTGGAGCTATACGAACAAGAGACTCGCCCTGTCCTCGAGTGGTTCGAGAAGCGAGGTCTCCTCGTGGCGATAGATGGCTTGGGATCTGAGACGGAGATTACCGAGCGCGTGTTGTCAGCCATCGATGGCGCGCTCTCAGCCGACTGACGATCTTCGGTTGGACGATCTAACCAATCAGACCAGCGGATAGTTCGAGCCGCTTTTATCGTCCGACGCGAGCAACGTTGGGGTCAGTCGCTTAAACGCGGCAGCGTCACCACAATGGTTGCCCCGAGGGTGTCGTCGTCAACCCCGTCAGCGATCTCGATGCCACCGGCGTGTTGTTCGACGATGCGCTGGCTAATGGCGAGGCCGAGTCCGGCGCCACCACCGCCGGTGGGAGCTGGGCCGTCGATCTGCCAGAAACGTTCGAAGACTCTCTTGCGGTCTTCGGGTGCGATGCCGGGGCCTCGGTCTCGAACAGCTATGCGAGCAACGCCGTCGTGTCCGACACCTTGTTTTGCCGCCACGATGGTGACCGGGCTGCCAATGGGTGAGAAACGGACGGCGTTGCCAATGAGATTGGTGAAGACCTGACGAAGTCGCTGCTCGTCACCGGCCACCCGCAACCCGAGCGGTGCCTTGACCTCGAGCAGGGCGGTTGGGTGACTTAGGCGAGCTTCCGAAACGAGGGAATGCAAGAGATCGCCGATATCGACTCGGTCGGACTCGAGCCGGCCGGGATCGACGTCGAGCCGTGAGAGATCGAGCAGTTGCGCTACCAGGCGACTCAGGTGCTCGGCCTGGGCCAGCATGAGTTCGAGCGTTTGATGGTCGGCTTCGCCAACTCCGTCGACCAAGTTCTCGAGCGTGCTTCGTAGGGCCGTCACCGGTGTGCGGAGTTCGTGGCTTGCGTTGGCGATGAATTCCTTCTGGGTTCGGTCGACCTCGGCTAGCTCTCCAGCCATCTGGTTGAATGTTCGGGCCAACTGGCCGACTTCGTCGGTGCCGATTGCGTCCACGCGGACGGCGTAGTCGCCACGGCGCATCGCTTCAGCCGCACGCGACATTTGGCGCAACGGGTAGGTGGTGCCATGAGCGAGAAACTGCACCATTGCCAAAGCGAGGGCTCCAGCAACGACCGGGCGCAGCCACACCGGCCAACCCAGGTGGAGGCCGATTTGGCTCATCAGGGCGGTAACCGCTACAGCGGCCACAATGACAATCGACCACTTCAGTTTGATCGAGCGGACCGGTTCGAGAGGCCTGGGTCTACTCATGCCGAACTCCCAAAGCCGTAGCCAATGCCGTGCACCGTACGGATGATGTCGTCGTCGAGTTTTCTCCGCAGTGACCTCACATGACTGTCGACGGTCCGAGCACCAGATCCGTCTCGGTACCCCCATACTTTGGCCAGTAATTGTTCCCTGGAAAGGACAGCGCCTCCGGCCTCGGCCAATATGACTAAGAGGTCGAACTCGGTTGGTGTGAGGTGCACTGGTTCGCCGTGATGGGCGACTGACCGGAGTGACGGGTCGATCATGATAGCTCCGCGCTCGAATTGTGGCCCTGGTCCCTCGACGGCTCGTCGCAGAACGGCCCGTATACGAGCGACCAGCTCCCTCGGCGAGAAGGGCTTCGTGAGGTAGTCGTCGGCACCAAGCCCGAGCCCGACCAGCATGTCAGTCTCGTCGTCTCGGGCGGTCAGCATCACCACCGGTGTACGACGGACGGCTTGAATTTGCCGGCATACCTCGAGCCCATCGAGTCCCGGGAGATTGAGGTCGAGCACGACGAGGTCGGGGAGGAGTTCGGTGCAGGTGGCGACGGCTACGAGGCCGTCCCCGACGATGGTGGCCTCGAAACCTTCACTCCGTAGTCGCGACGCTATGGCGTCGGCGATGGTGCGCTCGTCCTCGACGACGAGAATGTGAGGGGTGGTAGCAGTCGCCATGTCCTTCAACGGTACGAACCCTCAACGCCTGTGTCTCGCGATGGTTGTGAAGAAATTGTGCATATGCGCGTCCAGACAGGCCATCTGCGCTATCAAGGGGACGCTCTGCGCTATCAAGGGAGCCCTCTGGGCTGATAAGAGGTGAGATAGTAATCCAAGAATACGGAAGAACGCCGAGAGATCTGCTTCTGCCTGACAACCACGAGTTGTTCCCCACGTGTGGCAACGTTTCGTCTGATTTGCTGGCGTTTTACGGGTGTTGGCGACGAGGCTCTGCTCGCGTTCGGCGGTGCCGCAACCGGATTTGCTCGCACGAACGTGGCCATGAGAAAAGTACCGAGGTTGGTTGGGTGATGCGGCGGGTCTAGCATGGGACGTCGGCTATGGGCGTGTGTGTTTCTCGCACTTCTTCCTACGCCTTCCGGACCATCTCCGGAGCGATATACCCGTCCTTTCAACCTCTGGGTGCTCTCTGAGTGCCTGACATACGAGGAGGAACGTCCTGCCGAAGTCCAAAGAAGACGCGATTGTGCTCGAAGGCACCATCACCGAGTCACTTCCGAACGCCATGTTCCGGGTTGAGCTCGAGAATGGTCACTCCGTGCTTGGCCACATCTCCGGAAAGATGCGCCGTCACTACATTCGCATTCTCCCGGGAGACAAGGTGCAGGTCGAACTTACTCCGTATGACCTCACCAGAGGTCGCATCACCTACCGCTACAAATAGCGGCAAGACCATACCGCCCAGCGTGTTGCTGCTCGGCCACCTGCACGAACCCGGCTCTGGGTGCGTGCGTTGCACTACTGCCTAAACACCGCCCGCAAGATCAACCTCCCGCCCAGAGATCCACAGGAAGAACGGCCTACCGCCATGAAGGTACGACCCAGCGTCAAACCGATGTGTGAAAAATGCAAAGTGATCCGTCGTCATCGACGGGTCATGGTCATCTGCGAGAATCCTCGCCACAAGCAGAGGCAGGGCTGATATGGCACGTATCGCCGGCGTTGACATTCCTCGCGACAAGCAGGTGGCGATCGCGCTCACCTACATCTTCGGCGTTGGTCGCACCACGGCCGTGCAGATCGTCGAAGCCACGGGCATCGAGCCGACGACGCGAGTGAAAGATCTCACCGACGCTGAGGTGCTGGCCGTTCGTGCCTTCATCGACGCCAGCGTCAAGACCGAGGGCGATCTTCGCCGAGAGGTCTCGCAAGACATCAAGCGCAAGATGGAAATCGGTTGCCATCAAGGCATCCGGCATCGCAAGGGTCTTCCCGTTCGGGGCCAGCGCACGCAGACGAACGCCCGCACTCGCAAAGGTCCGAAGCGGACCGTGGCTGGCAAGAAGAAGGTCTTGAAGTAATGGCGAAGCCCGCAGCTGGGGGTCATCGACCCCGCCGTAGAGAACGTAAGAACGTCACCCACGGCGTTGCTCACATCAAGTCGAGCTTCAACAATACGATCGTCGCCATTACCGATCAGGAGGGCAACGTTCTCTCGTGGGCGTCTGCCGGAAACGTTGGTTTCAAGGGTTCCCGCAAGAGCACGCCGTTCGCTGCTCAGATGGCCGCTGAGGCCGCCGCCCGCCGGGCAATGGAGCACGGTGTCCGCAAAGTCGACGTGCAGGTGAAGGGTCCGGGTTCGGGCCGTGAAACCGCAATCCGCTCGATCCAGAATGCGGGCATTGAAGTAACGGGCATCAAGGATGTCACCCCGGCTCCCCACAACGGCTGCCGGCCGCCAAAGCGTCGGAGGGTCTGATTCCATGTCGCGTTACACCGGTCCCCGGGCCCGCATTTCACGCCGTCTCGGCACCAATATCTTCGACACCCGCGGCGAAGCTGCCGCTCTCGAGAAGCGCCCCTACCCTCCGGGCGTTCACGGGCGCACGCGGCGTCGAGGTAACAACAATACCGAGTACCTCTTCCAGCTTCAGGAGAAGCAGAAGGCTCGGTTCGCGTACGGTCTCACCGAAAAGCAGTTCCGCACCGTCTATGAGGAAGCCTCGCGTCGTGATGGCATCACGGGCGAGAACATGCTTCGCATTCTCGAGCTTCGCCTCGACAACGTGCTCTATCGCGCCGGTCTCGGCGCCACCCGGGCCCAGGCCCGCCAATTCACAAGTCACGGTCACATCAATGTCAACGGCAAACGGGTCAACATCCCGTCCTACCGGTGCCGCAAGGGCGATGTCATCGAGATTCGTGAGAAGAGTCGCAACAACCCGATCCTTCAGTGGAACAAAGACGTGCTTGATCGCACGCCTCCCGCTTGGCTCGATCGCGGTGCCGATGGTCTCTCGGTGACCGTCTACAGCGAACCTCTCCGTGAGCAGATCGTGATTCCGCTGCGCGAGCAGCTCATCGTCGAGCTCTACAGCAAGTAAGCCCCCGCACCGTTTCCGAAAGGTCTACCCATGCTGATCATTCAGCGTCCCACAGTGGAGCAACTCGACGACGGCGAGACGAACCGTGGCATGTTTGCCATTGGTCCCCTCGAGCCGGGCTTCGGTCACACCATCGGCAATTCGCTCCGCCGCACGCTCTTGTCGTCGGTTCCCGGCGCCGCCATCACGATGGTTCGATTTGATGACGCACTCCACGAGTTCGACACCCTTCCCGGGGTTATCGAAGACGTTACCGACATCATCCTGAACTTAAAGGACATCGTAGTTACCTGCGACAGCGAGGAGCCGGTCACCCTTCGGCTCGACGCCCGGGGTCCCGGCGATGTGACGGCGGGCGATATCTCTTGCCCCGCTGAAGTCACCATCCTGAGCCCTGATATCCATCTGGCCAAGTTGGACGGCAAAGGCCGCATCGCTATCGACCTCACGGTCGAGCGCGGACGAGGCTGGCTCAGCTCCGACCGTCTGATGAACAGCGCCACCATTGGTGTGATTCCGATCGATGCGATCTTCAGCCCCATCCGCCGGGTTTCCATTTCGGTCGAGCCTGTGCGTGTCGAGATGTCGACTGACTTCGACCGGCTGGTTCTTGATGTCGAGACCGACGGGTCCATCGACCCTCGCGAAGCACTGGCATCGGCTGGCTCGACGCTGCGTTCACTGATTCAGCTGGTGGAAGAGATGTCGGACGAGCCTGAGGGTCTCACGCTTGGCGAAGCGCCCTCTTCGGCTAGCGGTTCCCCCGATCTCGATCTGCCGATCGAAGATCTGGATCTGTCGGAACGGCCTCGCAACTGCCTCAAGCGGGCTCAGGTCAACAGCGTGGGCGAACTGCTCACTAAGACCGAAGACGATCTTCTGGCCATCACCAACTTCGGTCAGAAGTCGTTGGATGAGGTCATCGTGAAACTCGACGAGCGTGGCCTGTCGCTGCGCGGCTCCAGGAGCTAAGCACCATGCAGGGACGTCCACGTAAGGCCACTCGCTTCGGCGGTTCGGCCCAGCACCAGAAGCTGATGATGGCCAACTTGGTCGCATCACTCGTGGCTGCTGAAGGCATCAACACCACTGAGGCGAAGGCGAAGGCCGTTCGGCCCGTAGCTGAGCGAGTGATCACCAAGGCCAAAAAGGGCGGGTTGCACAACTACCGTCAGGTCTTGGCCTACCTCGGCGATGTTGAGATGACGGCCAAGTTGTTCGACGAGGTCGGCCCCCGCTATGCGGAGCGTCCGGGTGGTTACACCCGCATCCTCAAGCTCGGACCTCGTAAGGGCGACAACGCCCCGATGGCCCGCATCGAACTCGTCTGAGTCAGATCAATCCCAACGAACTCACCCTGTTCGACCCTACGGTCGAGCCCGAGATCGGCCCGACGGTTCGGGTCAAACTCACGGTCGCGTATGACGGTTCGGACTTTCGCGGGCTTGCGCCCAATCCGGGAGTCCGTACCGTGGTCGGCGAACTTCAGCGAGTTCTGACCCCTTACTTGGGTCGAGTTCCTGACCTCGTGATGTCGGGCCGCACCGACGCAGGCGTGCACTCTTCCGGACAGGTCCTGTCCTTTGATGTCGCCGAGCGCGTCGCGGACCTGGCGCGGCTCGAACGAGTGATCAACGCCGGCCTCGCTCCCGAAGTTGTGGCTCTGTCGGCCGAAGTCGTCGACGATTCGTTCTCCGCCCGCTTTTCGGCGGTCGGCCGTCGGTATCAGTACACGGTCCTGAATCGACAGAAGCCTGATCCGTTGTCGGCCCGCACGTCGTGGTGGGTTGCGGACAAGCTCGAACTGGCCACCATGCGCTTGGCCTGCGATCCCATCCTTGGGATGCAGGACTTCTCCTCGTTCTGTCGGCGTCCGAAGACATCGAACGGCGAGCAAGTTTCGCTTGTGCGAAGGGTCGATGGTGCCCGTTGGATGGATCTCGGTGACGGTCTTCTCCGCTTCGAAATCTCGGGCAGCGCGTTTTGCCACCAGATGGTGCGCAGCATCGTGGGTTTCCATGTGGCCGTCGGTCGTGGTCGACGCTCAGCGGGTGACCTCCGTGGCGTGCTCGCCGCTCGGGATCGCAATGCGACGGTCAGCCCTGCTCCGCCCCACGGCCTGAACCTGGTGCAGGTGATGTATTGAGCTTTAGTGACCGTATGCTGATCTGCTGCCGTAGTTGAGGCCAACAACCGCACCCGAAAGGTGCGACAAACAGCCCAGCACGGTCATCTTGGCCATCAACCTCAGAATGGGTTCTAAGTGAAAACCTACAGTCCGAAAGCATCCGAGATCGAACGTTCGTGGTACGTCGTCGACGCCACCGATCTCACCCTTGGCCGGATGGCCACCGAAGTTGCCCGTGTTCTTCGTGGCAAGCACAAGCCGACCTTCGCTCCGCACATGGACATGGGCGATCACGTGATCATCATCAACGCAGAGAAGATCGCGCTGTCCGGCAGCAAAGCCGCTGACAAGATGGTGCACCACCACTCCGGTTACCCCGGCGGCCTCACGAGTCGTTCGTACGGCGATGCGCTCAGCCGCAAGCCCGCCGACACGGTTCGCAAGTCGATCACTGGCATGTTGCCAAAGAATCGGCTTGGTGCTCAGATCGCGACCAAGCTCAAGATCTACTCTGGGCCCAACCACCCCCATCAGGCTCAAGCCCCCAAAACACTCGAAATTCCCGGCGCCCGTCGCGAGGTAAAGAAATGACCGATCTGCAAACCACTGGTCGTCGTAAGCAGGCTGTCGCCCGAGTACGCATCAGGCCTGGCACTGGCGAAATTACGGCTAACGGCCGCTCGTTCGAGGATTATTTCCCCTCAGCGGTTCACCGCAAGCTCATCACCGAGCCATTGCGAGTGACCGAGACCGAAGAAGCCTTCGATATCGATGTCAATCTTCACGGTGGCGGGCTCAGCGGTCAGGCCGGAGCCTTCCGGTTGGGAATTACTCGGGCTCTGGTCGAGCTCGATCCTGAGGTTCGCGGTGCAGTCAAGGCGGAAGGGCTCCTCACCCGAGACCCCCGCAAGAAGGAGTCCAAGAAGTACGGCCTGAAGAAGGCCCGAAAGGCTCCGCAGTACAGCAAGCGTTAGTGGCTCGTCTCGGCTTCGGCACCGATGGTGTCCGAGGAGAAGCCAACAGCGAACTCACTCCGGAAATCGCCCTTGCCCTTGGCCGCGCTGCGGCCGAGGTGCTGGGCGTTTCTCGCGTCGCCATCGGGCTCGATACGCGTCGTTCGGGACCGATGCTCGAGTCTGCGCTCATCGCCGGTTACACCTCCGTTGGGGTCGACTGTCTGACGTTGGGCGTCGTGCCGACACCGGCCGTCGCCTGGGTCGCAGCTTCCCAAGGCATTGGCGGGGCCATGATTTCGGCGTCGCACAATCCGTTTGCCGACAACGGCATCAAGTTGTTCGCTACCGGCGGCCTCAAGCTGGTCGACACTGTCGAGGCACAGATCGAATCCCGCATGCACGCTCTGCTCGATGGGGCCGCCCCGGCTGTATCGGTCGGAGAGTCGATCGGATCGGCAGTTGCCGATGATCTGAGTGTCGGATGGGCGGACGCTGTCGTGCGGTCGCTCGAAGGTCGTCGATTCGATGGCCTTTCTGTGGTACTCGACTGCGCAAATGGTGCTGCCAGTCGCTACGGACCCGAGGTCTTCGCCGCGCTGGGCGCCGACCTCACGGTTATCGGCGACCAACCCGACGGCATCAACATCAATGCAGCCTGCGGATCAACGCACCCCGAATCGCTCCAGGAGACTGTTCGAGCTACCGGCGCTGACCTTGGGCTGGCTTTCGACGGCGACGCTGATCGCCTCATAGCTGTCGATGGTTTGGGCGAGATCGTCGATGGTGATCATGTCCTTGCCATTCTGGCGACCGATTGGAAGACCACCGGGCGTCTGACCGCCGACACACTGGTTGTAACGGTTATGTCCAACCTTGGTCTTCGCTTGGCGATGGATCGTGCAGGTATCCATGTGATCGAAACGGGCGTTGGCGACCGATACGTGCTCGAGGCCCTGAACTCGGGCGGTTACGCGCTCGGTGGCGAACAATCGGGCCATGTGATCTGCCGCGACCTGTCAACGACCGGAGATGGCGTTTTGGCTGGTGTCCAGCTGCTGGATGCGGTTATCCGTTCGGGCGACACGCTTGCGGATGTGGCTGCGGACTCGATGACGTCTCTTCCCCAGGTGCTCGAGAATGTGCGTCTTCCTCAACGCGACGCCACGCTTGTTGATCGGCTAGGCGCCGCCATTGCTGAGGCCGAGGCCGAGCTAGGCGGCGACGGGCGAGTGCTGGTTCGTCCCTCCGGAACCGAACCGCTGATTCGGATCATGGTGGAGCATGTGGATGCCTTGACAGCGGAGCGGGTCGTCGCTGAATTAGTTTCGGTGACCGAAGGTCTCGTAAATCAGCAATAACAACTCAGTATCAGCGCCGATGCTGCCGATTCGAGTACCGAGCAGACCTCTTTTGCCAACCCCCTAAGGGAGCCAGATCTCGACATGTGCGGCATCATCGCAATTGTGCGTCGACGGACGCAACGCGCAACGCCCGATACAGCCGAGCTCCTGCAGCAGCTCGCTACAGCATCCGAGGCGCTTCCGGCGCCCGCTGATGTGGATCTCACCGCGGCTCTCATTGCCACCGGTGAAGTGCTGACTGGCATCGATCTGCAATTGCGTGGCGAGGCGGGACTCCAGGCAATGTTGGGTGATTCAGCGCTGGTCGCTGGTCTCGATTCTCGACTGGGAGAGATCACCGAGTCGCTCGCGCTGATCGAGGCGCACCTCGATCTCGAGGGCGATCGCATCGACGACCTCGAGGCTGTGAACGTCGCCCTCATCGCGGCCAAGGATGCTGCCTGGGCGATGCAACGTGACCGACTTCGCACGGCCCGCGAAGTTGGGACCTTGGCTGGCAAGGATCCAGCGTCGGCGAAAGTGGCGGCCTACTTCAGTATCCAGCAGGCGCTCAGTGGGCTCGATCGTCTCGAAGTACGTGGACGAGATAGTGCCGGCGTGCACGTGCTGGTGCGCAATCACGGACTCGATCTTGATGACGAGGCTATTCAGGCGATGGTGGCGGCCAGGAGTGGCGGCGGATTGTTCGCCGATGGTGCTGTCCGTACGGCCTCCGGACACCTCAGCTTCATCTATAAGGCGGCGGCAGAGATCGGGGAGCTCGGCGACAATACGAAATCGATGCGCGCCTCGATTCAGGCTGACGATCTGTTGCGGGCCGCTCTCGAGAGTGAGGCGGCCGAGGCCACGGTGCTCGGTCATACCCGTTGGGCCTCGGTCGGGATTATCTCCGAGCCAAACGCCCACCCGGTCAACAGCGACGAGAGCGGTCGAGAGGCTGGTCCGTATGTCACCGCAACGCTCAATGGCGATGTAGACAACTTCTCTGACCTGATCGCAGCTGAAAAATTGAGCATTCCGGGCGAGATCACAACGGACGCCAAGGTGATCCCGACCCTGGTCTCTCGTGGCCTGGCCGGTGGCCATGATCTTGATGAGTCGGTTCGCCGCGCCGTGGCCCAGTTCGAGGGTTCGGTCGCGATCGGTATCAGTTCGGCCGAAGCGCCCGACGACGTCCATCTTGCGCTGCGGGGGAGTGGTCAGGGCGTGTTTATCGGTTTGGCCGAGGACGCCTTTGTCGTTGCCTCCGAGCCCTACGGCGTTGTCGAAGATGCAACGTCCTATATCCGGATGGACGGCGAGACGCCTGCCGATCTCGATAACCCAACGACCAGCCAGGGCCAGATCGTTCGCATCAGCGGCTCCCTCGCCGGCGGGCCGGAAGCGATCACCCGTTTTGCCTACGACGGAACACCCCTGCCTGTTTCTGATGGCGAGTGGAAGGCGCCGGACGTCACCACCCGCGACATCGACCGTGGCGACGCCGATCACTTTCTCTTGAAAGAGATCAGCGAGTCCCCGAACTCGTTCTCCAAGACACTTCGGGGCCGTCTGATAGAGCAGGACGGTGCGCTTCACGTCCGACTTCCCCCGGAGGCCATGCCGGAATCGGTAGCTCGCCGAATTCGGAGCGGAGCCATTCGCCGCGTCGAGGTGATCGGACAGGGCACGGCCGCTGTCGCCGGTCAGGCCGTTGCTGCCGCGTTCGAATGGGCCTTACAAGGGTCGGAGATCCCTGTCCGAGCCATCACCGCCACCGAGCTGTCCGGCTTCAACTTGCGCGATGACATGTCAGACACCCTGGCCATCGCTATTAGCCAGTCGGGAACCACGACCGATACCAACCGGACGGTCGACCTGGCCCGCGGTCGCGGTGCGGTGGTGTTAGCGATTGTGAATCGTCGGGGTAGCGACCTGGTCGACAAGGCCGACGGCGTGCTGTACACCTCCGACGGTCGCGATGTAGAGATGAGTGTTGCCTCGACCAAGGCTTTTTATGCTCAGATCGCTGCCGGCTTCTTGGTGGCGCTCGGTGTGTCCGATCTTGTCGACGGTCGCTCGCTTTCCGTCGCCGAACAACAGGCGTTGCTTGAATCCTTGCGGTCCCTGCCTGATGCCATGCGGGCCACGCTGGCTAAGCGCCCCGAGATCGCAGCAGCGGCGGGTCGGCACGCTCCAAGCCGCCGCTATTGGGCCATGGTGGGTAACGGGGCCAACGTTGTTGCTGCTCGTGAATTGCGAATCAAGCTGAGCGAACTCTGCTACAAGTCGATCGCCTGCGACGTCACCGAGGATAAAAAGCACATCGACCTCTCGTCCGAACCCATGATTCTCGTTTGCGCGGCGGGCCTGGTTGGTTCGAACGCCGATGACGTCGCAAAAGAGGTCGCCATCTTTCGGGCCCACAAGGCGGCGCCGATCGTGATCGCGACCGAGGGTGAGAATCGTTTCTCGGCCGCACTCGATGTCATCGCCGTTCCCGAGGCCCATCCGCTGTTGGCCTTCGTGCTCTCCACGGTCGTTGGTCATCTCTTTGGCTACGAAGCGGCCCTTGCTATCGACGCCTCGGCTCGGCCACTGCGCGAAGCACGCGGCATCATCGAGCAGCATGTCGGAGCCACCGGTGATGACTGGTTCGATTCGTTCAGTGGCTCACTTGAACCGTTGGCGACACGCTTCTTCGAGCAGCTGCGGTCAGGTCACTACAACGGCCATCTCGAAGCATCGACCGCCAGTCGCTTGGCGGTTCTCCTTCGTTTCGCAACTCGAGCCGTTCCATTCGACTCGTATCAGATAGAAATGGGCAAGGTCGGTACCCCGGGCGTCATTGTCGAAGACCTGGCGGTCGCTCTAACGGCAGCGATCGAGGAACTCACGCGGCCGATCGATGCCATCAAGCATCAGGCGAAGACGGTGACGGTCGGAATCTCGCGGGCGGACGAAAGCTTGCTGCAGGCCGGATTGATCCAGGAGGTGCTCGGCACCGGTTGCCCTCGTGACCGACTCAGCTATCGCTCGTTGCGGTCGCTGGCCGCTCTTAGTCCCGCGGTCGAGGAAGTGGTCGGCTACACCCGCTATCGCATCGAAGGCAACCCGGACACCGGTTCCCAGATCTTCGTGGTCGACCGCAGCGGGTTGGCAGCGTCGTTGAGTTCTCGGGTCGAGAAAGACCCAACGTTGCGTGGAACCAAGCACCGTGTCGCCGTCGAGCGCGAGCCCTTCGTCACCGTTGGGTCCGACGGCCGGGTCGTGTTGATTGTTCCCGAGATCAAGGATGGCGAGTCCACCGGTCTCACGCTGTGCCACCTCAAGCTCCGTGAGGATCTTGGCGTGGCCACCGCTCGCTCGGTATTGCAGGGTTACCACAATCGTTACCGGCAGCTTGTTGATGTGGTTACCGAGCGCGAGCCGAGCTTCCGCGAGGACCTGTTGGCCGAGGTGCCAACAGTCGAGCTCCTCACGGCTCCCATCTCCGATGTCGCATCTCGCTGGGAGGCTCTGGCTTGATCGTGCCGAGCGACGATGCCCACTCCGGCGTTGCGGTTCGGAGTGCTCGTGATGCCGTCCGCTGAACCCAGGTTTGCGCGGTGAAGGTTGTCCTGGTCGAGCCATGGTTGGGTGGATCGCATCGTGAATGGGCCGAGGGGTATGCCTCAGCCAGCGATCACCAGATTGAGGTCATCGGTCTGCCGGCAGCATCATGGCGCTGGCGGCTTCAGGGAGGAGCGCTTCCTCTTGCCGCCAAGATCAGTAGGTGGGTAA
Organism: Acidimicrobiales bacterium; assembly: GCA_047638695.1. Lineage (GTDB taxonomy): Bacteria > Actinomycetota > Acidimicrobiia > Acidimicrobiales > SZUA-35 > JAHECQ01. Next base: position 8,506 of record JBLINY010000058.1, on the reverse strand, counting down.
CCGACAACGGTGTACCAGATGCGTTGCTTGTCAGCGGTTTGGTAGACGTCGCCCATCTCTTGGCCCTTACCCGCCGGCGGCTGGGCGCCGATGTGCCAATTGCGGTGTATCAGCACGAGAGCCAGCTGGTGTACCCGGCCACAGCAGCGGATCGGGCAGCAGCGCTCGTGAATTGGGTGTCGTGGTGTGTCGCCGACGTTGTGTTGTTCAACAGTGACTTTCACCGCCGAGCTGTTGTGCAGGCCCTCCCCGTTTTTCTCCGAGCTCAGCCCGATCAGTCGCACCTCACAGAGCTCGACGCTGTCACCGAACGCTTCGAGGTCTTGCCCTTGGGGCTCGACCTGAGCTGGATCGGTGAGGAGACGTTGGTGCTGCCGCGCTCGACCAACCCAGATCGGCGCCCGCTGATCGTGTGGCCCCATCGGTGGGAGGACGACAAGGACCCCGATGCCTTCATCCGTGCCCTTCGCCGTCTTGACGGCGCCGGTCTTGACTACGGGCTTGTGCTTGCTGGCGTCGAACCTCAAGTGGGACGATCTCGTCGGACGGCTATCGCCGAGTCGCAGGCCGCTCATGTCGTGGCCTGCGGCCCGTTCCACCGAACGACCTACCGTGCCCACCTGATGGATGCCGACATAGTCGTGAGTTGCGCGACTCACGACTTCTTCGGTGCCGGAGTGGCCGAGGCAGTCGCGGCCGGGTGTCGCCCGGTTGTGCCAGCCGCGCTGGCATATCCCGAAGTGCTCGGCCCGGACTTTGTTGGCTACCGGCCGGGACACTTTGGCTCAGCGCTCGAAGAGGCGGTGCGTTGCTGGCCCTCGGTCGTCGATGGCGACCTTGCCGCTGATGTGGCTCGTCACGACTGGAGGATCCTGGCACCAATCTATGACGCTCGGCTGACCAGGCTAGTTTCGGGTGGTGCTCACTGACGTTCCCGGCTTTGCCGTCGGGCATTGGACGAACTCGGATGCTCGTACCGGCTGCACGGTGATCGTGTGTCCACCGGCGGTCGTGGCCTCGGGTGAGGTACGTGGTGGTGCCCCAGCGACCAGAGAGTTTGCCCTGCTTGATCCGAGCCGTTCGGTCGAGGCCGTCGATGCCGTTGTGCTCTCAGGTGGCTCGGCCTTCGGCCTGGCCGCATCTGACGGTGTGATGGGTTGGCTCGAGAAAGCAGGGCGAGGTTTCGAGACCGCCCACGGTCGGGTTCCAATTGTTGTCGGGATGAGCCTATTCGATCTCGGCGTCGGCAATGCTGCGGTACGACCTACCCCCACGAACGGCCGCGCCGCCATCGAGATAGCCACCTCGGGCCCGATCGAGCTTGGCAGCGTGGGGGCCGGAACCGGATGCACGGTCGGCAAGTGGCACGGCCGGGATAAGGCAGTCGTGGCCGGGTTGGCCTCGGCGACGCTGCGGCACGGTGATCTGGTGGTGAGTGCTCTGCTTGCCGTGAACGCGGTTGGCTCGATCGACGACGGCTCGTCGACCGCCGATATTGGCCCACCGGTGTTGGCGCCGAGCGACGACCGGGCAAACACGACGATCGGCGTCATTGCTACTAACGCCGCTCTCGACAAGGTCGGTTGTTACCTTGTAGCCCAGAGTGGCCACGACGGTTTAGCTCGCGCGTTGCTGCCAGCCCATACCGGGGCGGATGGGGATGCGTTGGTCGCGATCGCGACGGGAGCAGTCGAGGCCGACAAGAACCATGTCCGCCTTCTTGCTCAGCAGGTGGTGGCGGCCGCTATTCGGTCGCTGTCTGTCTGAGCGGGTTGTGTCAGCGCGGGCGGTCAGCGAGCGGTGTTCGCTCCACAGACAATCAGAGCGGTCCGATCGTTGCCGTCCGGTCGGTAGCGGCCCGTGAGCAACGCGGCCACAGGGGCGGCGGCAGCTGGTTCGACGATCTGCCGGAAGCGATCCCAGAGCAGGTCTTGCGCCTGGAGGACCTCGTCGTCGGTGACCAGCACGCTCGTTGCCCGAACGGCCGACAGGGCTGCCCACCCGAGTTGTCCCAGTTGAGTAGCGCCTAGCGAGTCGGCGGCTACGCCACCCACCTCGATGGGCGTCGGACCGCTGGCTGCCACAGCGTGAGCGAACGTCGCCGTTTGTGTTGTTTCAACGACGATTATCTGCGTGGTGGTGCCGAACCACGTAGCCAGGCCGCCGGCCAGTCCACCACCGCCGCAGGCCACGAGCACCGCATCAAGTTGCCCCACCTGGTCCTCGAGTTCTAAACCAACCGTGCCGGCGCCCGCGACTACTGATAGCTGGTCGTAGGCATGAATGGCGGTAGCACCGGTGTCCTCGCTGTGGCTTCGGCTGGCTTCCAAAGCATCGGCATACACGGCCCCGGTGATATGCACGTCCGCCCCGTAGCTGCGCAGACGTTCGATTTTGGTCGGCGCCGAAACTTCGGGAACAAAGATGGTGGCTCGATGGCCAGCAGCCCTTGCCGCCCACGCAACAGCGGCGCCGTGGTTGCCTCCCGATGCGGCGACCACGCCGGCTGGTGCGATTGGTTCAGACAGCATGGTGTTGGCGGCGCCCCGGGCCTTGAAGCTGCCGCTGTGCTGGAGGTGTTCGAGCTTGACGAACAGTTGGCCATCGGCGGCGAGATCGTCTCCGCTCAGAGCCATGACGGGTGTGCGACGAACGATGTTTGTTATTCGTGCGGACGCAGCGCCCACTGCGTGGCGCGACAGCGGAGCGCTGACATCTCGGGAAGGCAGAGGTGAGGCCTGTGGCACCCGGCGAACGGTACTGGCCCGTTAGCCTCACAACGGCATGAACAGTCGGATTTGCGTTGCCACCGCCAGCCCCGAGGCGACTCAGGACATGGCCGCCACACTCGCCGAGACCCTGGCCGATGGCGATCTCTTGGTATTGGCCGGCGATCTGGGCGCAGGGAAGACGTGCTTCACCCAGGGTCTTGGTCGCGGTCTCGGAATCGATCAGCGCATCACCAGCCCAACCTTTACGTTGGCTAACCGTTATCACGGTCGACTCACGCTCGACCATCTCGATGTGTACCGGATCGATACTCTCGCCGACACGCTCGATCTCGATCTGCCCGAGTTGCTTGAGGATGGCGTCACCGTGATCGAGTGGGGCGAGCAGATCCTTCCCGCCCTACCCGCCGACTACCTGCACATCAGTCTGTTGTTGGGATCTGACGACGACGATCGCCGCATTGACTTCACCCCGATGGGTTCGGAGTGGCAAGGGCGGGTCACACAACTTCAAGCCGCTCTAAAGAGCTGGGAGATCCCGTGCTGATCCTGGGGCTGACGTCATCGACGGCAAGTGTCGGCGTTGCGATCGCGGCCGATGGTCATGTTCTTGCCAGCCGTCAGGCGAAAACCGATCGCCGCCATGCTGAGGAGATCACACCGATGATCGAAGCGGTGTTGGCGTCGGCCGGAGTCTCGATCAGAACCATCGATCGACTTGCGGTCGACGTCGGGCCCGGGCGATTCACTGGGTTACGCGTCGGGCTGGCAACGGCTCGAGGTTTGGCATTGGCTCTTGATCGCCCGGTTGTTGGAGTATCGAGCCTTGAGCTGCTCGGCGCCGCCCACGACGAGCGACCGCTTGTGGCCGTCATCGACGCCCGCCGGAACGAGGTCTTTCAGCAGACCTTTGGCTCGGATGGGACGGTTTCGGACGCCATCGTTGGTAACCCGGCAGAGCTTGGTTCTGCCCTCCCTCGGGGGGCAATCGTTGTCGGTGACGGAGCCGATCGGTACGCCGAGTACTACGGCGACAGCGTCCTACCTGGCCGCGACCCTCTCGCAGAGCAGCTGGTGCGGCTAGCCGCTTATCGGCCGGCTCTCGCTGGTCACCTCGTTGAACCGCTCTATCTCCGTGACCCTGACGTACAGGTGAACATCAAGACTCGCCTCACTCCTGTTGTGCCCCGCAGGCGACGCGGGACTGCCGGGAAGGGCAAGGGCGCGGTGTGATTTTCCGACCGTTGAGCATGGGTGACATCAATGCCGTTGCCGCTATCGAGGCCCGGGTCAGTCCCGATCCATGGTCGGCCAAGTTGTTCGCTGGCGAGCTGGATGTGCACCAGGCATCGCGTCATTGGTTGGTGGCCGAGGATAGCGAGGCCCAGATTGTTGGCTTCGGCGGCACAATGTTCGTTGCCGGTGAGGCCCACGTCATGAACATAGCAGTCTCACCGGATCACGCCCGGAAAGGCATCGCTCGTCGACTCCTGGCCCGGCTGATCACAGAGGCTATCGAGCGGGGGAGCGAGGCTCTAACGCTTGAGGTTCGGGTCAGCAATGAGCCTGCGATTGCGTTGTACCGCCAGTTCAAGCTTGCCCCGGTCGGGGCCCGGCCCCGCTATTACCCTGACGGAGAGAATGCCCTCATCTTGCGGGCCATCGATATTGACCAGCCGCTGTACGCCGAAGTATTGGCGCGGGGGTTTCTCGAGCTAGGGAGCCAATGAACGATCAGAAGCTGGTCTTGGCGATCGAGACAAGTTGCGATGAGACATCGGTTGCCATTCTGCGAGGTGGCATCGAGGTGTTGTCCAACATTGTCTCGAGCCAGATCGAACTCCATGCCGAATTTGGTGGCGTTGTTCCCGAGGTCGCCAGCCGCGCTCACCTCGAACTGCTCGAGCCGGTTATCAACGCTGCGCTAGAGGAGGCCGAGATTGATCCGTCAGCGCTTGATTGTGTTGCAGCTACGCACGGTCCGGGTCTGATCGGTGCCCTGCTGGTCGGCGTCAGTGCGGCGAAGTCGCTCGCTCTGGCATGGGGTGTGCCGTACGTCGGTGTCAATCACATGGAGGGCCATCTGTTCGCTACGTTCCTTGAGCGGCCTGAGTTACCCCTCCCCATGGTGGTGCTGCTCGTTTCAGGCGGTCACACGATGCTGGTGGAAGTCACCGAGCTCGGAAGTTATCGCGTTCTTGGTTCAACTACTGACGACGCAGCCGGCGAGGCCTTTGACAAAGTGGCTCGGTACCTTGGCTTGGGGTACCCGGGCGGTCCGCTTATCGATCGGCTCGCGACCGAGGGTGATCGTGATGCAATCGTGTTTCCCCGAGGCTTGCTGAACGAGGGGCTCGACTTCTCCTTCAGTGGTATGAAGACCGCGGTTATCAACTACGTGAGGAAGAATCCCGACGCGTCGAATGCCGACCTCGCAGCCGGTTTCCAAGAGGCCGTTGTCGATGTGTTGGTAACCAAGACGATGCGAGCCGCAGCTCAGGTCGGGGCTAACGCTGTCTGTCTCGGCGGTGGCGTGGCCGCGAACTCGCGCCTACGGGAACAGTTCACCGTGGCGGCCGAGGCCGCAGGTATAGATCACCTCGTGCCTGATCGTGCCTACTGCACGGACAACGCAGCCATGATCGCGTCGGCGGCGCATTGGCGTCTGGCCCACGATGGTCCGACCGGTCTCGATGATGGCGCTTATCCGAATCTTCAGTTACCGGCCAGAAGCTGATCAGACCCGGCCGGCACCGAGTAGGTCGGTGAGTTCATCGAGATCGACCAGCCGCCTATGCGAGTAGTCGCCGTGTTGGTCGAACGGATCGAGCTGCACGACCTGCATTCCGGCGTTGGTCGCCCCGACGACATCGGCATGAACCGTGTCGCCGACATAGAGCACATGCTCCGTCGGTTGGTCGAGTGCGGCGAGAGCGGGGGCCATGATGGCTGGATCAGGTTTGGCTATCCCGAGAATTGCGCTGTCGACGATGGCGACCACAGTTGGCAGCGGACCCTGCCCCACCTGGCACACCCCGAATTCCTGCATTGACGGCTCCGCCGATCCGTCGTTGTTGCTCACGATGGCGAGCGGCAACCCGAGTCCGGCTAATCGGCGGAACGCGGTGATGTTTGCCTCGTGGGGCCAGTCCCATGAGGTGCGCACGGCATCGCGGCAGAGTTCGACCTGCTCGCCCGAGAGGCCGAGGGCACCGAGATAGGCGTTGTCGTACTTCGACCAGAAGTCGCTGGCCCCCTCGTCTCCCGGGCCACTGTTGCCTTGCGTCGCCAAAATGCTGGCCGACAGCGCAGCGCAGCCTTGGTGGTGCGCCCGGCGGTAGTCGTCGGGCCCATTGGATGGGTCGAGTCCGAGTTCGAGCTGGCGTTGCTGAACCGGCTTGTAGGACGGATAGAGGAAAACCCCGCCGATGTCGAAGACAACGGCAGCCACGGTCGTCGGGTCGAATGAGGCGCCGAGATCCATGCTTTCAGCCTAGTGATCGGAGATGCCGTGGGGTCGCTCGTCGAGCGGGCCACAATGTGCTGATGTTCTTTGGGTCCGAGTCCTCTCGCGACAACTTTGTTGATCTCGATGTGCCGGTCGGCGTCTGGATTGTGTTGGGCGTCACGATCGTCGTCCTGCTGGTGGTGGATCTCATTCGCCACCGCGAAGCGCATGCTCCGACGCCCCGCGAGGCAGCGATCGAAAGCCTGGCGTGGGTCGGGTGTTCTCTGGGCGTAGGCGTCGCCATCGGGCTCTACTTCACCAAGGATGGACAGGGTACGGCCGCGTTCGGCGAGTTCATCTCGGCCTATCTGATCGAGAAATCCCTGAGCGTCGACAATGTCTTCGTATGGTCGATCCTCTTTTCCACCATGGCCATCCCGCTCAAGTACCAGCATCGGGTGTTGTTTTGGGGCGTCTTCGGTGCCCTGGTGCTGCGTCTTGTGTTCATCCTCGTCGGCAGCGCTTTGATCAGTCGCTTCTTTTGGCTGTTGGTCGTGTTCGGACTGTTCCTGATTTTCACTGGCATCCGCATTATCCGGCACCGCGAGGACGAGGGCGAGAACACCTCCACTGTTGGCCTCGGACTCCTCAAACGGATCATGCCCGTCACCGACACCATCGATGGTGACCACTTTTTCACCAGGGTCAATGCCAAGCGTGCCGCCACGCCACTGTTCGCTACCCTTGTCGTTGTCGAGTTCACCGACGTGATCTTCGCTCTCGACTCGGTGCCCGCGGTCTTGGCCGTGTCCAACGAGCCGTTCATCGTGTTCTCGTCGAATGCCTTCGCCATTCTCGGCCTGCGAGCGATGTATTTCCTGCTGGCCAACGCTCGAGAGCGTTTTCACTACCTTTCGCACGCCCTCGGTGCCATTTTGGTGTTTGTTGGCGCCAAGATGGCGCTCAGTCACTGGTACCACCTCGACACCTATGTCTCGCTGGGCGTGATTCTGGCCATGCTGCTCGCTGCCATCGTGTTCAGTGAACGCAAATCCCGACTCGCTGAGTGAAATCGCATCACGTACCGTGGGCACAGGTGGACGCGGTGTGTCTAGCCTGACGATGGAATCAAGTAGCCGACTGATGTCGGTGGGCTGGCGGCTGTCGGTCAAGCTCTGCCGGCAGTGTCCAAGTTTGTGTCCTGGTGCCGTCTACAACGACAGTCAGCCCGTCGGTTTGCCGGCTTGGTGCCCAGCTGGCCGTCTGCGCCGATGCCCAGCAGGCGGCCTGGCGACATCTCCGCCACCCTTTGTGCTGTCCGAGCTGTCAAACCGTCACTGAGGGTGAAGCGATACAGGCAAATAACCCAACTCCCCCGGCCGAGTCTCAGTAGGTAAATCTCTCGTCGCCACTAGTATGTGCAACGGCCCAACTTTCACCGAACCGACATACTGGCTACTTTACGTGGCTGGAAGCTACTCTACGTCGTGGAGGTTCGAGCGGTGGCTGTTGCGATTTTTGTGATTCTCACTTTGGTTCTCCTTCTGCTTTTCCTTACGGCGCTCGCGCTGCTTCGGACGCCGAAGGCGAAGCGCCGGCGAGGTAAGGAGCAGAAGAACAGGTCGGAGAGTGCGCAGAGCGCGACCGGGGAAGGTTCGGTTCCTGGCGCTCCGAGGGAAGATGAAACGGTGAGTGCCGCCGAGCGTCTCTTCGCCCACGTCCGAGCCAGCCCGAAGGGTGGGCTTACTGATGAGGGTGTGACTGGTCATCTAGCGGTTCCGGACACCGATGGGAAGAACCGAGCGTCGGACTATCAACATGCCACTCCCGAGTGTGTTCCCAGCGGCGGCTCGCAGCTCTTTCTTGTCGATCGGCCAGCGACGGCAAAGCGGGCGTCATACATCCGCCTCGTCGCGGGCCTCAATGGCAATCGTCTCGCCCGCGACGAGCTGGTAGAAGAGGTGGTCAAGACACTGGGGCCACTGGGGTTCTCATCAGTTATTGAGTCGGCCAGCAACAGCCGACTCGAGACCCCTGATGGGCGGACCGCGGCAATCATCACAACTGAACTCGATAGCGGCGACGACCGCATCGAGATCGTGGTTGACGCGACACTGGCGGGCGATGCGCTGACGGCACTGCGCCGATGGCATCGCACCGATCTCGATTCGAGCGATCGGGTGCAGATCAGCGCCCTGATCCGCTAGACGAGTAGTTCCAAGGGATTCGCGCGCTCCGCGCGATCATCCCCCACCCGAGTTGCGAGGGTGTCCACGATCAGGGGGCTTGAAACAAACCCTGATCCCGAAGGACACAGTGCATGAACCCG
>JBLINY010000057.1:0-28476 GCA_047638695.1 Acidimicrobiales bacterium | reverse complement strand
GATCAACCGACCGCCGAAACCGTCACCGCCACGCCGCACTCCAACTCGCCACCGCAGTCCTCATCATCGGAAAACTCATCGACTGGCAAGACCGATGGAGCCCCAAAACCACACCTACCGGCTGAAGCCCTTATTGGTTTCAACTGCGGTGACACACAAGCCAGGTTCTGTCCCAAGGTGCCTGGCATTGAGCCCGTGGATCGATTTCAGGAAGACGCGATGTTCGTCGACCAGGGAGACACAGGCGAACGGCACCTCGAGCAGCCCGGCCGTTAGACGCGAAATTAGATCGAGCACTGGGTCCGGCGGTGTGTCTATGAGGTCATACGCACGGAGTGCTGCCAGACGACGGCAGTCCTTGCGGTTCTGACCGGACGTCGTGGTAGCGGGTTCGTTCATGCGCCGGCACCCGGTCCCGCAATGATTCCTGCGCTGCTTGCCCTTGCAACGGCTGCCAGCTGGTTCGTGACACCGAGCTTTCTTCGAATCTCGCCGATGTGATTTCTGACCGTGTGAACCGAGATAACGAGTCGCTCAGCGATCGTCTTAGGCGGAAGCCCTTCACTCAGAAGCTGGAGGATTTCAAGTTCTCGTGTGCTGAGCGATCCAGTCCCCGGTGCGGCAACCAAGCCTTGCGGAGATCGTTGCCGGCGTGGAAAGTGAGTCATCCCGCTCATCGCCGAGGGCACGATGCTGAGGAGTTCGTTAATACCTTTTTGCTTCTGCACGAAGGCAACGCATCCAGCATCGACGCAGTCGTCGACGACAAGGGGCGAGGTGAGGGCGCTAACCACCACGATCGTGGCATCCGGATCAAGCGCCAGAAGAGCCCTGGTGAGGTCAGCGCCGGAATCCGATCCGATTCGGTAGTCAACAATCGCAACATCGGGCGACGACGCTCGAAATCGAGTGATCGCAGCTTCCGCCGACGATGCAACCTCTACGTCGGAGACGTCGTCCTGGGCTTCGAACGCCAGCCGGACACCTTCGAGGAGCATGAGATGGTCATCCACCAGAAGAACGTTGAACACGTCTTCACTTCCTTGGCCTCAAGCGCCCCCGATCATTCTGCGCATGGCTGACATGCTCAGTCCAATGCGGCACGGGAGTCTCGAATGCACGAGCGCCTTTGACCCAAATCGGACCGGCCCGCCCCGGGAACAGCCCCTAGGAGTAGAACCAACCAATCGAACTGCTAGCAGCGGAGGAGGTGGGATTCGAACCCACGGAAGGTCTCCCTTCACACGCTTTCCAAGCGTGCCGATTCGGCCGCTCTCGCACTCCTCCATCATCGCAACCAGTAACGGTTGTGGATGAGGCTGCTTAGGATACTGTGTTGGTGCCCGCCTACCGCGGGTACGTCGCCTGTCTTGGCATGTGGCGGTCGGACCCTGTGCGTTCGAAGCCCGTGAACCGAGTCAGGGCCGGAAGGCAGCAGCTCTCAGCGGAACCTTCGGAGCGCCGCAGATCGTCTGGCCGTCACTTGCGAAGGCAGGCGGTTTCCTTTTTGTAACTGTTCGCCATACGACCGCCTTACTTTTGCAGCCGCATTGCCCTTGCCACCGCGCCCGCGCCACATGTGGTCGGTAGAGTCCGGGGGTGGCGTATCAGTCTCTGTACCGGCGGTATCGATCTCGGAACTTCGCTGAGATCAAGGGGCAGCAGCACGTCACCACCGCATTACAGACAGCGGTGGCCGAAGGTCGACACAGCCACGCGTATTTGTTCAGCGGACCCCGCGGCACCGGCAAAACCAGTACGGCTCGGGTGCTGGCCAAGGCGCTCAACTGCGAGAACCTCACGGCGGGCGAACCCTGCTGCGAGTGCAAAAGCTGCCTCGACATCGAGCAAGGAAGCTCGTTCGATCTCCACGAGCTCGACGCAGCCAGCAACAACAAGGTCGACGACGTCCGGGACCTCATCGGCAAGGTGGCCCTCGGCTCACCCGGCCGCACCAAGGTATACATCCTCGACGAGGTTCACATGCTCACCGCGGGGGCAGAGAACGCGCTCCTGAAGACGCTCGAAGAACCACCCGACCATGTCGTGTTCGTGTTGGCCACCACCGAACCGCACAAAGTGGTCAGCACCATCCGTAGCCGCACTCAGCACTTCGAGTTTCACTTGTTGCCGGGTGAGGAACTGACTGATCACGTTCGCTGGTTGATCGACGATGCCGGGCTCGACGTCGACGAGGCTGGCATCGAATACGCGCTACGCCAGGGCGGCGGTTCGGCCCGCGACACACTGTCAGCGCTCGATCTCGTCGCTGCCGCTGGTGGCGTGCCCGCCGGCTCGAACACCGGCCTCACCCTGGCGCTCGCTATCGGCGAAGGCGATCCAGCAGCCGCCATCGCGGCCATCCAACGAGGGCTCGAGATCGGCCGCGAACCAAGGACTATTGGCGAAGAAACGCTGGACACATTGCGCGACGCGTTCCTGGCCTCGATGGGTGCGCCGCTGGCCCACCTCAACGAAGCCAGCCGTGAAGAAGCTGACAACGTGGCCAAAGCGCTTGGGCCCGCCACAATCACCCGCTCGCTCGAGGAGATCGGCCGGGCGCTGGTGGAGATGCGCCAGGCTGCCGACCCGCGAGTTCCGCTGGAAGTCACGTTGATTCGCCTCACCCGTCGCGATGGCGACGACACCGCCGCCCTGCTGCAACGCATCGAAGTACTCGAACAGCAGGTTGCCGCCATGGCCGCCGGCGGCGCAGTAGCACCGCCGGCGCAAGCTGCGGCGCCCCCGGCACCGGCCGCGCCGTCAACGGCAACCCCACCACCGGCTGCTCCGGCCCCGACCCAGGCTGTCGCCGTGCAACCAGCCCCCGTAGCGCCAAACCAGGCAGCTCCGGTCCCCGCCAGTGTGGCCGCTCCCCCGCCCTCACCGCGCCAACCTGCGGCCGCTGCCCGCCAGGTTCTAAGTCAGGGGCCAGCCGAGGCCCCTCCCCCCGTCGCCGCCCCGAACACACCAGCTCCAGCACCGGCTCGGCCCCCTCCCGCTCAGCCGGCAGCGGCAGCAACCGGAGCTCCGGTGACGCTCGACCAACTCACGTCTGCATTCACCGGTGGTCTGCTCGACGAATTGGAGCAGCGCGTTCGCGCCCGGTTCAAGTTGGGTCACTTCACCGCCGTGAATGGCGATGTCGCCACCTTTGCGCTGCCAAACGAGCATGTCGTGCCCCGCTGCGAAGAAGTCCGCTCCGAAGTCGAGGCAGCGTTGGCCAACACCTTCGGTCGGCCGCTTACAATTCAGTTGGTCGTGGATGGCCAGGCCCCCGCACCCCAGTCGACGCCGAACGCGAGTGCGAAGCCGGTTCCAACCGCGGCCGAAACACCAGACGAGATCGGCGACGTCTCTCGACTCGAAGATGCAACCGACGTTGCCGCCAGCAGTGTCGACCGCCTCACCCAAGCCTTTCCCGGCGCGACCGTGATCGACGCTCCCGACAGCTGATCGGCTGTCGTTCGACCTTCCTCCAACAGCCCTTCCCCCAAGATTGAGGTTCCCGATGACAGACGCAGGCGGTTTCGATCTCAGCGCATTGCTCGAACAAGCCCAGGCCATGCAAGAACAGATGAGCGCCGCTCAGGAAGAGCAGGCGCAGCAAGAGGTCACCGGAACCGCGGCCAGCGGCCGAGTCGCCATCACCATGACCGGAGCTGGCGAGTTTCGCTCGGTGAAGATTGCACCCGACGTCGTCGACCCGGACGACGTCGAGATGTTGGAAGACCTTGTGCTGGCGGCCCTCCGCGACGCCGCTGGCCAGGTTATGGAGCTGCAGCAAAATGCTACGGGCGACCTTGACCTCGGCGGTCTTGAAGGAGGCCTGGGTGGCCTACTCGGCGGCTCGTGAGCGCCTACGCCAAACCGGTTGAGGTCCTCATCGACGAACTCGGGCGACTGCCAGGCATAGGCCCTAAGTCGGCCCAGCGCATCGCCTTCCACCTCTTGAAGGCCGAACTGGTCGACGCCCAACGGCTCGCTGATGCCATCGTCGAGATGAAGGCCACGGTTACGTTCTGCGACCGCTGCTTCAACATCTCCGAGGGTGACGAATGCGAGATCTGTAGCGACCCGAAACGAGATCAGAACGTGCTCTGCGTTGTCGAGGAACCGAAAGACATTGCTGCCATCGAGAAGACCGGCGCCTTCCGGGGCCGCTATCACGTGCTTCAGGGGGTCATCAACATGCTCGAAGGCATCGGACCCGATCAGCTGAAGATCAAGGAGCTCGCTCTCCGAGTCGCGAGTGAGGACATCACCGAAGTAATTCTGTGCACGAACCCCAACATCGAAGGCGAAACCACGGCCGCCTTCATCGCTACAAAAGTGTTGCAACCTTTTGACATTACCGTGACCAGATTGGCGTCGGGCCTCCCTGTCGGCGGCGACCTCGAGTACGCCGACGAGCTCACACTGGGGCGAGCACTCGAAGGACGGCAGTCGCTCGACTGAACCATGGCCACTCTTAGATCGGATCCTTCTCGAGGAAGTCGAGAAGGCCCTCTGACCAGGCCAAACCATGACCTACCGTGGTTCGATCCCCACCGCGTCAACCCAGCAGTCGGAGGCCTAACACCGGACGCGACAACCGGGTCGGCGGGGAGAGGACTTCACCGACCCGGTGGTCTATCGATTGCGGCGAACATGCCCTTCAACTGAGCGAACTCCGCAACGAGTTAGTGTCAGTTACGTTACAATACTTTTTCGACCTTGACAAGTGCAGCCGTCTCGCCGCCCCCGTTCGCCGGCGCGTTGACAGCCTTCAGACGAGAGTCAGCGGACCTGCTTCACCAACAGCGCATCCCCTTGGCCGCCGCCGCCACAGAGAGCAGCTGCACCGATCTCGAGGTCCTGACGCTTCATTTCGTGCAGCAGCGTGAGGGCCAACCGGTTGCCGGAAGCACCAATGGGGTGGCCAAGGGCAACAGCGCCACCGTTGACGTTGACAATGTCGTCGGAAACCCCCAGGTCGTCCATTGCGGCAAGGGCGACGGCGGCAAATGCCTCGTTCAGCTCGAACAGATCGATATCGGAGACGGAAAGGTCGGTGCGGGAGAGTGCGTTCTTGATAGCCCGCGAGGGCTGGGTGAGCAGCGAGGTATCGGGCCCGGCGATCTGGCCGTAGCCAATGACCTCGCCCAATGGGGTGACGCCAAACTCCTCGGCCTTGGCTTTGCTCATCATGACGACTGCACAGCCTCCGTCCGAAATCTGCGACACGTTGCCGGCAGTGAGATTGCCAGACGTATCAAAGGCAGGTCGGAGTTGGCCAAGACTCTCGGCAGTGGTTCCCGGACGAACTCCCTCGTCGGTATCGACGATCAGTGGCTCGCCTCGCCGCTGCGCAACCTCAACCGGCACCATCTCCTGAGCGAACCTGCCTTCTTTGTGGGCGTTCGTTGCACGCTCGTGCGACATGGCCGAAAACTCGTCCTGCGGGCCACGCTCCATCTTGGCGGTGCTGGCGTGCCTCTCGGTGGCCGCTCCCATGGCGCAAGCGTCGAAGGCGCAGAACAAACCGTCGTACATCATCGAGTCGACGACGGTTTGGTCACCGGCCCGATAACCGCTGCGGGCTCCCGGCAGCAGGTAGGGAGCGTTGGTCATCGACTCCATACCACCGGCCACAACGATGTCGGCCAGTCCGGAGCTAATCATCTGATCAGCCAGGAAGATGGTGTTGAGGCCAGACAAGCAGACTTTGTTGATGGTCGTCGATGGCACCGACATCGGGATGTCGGCGTTGGCGGCAGCCCGACGAGCTGTGATTTGTCCAGCGCCAGCCTGGAGAACCTGACCCATGTAGACGTAGTCGACTTGATCGAGTGCCACCCAGATCAGTACCAGAAAAGCTGGCTAGACCACCGCTCAGTTTTCCGATCGGCGTGCGTGCGCCCACGACTATGTAGGACCCGGGCATGGTCGTTGCTCCCCATCTCGACGTATTCAACGCCAGGGTACCTATAGGGCTGGGCTGGGCTGGGGTTGACCCAAGCGGAGCCGTAACTGAATCCCTAGTCCGCCCTAGTCGCTGCTTCGTGCGCTCTCTACTGCTCGCTGCATCGCTTCCCGAACCAGCCGCGCCAGGGCATCCTCGTTCTCGGGGCTGGGAGTCTCGTCCGAGGGTTCGGTAGTCAGCGGATTCTGCTCGTCGACGATCGGCATCGGCGCCGCGGGCGGCTCGATATGGCCGTCCCTCACCGGAGGTTGCGAGTCGAACTCGGTGGTGGCGAACCCCGAAGAAGGGAATTCGGGCGTGTCGGGTTCGCTGGGAACATCGAACATGTTCGACACGCCCGCTACCTCAGTGTCGGCCTCACCGTCAGTTTCGATCTGAGGTTCCGTAACCATTTCGGTCTCGGTTGCCGTCTCGTCGGATTGGCTTAGATCGGGGACTTCGTTGTCCTCGACTGCCAGGGAGGCCGCGTCAGCAAACGTCGCAACTTCTTCGTTGTCGGCACGTTCACCGGCTTCAACGTGGTCGGCGCTGTCATCGGCTTCGGGCTGATAAACGACGCCATGTTCGAATGTCTCCGCGCTACTGATCGGCTCGGCCGCCGGGTCGGAATCAGCAACCCAGTCAGAGTCGTTGCTTATCTCGGCGTTGTCGACCTCGGTGTACTCCGTTGCGTCGGTGGCCTTGACCTCAGCAACCTCGACGACGTCGACAACAGCGGCTTCAGCGTCGATCGCTGCCGCCTCGGCTGCTGTCTCAGCTTCAGCCACCATGCCGGCTTCACGTGCATCCAGCGCCTGCTCGGCCTGGGCTAGCACCAGATCTTCGGTATCTGCGGGGAACTCAGGCAGCGGCTCTGACTCGAGACGCTGAAGTGCCGACTCCAGCTCGCGCTGAGCCGTGATGATCCGGTCCTTCGACGATTCCTCGGTCGTTCGTAGAACATCGATGCGGCGCTGGGCGGCATCCATGTTCGAACGCACCTTGGTGCGAATGATCTCTTCGGCCTCTTGGCGAATAAATTCGCTCTGGGCGCGAGCCTCCTGCAGCAGGACGGCGACCTGGCTTCGAGCCTCGGAAAGCTCTTTCATTGCAGCTTCGCGCTCGAGCGCGATCTCACGCTCGGTCTGTTCGACCTGCGCTGTGCGCTGGTCGAGGAGGGCATTGCCGTCGATCTCTGCCTGGTTGCGGATCTGAACCGCTTCTGCTTCGACCTGCACCCGGTAGGCGGCCATCTCTTCACGGATGCGCTCGGCCTCCGCGTTGGCTTCATCCAGTACCTGTTGGGCCTCGGTGCGGAGCCGGCTGGCCTCGCTTTCAGCACCCTCTCGGGTTTCCTCCGAGGCTTCGTGAGCCTGGCGAAGAAGACCAGCGATACGCTCGCCAAGGGCGCCGAAGCGGTCGCCATCGACCAGCCCCTGACCAGCGAGCGGCGCAATGGTGTGCCCGGCGGCAACTTCGCCATCGGCGGAGTCAGTCGACTCCGACTCGGTCTCGACGCGAGACATCGCGTCGGTCTGGAGATCACGCACCTGAGAAGCGACATCAACCAGGAACTGGCGAACCTGATCCCGGTCGAAGCCCTTGCGGCTCATGCTGAACTCTTGTTGTTCGATCTGTTCTGGTCGCAATGCCACTGACGGAACCCTTCTTCCTCCTCGACACATTTCTCGTCGGCTTCCTCTGGTCAGGTGTGAGAACTTTGGTGCAAACAAAGTGAGCTGTTACCAGAAATATGATGATTGCCTAGCCTTAGACCATTGGGGCAACGCCGAGCGTTCGTTACCTTCTTGACCATGAAGCAATTCCTCGAGGCAATCAAGGCCGACGCGAGCGGTACCGAACTAGCCAACATGCCGCTTCCGGAGGGAGTGCGCTCAGCGCACGTGCTTAGGGACGAGATGAACATGTTCGAGGGGGTTGAATCGAACGACAAAGACCCCCGCGAATCACTCCACATTGGTGAAGTGGCCGTTCCCGAGATGGCACCTGACGAGGTCTATGTGGCGGTGATGGCGAGCTCCATCAACTTCAACACCGTCTGGACCTCCATTTTCGAGCCTCTACCCACGTTCGGTTTTCTCGAACGACTCGGTCGAGAGAGCATCTGGGGCCAACGCCACAACCTGCCATATCACGTCATCGGTTCTGACGGCGCAGGGGTTGTTGTCCGTGTCGGTTCAGCCGTACGTAACTGGAGGCCCGGTGACCGGGTCGTCATTCAGTGCAACTACGTCGACGATCAAGACCCCTCATCCCACAACGATTCCATGAAGGGCGCCAACCAGCGCATCTGGGGCTTCGAAACCAACTTTGGCGGATTGGCTGACCTCACGGTGGTCAAGGCCAACCAGCTGATGCCCAAACCCAGCCACCTCACCTGGGAAGAGTCCGCGGTCAACGCGCTCTGCGCATCGACCAGTTACCGGATGCTGGTGAGCAACAACGCCGCATCAATGAAGATGGGCGACACCGTTCTCATCTGGGGCGCCACCGGCGGCCTCGGCGGTTATGCGACCCAGCTCGTCCTCAACGGTGGCGGCACACCGGTCGGTGTGGTGTCATCACCAGACAAAGCTGAACTTCTCAACCAGCTCGGCTGTGAGGCAGTCATCGACCGACGGGCCGAGGACTTCCAATTCTGGAAGAGCGAACACGAGCAAGACGAAAGCGAATGGCGCCGCTTCGGCAAGCGCATCCGCGACCTTGTCGGTGAAGATCCCGACATCGTCTTCGAGCACCCGGGTCGCCAGACGATGGGAGCTTCCGTATTCGCGGCCAAGCGCGGCGGCGTGATTGTAACGTGCGCCGCTACCTCGGGTTACATGATCGAATACGACAACCGTCATCTCTGGATGAAGTTGAAGCAGATCGTCTCGAGCCACTTCGCCAACTACGCCGAAGCGTGGCAGATGAACCGCCTCATCGACCGTGGCGCCATCCAGCCCATCCTGTCGGCTGTATACGACCTCGAGAACGTCGGCGAAGCCTCCTACCAAGTCCATCACAATCTGCACGAAGGCAAGCTCGGCGTACTTTGTCTCGCCGACAGCGAGGGGCAGGGCATTTCCGACTACGAAAAGCGCGAAAAGATCGGCGAAGACAAGATCACTCTGTTCCGTCGCCACGCCGATTCGCTCGCCGCAACCAAAGAGAGCTGACATGATCCTCACCGAAATCGACCACATCGCCATCGCGGTGCGAGACCTCGAAGCGGCCATCGCCTACTACGCCGAAGCGTTCGGAGCCGAAGTCCATCACCGCGAAATCGTCGACAGCGACGGTGTCGAAGAAGCCCTGGTCAAGGTGGCCGACTCGTACATCCAACTCACTGCTGCCACCCGCGACGACTCACCAATCGCCAAGGCCATCGAAAAGCGTGGTGAAGGCCTTCACCACGTCGGCTATCGCGTCGACGACTGTGCCGCAGCGCTCGAGGCCATGGTTGCGGCCGGCGCTACGGCCATCGACAAGGCCCCCCGGCCAGGCTCAAGGGGCACCACCGTGGCCTTCATCCATCCCAAGGGCAGCTTCGGCACTCTCATCGAGCTGGTCCAGGAGTAAGCCCCGGCTCGGGGATCGACTGGCTCAGAGATCGAAAGGGTCAGCTCCAGGGGTTTCACTGGTCAACGTCGTTATCTCCTGCGCGCTGTCTCCAAAGCCATGCTGGCGCCAGGCTTCGTACACCACGATGCTGACCGCGTTGGCCAAGTTCAAGCTGCGGTTTCCGGCGACCATTGGAATCGTCAATACGCGCTGCGTCCCAAGGGCGACCCGTGCAGCGTCCGGGAGTCCGGCCCGCTCAGCCCCGAATAACAACACATCATCAGGTTTGAAGCTGACATCGGTGTAGCGACGGCGACCAGACGACGAGAAGCCAAACCAACGACCGGTCAACACGCCGCTGGCTGCATCAAGCGATGGGTGCACCGTCACCTCGGCTAACTCGTGATAATCAAGCCCGGCACGTTTCAAGAGGCGATCGTCCATGGCAAAACCAAGCGGCTCGATCAGGTGGAGGGTCGACCCTGTATTGGCGCAGAGCCGGATGATGTTGCCAGTGTTCGGAGCAATCTCGGGAGCGACAAGGACGACGTGCACCCAACAAAACTAGATTGCAATCCATGGCAGCGAACCAGATCGACGTCGAACACCTTTTCACCCTCACCGCCCTAATCGGGGATTCCACCCATGCGGTGATCCGAAACGGGCCGACCGGCACCCGTATGATTGCCCCCGTCAGCGGTGGAAGTTTCGAGGGTCCCGGGATCAAGGGAAGCATCGTTGCGCCCGCGGGCGACTGGGTACATGCGAGAAAGAACCGCACGATTCATCTCGATGTCCGACTGCAGTTGGCCACCGACGATGGCGAATCGATCCTCATGACCTACCAGGGGATCGGGAAGCCCAACGAAGACGGCACCACCTCCATCCGGTCGGCGCCGACATTTGAGACCGGCTCGGAAAAGTACGCCTGGCTCAATGATGTGCAGGCCGTCGGCATCGGCACAGCCGGAGTCGAGTCAGTGACCTACGAGGTCTACGGCCTGAAGTAGCCGCCCTCAAGTATCTGCGGGTCCGGCGTGTCGAAAGTTACGGGCAACCCAGGGAGATCGCCAACGAGGCAACATCACAGGCCTCGGTGCCGACAATAGTGATCACAGGTGTGTCGGACGACGACGCCTCTCGGACCTCCCAGCCCGAACTGGTTCCCTGGATCATCACCTGACCATCAAGGGTACGCAGACGCCCTTTGCAACGAACAATGGCCGGGCCTACCGCTGAAAGTGCCTCGTTGACCGCGGCGATCGACAGCGGAACCGTCTGGTCGATGGTGAGCGTGATCAGATCGTGAGCAGGCACGTCGGAGACCTCTGGCAAAGCTGCGCCACGGATAGATCCGGGCCACAGAACATGAACAGCTGGCGCGGTGAGCGTCGAGCGAACGACGGGGCGGCCGGGCACCAAGAGCTCGAGCCGCTGGGTTACGCCGTCGAGGGAAGCCCCATCCAACTCCTCGGAACGGGTGACTACCACGGTGTGGGCAGCCTCCAAATGCCTCCGGACGATCGGCCCAAGCTGATAATCGGCCAGCTGCCCATCGATACCGACAGCATCGACGACCGTAACGATCCGGTCGAGTCGGAGGTTCGGACTTCCTTCGACCAGCTGCGCCACGGCAAAGGGGTCGGTGACGCCGCTGGACTCGAGCAACACCAAATCAGGATCCGACGCGCCGACGCGATCGAGCGTCGCCGCCAACTCATCGGTTCCGGCGCAGCAACCGCAGCCGTTGCTCAGCTCGAACTCAAGCTCGGTGTGGTCGAAAATCAGCGAAGGGTCGATCGGCATAGCGCCCAGATCGTTCACCACTGCCCTAATCGCCATGTTGTTGGGCGGGTTGAGCAATGCCGCCGCCAAAAGGGTGCTCTTGCCCGCACCAAGGAAGCCGTTAAGAAGAGCGACCGGAGTGGTCGTGCCTTCGGCGTCTATCTCGACCGGCGATCGCTCGCCCTCCCGCGAACGGTGGGCAGCCAGACCAGTCTGAAGCGACTGGTACATCGTCATCAGATCGGCCATCTATCGATCTCCTTAGCTGGGAAGCACGTCATGTTGGTACGCCGTCAACGACCGTGTCCACTACATCGATGGATCCGATCTGGTCGGGCATGACCTCAAACGGATCGTCAGCCAGAACGGTGAAGTCGGCGAGTTTGCCGGCTTCGACCGACCCAAGGTGCTGATCTTGATTGAGCAGATACGCGGCATCGACCGTGATCGCTCGCAGTGCGGCCTCAACCGAGATTCGTTCACCTGGCGCCAGAACGGTTGTGCCATCAGTGCCAATTCGGGTGGCTGCAATCTCAGCCACCAACAGCGGCGACAACGGCGAGACGACAAGGTTGAAGTCACTGTGCAACGCATAGAACGCTCCCGCACGCTCGAGTGACCCCAGCCGTGCGGTCGCTTCCGACCGATCGGGGCCAAACCCAGCGTCGGCATGCATCTGGGCCCGGAACTTCACGAAGTAGGCGTTCACGCTGGCGCCGCCACCGAGAGCAGCGAGACGCCTGGCCTGGGCCGGTGTACTGAGGCAGTAGTGCTCGATGACGAAGCGATGGTCGAACCGAGGATGGGCAAGCTGAAGACGCTCGAGCAAGTCAAGCGTCATTTCGACCGTTTCGTCGCCGTTGGCATGCGAGTGAATCTGGATGCCGGCCTTCCAGAACGGCAGCATGAGGTCGAATAGCGAGTCCCACGGGTCCTCGCCGGTCAGTCCTTCTTCACCATCGAGGTAGCCGGGGAATCCAACCCGCAGCGTCATCGATGGATACGAGCCGTCGTTCACGAACTTGATGCCCTGTGTGCTCAGACGATGGTCGCCCTGGGCCTGCTTCCCGGCCAGGTAGTCGAGCATTCCCGCGCCGTGCATCCTGCGCAGCCGAGGTTCGAAGGGGACCAACAACATTCGGAGCGGAAAGGTCCCGTCGTCGATAGCGGCGCGATGTTCATCCCATTCGCGCTCGAAATCTTCGAACCCCCAGAGCATGTCGGTCGTGGTCGTCACGCCCGCGGCCTTTGCGACTGCCCCCATGCGATCGATGGCCTCTCGACCGAACCCATCGGAGTAGACGCTGTCGGCCACCGGTTTGAAGGCCTTGCTGATGGCGCCCGTCTCGATGAACCAACCGTTCAGCCGACCGTCCGGGTAGCGGCCGAGCCCGTGCATGTCGGTTGACTCGTCGACGCCGATCAGTTCGATCATGGGTGTGTTGGCGTAGACAATGTGGGGTGCGTACGCGCACACCCAAAGCGGCACCGTGTCGCTGATCTGGTCGAGCATGTCACGATCAAGATGACCCTTCTGCGTTGCCGGGTCGTAGCCCCATGCGGTCACCGGCTCGGGCGTACCCCCGGGTCCAGCCGACGCTTCAGAGGCGAGGCTTCGGAGCTGGTTCAGCACCGCGTCTCGGTCGGGCAGGCCAGCCCGAACACCCGTCGGCGATGCTGAGTCGATCGGGCCGAGATAGTTCAGGCCCATGTAGGTACCGGACATTCGCAGGTGAGTGTGGGGATCGATGAAGCCGGGCATCAACACGCGGTCGGCGTACCGATCGTCGATGGCATGGTCGTAGCGGCGCAGCCAGGGCTGCATCGATTCCAGCGACCCGACCGACACGATTCGACCACCGGAGACAGCCACCGCGTTGGCCAGTGGTCGGCCCGGATCCATGGTGTGAATTCGAGCCGCGGTAAAGACACGAAGATCGTCCATGACCAAGGTGTCTAGACGTGTTGTTGTGCTTACACCAGACGGTCGAGGGTTTCGCGGGTTACTTCAGCGAACTCGGGTCGGCTAACAACAAGGCCGCGGACAATCGGCTGACTCTTGTTGTACAGAATCTCGTCACCCCCGAGATCGGTGACCACCATGCCAAGGGACTGGGCAACAGCAGCCGGGGCACAAACATCCCACTCGTAGAGCCCGCTGGCGTGCACGTAGACATCAACAGCACCACTTACAACCAGCATGGCCTTGACTCCCGACGAGCCGCAGGCTGTGACCTGACCGCCGACCACGTCGGCCACCTGCGATGCCAGATAGGCATTGCTGCGACCACTGATGATGAGCGGCTGATCGCGTTCGGTTGGTTCGCCTGGCCCGTCATTGTCGGTACAGAAAACCTGATCGAGGCCAGGGACGGCAACCGCTGCTGCCGTGGGGCGCTGATCCTCGACCAACGCCACATGGACCGCCCACTCGATCGAGTCGAGAAACGGATAGTCGTGGGTGCCGTCGAGGGGATCGACAATCCAGGTTCGAGCAGCACCCATGCGCCGACGGTCGTCGGCGCCCTCCTCGGACATGACGATGTCGTTTGGTCGATATCTGGCCAGCTCGGCCATCAGCAGGTTGTGAGCCAACTGGTCACCCTTATCCCGCAAGTCCCACGGATCGATGCCGCCAGGATGATCTTGCTCACGCAGCGCCGTCAGAGCTCGCCCTGCTTTGTCAGCAAGGATGGCCGCCAACCGGTGATCGTCGAGACCGGAGAAATCGTCGGAGTCGGATAGCGATGGGTCGGAGTCGGAATGATCGTTCGTGCTGGTGAGGGTAGCCCCGCCGTTGGACCGCACTTCCAGAACCACACGAAACAGCCTGTAAGACAGCAACCTGTTGGACGAAACAGCCAGTTGGACGAACCAGCCGGTTGGGCGAGACTGACTCGGTGGCAGAGATTCTCTTTGGTGAACGTATTGGCTCGACGGCGACCCTGAGAGTTGGCTGCGCCGCCGTCGTCTTCGACGCCGCACACGACAAGGTGCTGCTAACGCAGCGCACCGACAACGGGCTGTGGTGTCTTCCGGGCGGCGGGATGGACCCGGGCGAAAGCGCCTCCGAGGCCTGCTGTCGTGAGGTACGTGAAGAAACTGGTCTCGTGGTTGAAGTCATTCGGCTGACCGGCATCTATACATCGCCCGACCGGATCATTCGTTACGCCGACGGCAACACTCATCAGACGGTCGCGATGTGCTTCGAGGCCAAGGTCATCGGCGGCGACGAGGGTCTAAGCGCCGAGACAATTGATGTCGGGTGGTTCACCAAAGCCGATGCTGCCGGACTGAGCTGGATGTCCAACCACGACGAACGCCTCGCCGATGCCTGGATCGATCACCCCCATGCCGTCATCGCCTGATCAGTCTGTGTCAGGCCCAAGAGCGGCAGACCCAGGAGTGGCAGACCCAAGAAACGTAAGGAGAGCGGCGTTGAAGGCCGCTGGCTGCTCAAAGTAGGGAGAGTGGCCGGCATCAGCGATCTCAACCCAGGTCGAGCCGCTGATCAGACTGGCCATGTTCTTGAGCGGGCCGGGAGGGAAGATTGGGTCGCGGTCGCCTGCGAGCACCAAAACGGGCACCCCGAGAGCCGAAACCTCGCTGGGAGCATGCTCGGCGCCGGCCAGCACTCGACCGACCTCCTCGAGGGGCGGCGAGTGAAAGGTACCGAGCTGTTGGTACAGGAAGGCCGTGGTCTCGTCGGCCTCGCTGGCAGCAAGCAGGGTGCCGCCCCGCGGCGCTCCACCACCACCGAGCCCGCCTCGAGCCCGAAAGTCGGCCAGAACTTGGCGAAGCTCGTCGGTATAAACCGAGCCAATCGTGTCGCACAGGGCCAGCGATCGGATTCGATCGGGGTTGGCGATCGCGAACTCGGTGACGTACCAGCCGCCCATCGACTGTCCGACCAGGTGCACGGGGTCGTCCGCGTTCAGAAGACCGAGGGAGTCAAGGTTGTCGAGAACGACACCGAGGTCAGCGGCCGCCTCGACGGCACCGAGAGAACCCGATCGGAATGTGCTCTTGCCAAAGCCTCGGCTGTCCCAGGTCAGAACGCGATAGCCAGCGGCGACCAGTTCTGGCACCTGCTGGAACCACACGGCATGACTGCCGCCCGCTCCGTGAGTGAGCACCACGACCTCGCCATGCTCGCCCGATAGCTCCCAATAGATCCCCTCACCGCTCGAAATGACAGAGCCGGTCTGCCAGGTCCAGCCCGTCATTCGGCTGGCCCAGCGACGATGCCGTTGTCGTGCAGCAGACCCACGTCGTGGGCCGACAGGTTCAGGACCTCGAGCAGGATCTCCTCGGTGTGCTGACCCAGCCTGGGGGCCGGCGCTGGTGAGTTCCGGTCGATCTCTCGATAGTCGAGCGGCGTACGCGGAGCCAGCACGCGCCCAACACCGGGCTGATCGACCATGGCGAACATCGGGTTCTGCGTCGAGCAGCGGGGATCCTCCTCGACGAGTTGGAGGAACGACTGGTACGGGCCCCAACACACGCCGTGCTGGTCGAAGATGGAGCGAAGATCGACCAAGTCGTGGCGGGCGATGAAGGGCGCAATGAAGGCGGCAATAGCATCGCGGGCCTGGTAGCGGTCGCCCTCTTTGCTCAGATCGAGACCGAGTGCCTTCTCGATGGCCGGAAGGTGCTCGCCGATCTGGGTGGCGTCAACCAGGCTTTGCCATTGCCGACCGCTGATAGCGACAACCATCACCCGCCGCTCGTCGCGGGTTGGGAAATCGCGACCGAAGGCGCCGTACAGATCGTTGCCAACCGAGACCCGGTCTTCACGCAGCAGCTGGGCCTGAGCGAGGTATCCGAGATTCGACACCATGGCGAACGCGACATCAGTGAGCGAGATCTTCACCAACTGCCCAACACCGGTGCGGGTGCGGTAGCGCTCGGCCGCCAGAAGGCCGAGGGCGGTAGTGAGACCAGTTGCGGTGTCCCATGCCGGCAGCACATGGTTGGTCGGCATGCTCGACCCGGTCGGGCCCGTGGCCATGGCGAAGCCCGAAGCTGGGTTCACCGTGTAATCGACGGCTGTCGACTCATCAGGGTTGCCGATGATGTTCATGTAGATCAGGTCTTCGCGATCGGCGCGCAACGAAGCGTCGCTGAGCCAACCGCCCTCGGGGAAATTGGAGAGAAAGATGCCGCAATCAGGCCCTGGCGCGGTGATGAGATTGGCAATGAGTTCGCGGCCCTCGGGGCTGCGTAGATCGACCTGAATCGATCGTTTGGCCTTGTTGAGCCCGGTCCAAAACAGGCTGACACCCTCTTTGGTGACGGGCCAGCGGTTGTAGTCGAGGCCGCCGCCGATGTTGTCGAACCGGATGACGTCGGCGCCGAGCTGGGCAAGCGTCATTCCCCCCAGGGGGGCGGCGACAAACGCCGAACCTTCAACGATACGAAGACCTTCGAGCACAGGTGTCATGTGGGAAAGCTAGCAAGCGGCAGACGCTGGGCCAGCGGCGGGTGGACGGCCGGTGGTCATGACCGACAAACTCGAACCGTGACACCTCCAACGACTGTGGCCAGATTCCCTCGGCTGATGCGGATCGGACCCCCACCCATCTTGATCGGTCACCGCTGTGTCCGATGCGAACGAGTTGCGTTCCCACCCGATCCCTACGGCTGCGAACAATGCGGCGCACCGGCTGACCAGTTGACCGCATGCGACTTGGAGGCAAGTGGCCTGGTGCACGCGATCGCCCAGGTGCATCGACATCACGCTGACACTCCAACGACACCCTTCACGGTCGCCATCATCGTGCTCGATGCCGGGCCAACACTGAAGGCGGTGCTGGTCGGCGATACCGAGGCGACGACGGTGGGCTCACGAGTAGTCGGCGTCTCAGAAGTCACGGGCACCGACGACAACGGCAACAACACGGTCGAGCTCCGTTTCGAGCTGAGCCACGGATTCGAACTGAGCGAAGGAGAGGCAAGCTGATGACACGTAACCTGTTGGCCGAACGAGAGACTTTTGTGGTGGGGATTGGCCTCCACCGATACCAACGCAAGTCGGCAACCACCTACGTCGAGCTTGGGCTTACGGCGGTACGCGAGGCACTCAGCGACGCTGGTATTGGATGGACCGACGTCGAGAGCGCCTACACGGGTACGGCCCTGTTGGGTATGGGGTCGAGCCGGATCATGCTGAGCCGACTCGGATCAACGGGCATACCAATGGCCCAGGTCGAGAACGCGTCGGCATCAGGATCAACGGCCGTGGCGCAGGCCTGCCTCGATGTGGCATCAGGCCAGAGCGATGTGGTCTTGGCGATAGGCGTCGACAAACCCCGCGGCGGTCTCGGAGCTGCGCCAGGCCAAGCAGGGATCGAGAACCTCGAGGGCGGTGCCATTGTCCCGTTCACCCACTTTGCCCTACTGGCGTCGGAGTACATGAGCGCCCACGGCGTTGCCGCCGAAGACGTGGCCAGGGTCGCGCTGAAGAACCATCGGAATGGGTCGCTCAACCCCTTCGCCCAGCGGCAGAAGGAACGAACGATGGAGGAGATCCTGGCCGAGCCCATCTCGGGTTCGATGACCAGGCTCCAGTGCTGTCCGGTCGGCGAAGGTGCCGCAGCCGTGATCGTCGCTTCGGGTGATGCCATCGATCGGCTCGGCATCGATCGAACCCGCGCCGTTCGCGTGTTGTCCTCGGCCACCCGATCCGAGCGACTCTATGGTCCGGGGGAAGGTATCGACGCTGCACTCACCGCCGAGACAGCCAACTTGGCCTTCGATCGCGCAGGAGTCGATCCGCGTGACATCGATGTGCTCGAGGTCCACGATGCGTTCAGCATCGAAGAGCTGCTCTACACCGAGGCGCTTGGGCTTTGTGAACCCGGCGAGGCAGCATCGCTGATAGCTGCGGGTGCCTTCGACATTGGTGGCCGCTGTGCCCTAAGCCCTTCGGGCGGCCTCCTGTCCATGGGTCACCCGATCGGGCCAACCGGTGCGGGCCAGGTGGCTGAGGTGGCCCGCCAGCTACGGGGCGAGGCCGGGACGCGCCAACAACCGAACGCCCGCCTTGGCGCAGCCCACATGGTCGGAATCGGCGCCATTTGTGTCGTGCACGTGATGGCGAAGCCGACGTAAAGTTGGCCGCTGCGTCGCTCACGCCCTGACGCTCCCTGGCCAGTCGCCTTAACCGACGGTGGATGGCGGCAGGATCAGCTGCCTGCGGGCCCAAAGTTCGTAGACGTCTTCAAGCGGCACTGGTCGGCTGAGAAGGTAGCCCTGAGCGAACTCACATCCGAGGTCGGCCAGGTGTGCGTACTGGCTCACCGTTTCCACACCCTCGGCCACCACCGAGAGCCCCAGTGAGGAGGCCAGCGCCAGCGAAGCGGTGACGATCGCTGTGTCCTCCCGAGAGGCGCCGAGGCCGTCGACGAACGAACGATCGATCTTGATCGTGTCAGCCATCGAGAATCGCCGCAGGTAGTCGAGTGTGGCGTAACCAATACCGAAGTCGTCGATCGAGAGCTTGCAGCCCAACGCGGCAAGTCGACGCAAGGTGGCTGAGGCGGCCTCGACGTCCTCGACCCGCATCGATTCGGTGACCTCGAAGCCCAACCAGTCGGTCGACACCCCATGCCGCTCGAGGGAGGCAACGATCGTCTGCACCAGTGTTGAATCAGCCAGTTGCCTGGCCGAGAGGTTGACCGAAATAACTGGACGGGCCCCGTCGGCGCCGACCGGCCATGCTGCCAACCGACGACACACATCGTCGATCACCCAAGCTCCAAGCGGAACAATCAAACCGGTGTCTTCGGCGATTTCGATGAAGTCTGCGGGCGGCAGGAGGCCGTGTCCTGGGCGATCCCAGCGAATCAGGGCTTCGGCCCCGACCATCCGGCCGGTCGCGACCTCGACCACCGGTTGATAGTGCACCACCAACTCGTCCTCAGTGATGGCCACGTGGAGCGCTTGCTCAACCTCGTGGCGAACAATGACCTGCTGTTGCAGACCCTTCTCGAAGACCGCGTACCGGCTGCGACCGCCATCGACGGCACTGGCCAACGCTGACTCGGCGCTGCTGATAATCGATGCTGGTGACTGCCCCGACTCGGTGAGCACCACCACCCCGACGGATGCTGTGATGTGCAGCTCTTCGCCCGACATCACTGCGACGGGGGCACCAGCCGCACTGACCACTCGCTCGGCCATGGCCTCGGCCTCGCCGTCGCCGTTGGCGACACAAAGTACGAGGAACTGGTCGCCACCTATACGGCCAACGGTGTCGCCAAGCCGCACCGAGCGGCGCAAACGACGGGAGACCTCGATGAGCACCTCGTCGCCCACCTCGGCTCCCCACGAATCGTTCAGCGACTTGAATCGGTCGACGTCTACAAGAAGGACAGCGAGACGGTTGGGATCGCGGCCCAGACGGGCAACGGCCTGCTCGAGGCGGTCGACAATGAGCGCACGATTTGGCAGCTGTGTCAGCGGGTCGTGTAGCGCTTGGTGCGCCAGGCTCGACTCGGCGACGTTCCGATCGACGGCGACCGCCACCACTCGACTCAGATGGGCCAGCACTCGTTCTTCGGTGCTTGAGGGACCGGGGCGGGATGCATGGGCGACGGCCAACAAACCGCGACGTTCGTATCCGGGGCCAGCGATCGGGTAGATCCACAGCGACTCGATCTGCTGCACCCGAAGCTTGAGGGCAAGTGCATCGGGAAGATCGGCCGCCCGTACGTAGCTCGGTGTGGACCAGTGCCCACTATGCGTGAGATTCGCCAGCACCTCATCGACGAGCTCCGCTGATTGGCCACTCGTGATGACCGGCTCGAGCAAGCCCGTTCCGTCGGCCAACGCTACCCAGCACGAGCCGCCTTCTACCTGATGCTCGACACGAGCCGCGACTTGCGAAAGCACATCGTTGATGTGGTGACCGCTGGCCAACGCCTCGAGCATTGCCGACTGGTCGGCCAAGAGTTGGTCTTCGCTCTCTCCAGTCGAGAGATCTCGATAGACGGCGAGGAAGTAGGGCCATCCATCGGCCAACGATGGCAGTTCGAGGAACGACGCCTGTACTGAAATGGTGGCGCCGCTGATGTGTGCGAGACCAAGCTTCACCACTGCCTGCTTGCCTTCTTCAACCAGCTCAGCCACTGCATCGAGTTGGACGGCTGGTGTCTCCAGAGCGAACAGCGCCTCGGGTCCGCGACCCAGCAGTTGATCGGGCCGAAATCCCAACAGAGCAGCCAGATTTTCACTGACATAGACGATGTGCGCCCGACCAGTTTCCGGATTGACCGTGGAAACAGCGATGCCGTCGATCGCCGAATCTGACCTGCGACCGGGCGCGAGGCCGATGAGTGGCTCGAGGTCGATCACCGGCGAGAGCGGTGGGTCGAACGGCAGCTCGAGATGAGGGCCCGACTCTGAAGGAGTAAGCACATCGGTAGCGAGCGCCGCATTCGGAATAGCGGACTGATCGGGCAAAGGGAACTCGGACGGAAGGCGGAGGTGGAAACCCGAAACCTAGCCACCACGCTCCGTGCAGACGGGGATGCTGGCCCTCGCCGGGTACCGTCATGGGGTGGACGCAGAAGCCGACGGGCGCCCAAAGAACGGCGCCGAGCCACCCCCCAGTGGGGAGACCGGCGGCGGATCGACCGACATCAAGCCTGGCTACTCGGTCCAACAGCTCTGCGAGTTGGTTCATGCGACTATTCGCGACACGTTTCACAGCGAGGTCTGGGTGCGGGGCGTGATCTCGGGAATCACCCGGTCCGGCAATGGCCACGTTTACTTCGATCTGATTGACCCGGGCGATCTCGGTCAGTCACCGGATGCCACTTTGCCAGTGGCCCTTTTCGCATCGTCTCGGCAGCGGGTGAATGCCATTCTCAGGAAGACCAACGCGGCCCGCATGGCCGACGGGATCGAGATCCGCATCCGCGGCCAGGTCACGTACTACCCCCGCCAAGGTCGGGTGCAGCTGATCATGAGCCTGATCGACCCGGCCTACACGCTGGGCCAGCTCGAAGCAGCCAAAACCGCCCTGATGGCCGAGTTGGCTTCCGAAGGCCTTGTCGAGGCCAATCGGTCGGTGCCATTCCCACCGCTTCCTCTTCGCGTCGGGCTGGTCACGAGCTCTGGCAGTGCGGCTGAAGCCGACTTTCTCAAAGAACTCCAAGACAGCAGTTATCCCTTCGAGGTGACGCTGTTCGATTCTCGAGTTCAGGGCGAAGAAGCCGTCGGCGAACTCGTTGCCGCCATCGACGCCGCCACCGAATACGAGATCGACGTCATCGCCATTGTCCGTGGCGGTGGGGCTCGCACCGACCTGGCGGCATTCGACCATGGTGACGTTGCCCGAGCGATTGCAGCCTCTCCGAAACCTGTGGTCGTCGGAGTGGGACATGAAATCGACCGGTCGGTCGTCGATCAGGTGGCTACCGACGCTGCCAAGACGCCGACCGCATGCGCCGCCGGCCTCGTTGCCCGCGTGATGGCGTTTGACCGTCGGGTCGAACGCTGCCGCCAGCGCATCGGCCAGGTCAGCCACACTCTGGTTCGCGCCCAGCAACATCAAGTGCAATCGGCCGGCGTTCGACTGAATCGACTCAGCACCCAGGCCATCGCCAGGCAGTCGACCGTTCTGGAACTCGCGCAGCGACGGCTGGCCTCGGGGGCCGAGCGCAGGCTTGAACGGGAAAGCCACCGCTTGGCTACAGCCACCATCCGAGTCGACGCCCTCGACCCTCGGGTAGCCCTGGCCCGTGGCTGGTCGATCACCCACGACGGGTCAGGCCGCCTCGTTCGATCAGCGGCAGACCTTCCGACCGGCACCACGTTGATCACAACGGTGGCCGATGGCACGGTCGCCAGCACCGTGACAGCAATCGAAACTGGCAGCGGCGCGATGCCGACGGAGGATCAATGACCGACGCCGATCAACCAACGAGCTATGGCGAAGCGCTAGCCGAACTCGAGGAGATCCTCGACAGCCTCGAGACCAGCACCGTCGATGTGGATCGGTTGGCCGAACAGGTGGCGCGAGCCGCCACGCTGATCGCTCACTGTCGCGAGCGACTCGGAGCAGTAGAGCGTGACGTCGCAGCCGTTGTCGAGGGCCTCGAAGACGACATCGGGACCAACACCGAAGAACCAGCTAACCATGAGTGACACACCCTCAGGCCTCACCGAGGTCGCGCAGCTCGTCGATCGACGCCTGGCCGCCCTCTTCGATGAGCAAGAAGCCATCTGGGCCGCCATCGACGAGCGATTGGTCGAAGCAATCGCTGAGCTACGGCGAATCACGATGGGCGGAAAGCGCCTGAG
Source organism: Acidimicrobiales bacterium (assembly GCA_047638695.1). Taxonomy (GTDB): domain Bacteria; phylum Actinomycetota; class Acidimicrobiia; order Acidimicrobiales; family SZUA-35; genus JAHECQ01. The sequence goes on along the minus strand of JBLINY010000057.1, from coordinate 5,873 downwards.
AGCTGGCTTTTGTTACTGGGCATGGCTGGGCGCGACCGGCGGATCGTCAGTAGGACAGTCATCGCCAAGACAGTCATCGCTCGAGCAGGTATCGGATGCCGATCACGCCACAATTATCGATGCCTGCGCCTCATTCGAACTTCTCCAGGCGTTCGCTCTCATTCACGACGACATCATGGACGACGCCGATCGACGGCGCAGTGAGCAGACGATCCACGTCGCTCAGGCCAATCTGTTGGTCGAGCGCGGGTGGCGGGGCGAGCCTCGCCGATACGGCGAGGGTGTGGCCATCCTGGTCGGCGATCTGAGCCATGTGTATGCCGACCAGCTCATCGGCAACGCCTCGCCGCAGACCCGCGAACTCTGGGACCGCCTACGTATCGAGTTGAATCTCGGTCAGTACCTCGACATGAGAACGGCGGCGGCTGCCGAGCGCGATCGCACCACCGCCATCCAGGTGGCAACGTTCAAGTCGGCGCTTTACACCATCGTGCGGCCGCTCCAGGTTGGTGCAAGTATCGCTCACTCCGCTACCGGGGAACTCGACAACTCGGCGCTGATGGCAGGGCTCGAGAAGTACGGGATTCCCGCTGGTCAAGCGTTCCAGCTCCGCGACGACCTGCTGGGTGTGCTCGGCGACGAAAGCACCATTGGTAAGCCGGTCGGCAATGACCTTCGCGAGGGTAAACCGACCGAACTCGTCGCCGTGGCCTTCGAGCGAGCAACCAGCGATGAACGCCTTCTACTCGACCGCATCGGCCAGCCCGACCTCGACGACACCCAGATCGTGGCCATCATCGATGTATTGAAAAACACGGGAGCGGTTGACGAAATCGAAAGCCGAATCGATGAACTCGTCGGAGATGCGGCGCTGATCGCAAATGACCTACCCTTCAGCCTGCGTGTACGGGAAACGCTGATAGCGTTTGCTAACTACGTAGCGGCACGGCACCTCTAAGATTCGATGATTTTCTGCCAGATTCGGGGATGCCGAGCTGTTGACCAGTGGCGTTGGGTGACGCGATGCTCTCAACAAGCCAACCGAACGGAAACCGAAGGGAGAGCGCGACCACCAGCCCTAATGGTTGATGGAAGCGCACTCGTGCCGATGGGATGCGTGTGACGAGCAGCCGGGAACCGAAGGGCGCAAGCCCCTCGGGAGAACCGAGAGGAACGTCCAGTGGCGACGTCCTCTTGGCCTTGCGCGCTCTTCGCAACGGCGGATTCGACGATTCGACTCGAGCCCTCGAGCTAGGTCCGGCCGTCGCCGGCTCGCTTGCCGCGGTGCTGGCCGCCATGCGCTGGGGCGCGGTGATGATCGGCCTGGCCTGGGCTGCCCCCCGTCTCGCAGCCAGCGGTGATCTATCGGTGGTCCTCACCCTGACCGCCGCCATCTTTCTCGCATCTTGGCGCACCGTCAGGCCTCTGAAGCTCGGCGCCAGCGGTGCATCGCAACAGTCGTTCGCCCTCTCCGACGTTGCGATCCTCTCCGCCGCGGTTGGCGTCGACGCTGGGCTCACCAGCCCTTTCGTCGGCACCGTGCTGGTCTCCGTCGCCATCGTGGCGTTCGGTTGGGGTCTTCGTCTCGGACTGTGGGCAGCACTCACATCGCTCGTCGTGAGCAGCACCATCTCCATTTTCACCAACGTCGACTTCAACACACCAAGCGCCTCTGGAGTGATGGCCCTTGCCGCCGCGGCCGTCTTCCCCGGCGTTGCCCAGTACCGCCTGCTCCACATGGAAGACCGACGCCAAACCCTCACTGACCGGATGACCGGTCTAAACGAAACCAACCAGCTGCTGGGCGCTCTGAACCAGGTTGCCCGCACCCTTCCCTCGTCGCTCGATCTCGAAGACATTTTGAAGGCAACTCGCACCCAGCTCATCGAATCCTTCGATGCCGAACGGCTTGTCGTTCTCGGCTTCGAAGACAACCTTTGGTCAACCCAACTCCAGGACGGCTTCGACCTCTCGCCCGTACTGACTTCGGCCCAGCTTCCTTCCCCGTTGATCGAGGCGGCCGCCGCTCTCGACGTCATGCGCATCGACGACTTGTCGAAATCGACCAATCGGACTGGCAGCGGCCTTTACGTGCGACTCGTTATCGGCGGTCGCGACACGGGGCTGGTTGCGGTCGAGAGCAAGAACGCAAATCACTACACCGAAGCCGATGCCGAACTGCTCGCTGGCATGTCCGACATGCTTGCTTTGTCGCTCTCGAACGCCCGATCGTTCCTGCAGTTGCGTTCGCTCGCAGCCGCCGAAGAACGCACTCGGATTGCGCGCGACCTACACGACCGTCTTGGGCAGTGGCTCACCTACATCGGCCTCGAACTGGAACGGATCAACAGCTCGCAGGCCGAGCCGTCGCTCGAACTCAAGCAACTCCACGGTGACACCCAGGGAGCCATCGCTGAACTACGCGACACCCTCGTCGAGTTGCGGGCGGCCGTCGGTCCGGGTCGCCCTCTCAGCGTCGTGCTGAGCGAGGTCGTCGATCGCTTCGCAAAGCGAAGCGAAGTTGAGGTCACAATGGTTGCGCCGAGCGACCGCGACATCTTTTTGGCCCCGGTTGTCGAGAATGAACTCTTGCGCATCGCTCAAGAGGCGCTCACAAATGTCGAAAAGCATGCTATGGCCACTCACGCCCACGTGGGTTGGTCGGTCGAGAACGGACGCGGTGTGCTTGTCGTGCAAGACAATGGTCGAGGCTTCAATCCCAGCAAGGGAATTCGAGGCAACGCCTATGGTCTGGTCGGGATGAGGGAACGTGCTGCGTCAGTTGGGGCCATCTTGGAAATTACGAGCGAGCCCGACCAGGGAACGGTGGTTACCGTTCTCACCAGTCCTGAAGCCTGAGAGGTCCCAACCATGATCAAGATTCTTCTTGCCGACGACCATGCGCTACTGCGCGACGGTCTACGACGTTCGTTCGAGGCAGCCGGCGACACCGTTGTTGGTGAAGCATCAACCGGGGAAGAAGCCGTCGCTCTGGCGAAGGCTCTTATGCCCGACGTGGTCCTGATGGACCTGTCGATGCCGGTCATGGATGGCATCGAGGCCACCAGCCGTATCCGCCAAGAGGTGCCGAGCGTGCGGGTGGCGGTGCTCACCATGCATGATGACATCGACCGCACCCGCGATGCCATCAGTGCCGGGGCCAGTGCCTATCTGAGCAAGGGCACCTCGTTCGCCGAGGTCCGAGACACCGTATTGAAGGTGGCCGACGGCGAGACCGTTCTGTCGCCGGCGCTCGCCGGCGCCATGTTGACCGCGGTCAACAACACCAAAGCCAACGACGCACTGTTGTCCGACCGTCAGGTCGAGATCTTGCAGGCAATCGCCGATGGTATGAGCACGAAGCAGGCCGGTCGGTACCTCGGTATCACCACCAAGACCGTGCACAACCACCTCAACGCCATCTACCGCAAGCTCGATGCCCAGAGCCTTACCCACGCAGTGCTCGGTGCCGTGCGCCTCGGCATTATCAACCTCAACAATGCCGACGACTCCGAAAGCGTTTAGAGCGCCACTCGATACATCGCACCGAGTCGATACAGCGCGTAGTTAGTAGAGCGCGCCTAGCCGATCTGCCTATTTCGATTCGGACTGGCCACCACCACACTTGATCGATCGGGTCGAGTTGCGTTGTGGAGGCGTAGTGGGAACCATTGTCAGAGCCGCTGTGACGCGCACAGCGGGTAATAGTCGGCTGCTGCTGGCCATCGTGCTGTCGACAGCAATCTCGGCGCTTGTCGTGCTGCCGCTACTGCTCGCGACTGGCTGAACGGGGACGCTCAGCCATCCGCCAGCTCGGAGTCGATACGGTGGCAGGCTGTGACCAGTCCTCGGGAGGAAGCGGCCCGCCGCCGCACATTCGCCATCATCTCCCATCCCGATGCTGGCAAGACCACGCTCACCGAGAAGTTCCTCCTGTATGGGGGCGCCCTCGGTAAAGAAGCTGGCACGGTCAAAGCGCGCGAGGGGCGCCGTTCGGCGACCTCCGATTGGATGGACCTCGAACAACAGCGCGGGATCTCGATCACGTCGACGGCGTTGCAGTTCGTCTACCGCGACTGCACCATCAACCTGCTCGACACACCCGGTCACCGCGACTTCTCCGAGGACACCTACCGAGTGCTGGCTGCGGCTGACGCCGCGGTCATGGTGCTCGACGCGGCGAAGGGCATCGAGCCTCAGACCCTCAAACTCTTCGAGGTTTGCCGCGAACGAGAGATCCCTTTTCTCACCTTCATCAACAAGTTCGATCGGCCGGGCCTCGGTCCGTTCGAGCTGCTCGACCAGATCGAAGAGACGCTGGTGGTCGAGCCGACACCGGTGACGTGGCCGGTCGGCATTCCCGGCGATTTCCGGGGTGTCATTCACCAGTCCACCGGCACCTATACCCGGTTCGAACGAACAGCCCGGGGCGCAACGATGGCTCCCGAAGAAGAGATCGACGCCGATCGGGCCGCTGCTGAGGAAGGCGAATCCTGGTCGACCGCACAGGAAGACGCGGAACTCCTGCGAGAGGTCGGTCGAGTCGTCGACCGCAAGACGTTCCTCGCCTGCGAATCGACTCCGGTCTTCTTTGGATCGGCCCTCACGAACTTCGGCGTTCGATTCCTTCTCGATGGCGTTGTCGACTTGGTGCCCTCACCGACCCCACGGCAACTCAGCGACGGCTCGCGACGCGGCCTCGACGATCCGTTCTCCGGACTCGTCTTCAAGGTGCAGGCAGGCATGGACAAGGCCCATCGCGACCGCATCGCCTTCGTTCGTGTCTGCTCCGGCAAATTCGAACGGGGTATGACCGCTATCGCCGGGCGGAGCGGTCGACAGTTCTCAACCAAGTACGCCCAAACGATGTTCGGTCAAGATCGCGAAACCGTCGACGTGGCCTGGCCGGGTGACGTGCTCGGTTTGGTGAATGCCAACGACCTGCGGGTGGGCGATGCCGTATACGTCGACCAACCGGCCGAGTTCCCGCCGCTCCCTGCTTTCGCCCCCGAACTGTTCATGCGAGCCCGGGTGAAGGACACCTCGAAGTTCAAACAGTTCCGCAAGGGTGTCATCCAGCTGGACGAGGAGGGGACGGTGCAGGTGCTGCGCGACCAGAACCTCGGCGATCAGGCCCCCGTGCTGGCTGCGGTCGGTCAGATGCAGTTCGAGGTAGCCACCCATCGGCTCGAGAACGAGTTCGGCGCCAAGATAGAACTCACCACCACGCCCTTCACCATCGCCCGACGGACCGACGCTGCATCGGCCGCCGAACTCCGAGCGATGCAGGGCGTCGATGTGCTCGAACGGGCCGAGGGCACCCTGCTGGCGCTGTTCGAGAGCAAGTACTGGATGGAACGAGTGTTAGCTGACCATCCCGAACTAACCCTCGAGCGGATGGTCGCCGAAGGCGGCCTCACATGACCGGCGCCGAAGGCGGCCTCACATGAAGCTGCTCGCCACGCTGCGCAGGGGTAGCCAGGTTTGAGCAAGCTGAGCCTTCCTGTTCTGGGTGGGCTAGTGCTGGCGCTCGGCGGGTTGCTGTACCTAGCCAACCGGCCAGGCAACGAACGTCCATCTGACCTCGCTGCTGAAACGACGTTGGCCTCGCCCGTCACCGCCACCAGCGAGGTCCCGACCACAACAACAACCCAGCCAACGACGACGACTGAGTCAACACTGCCGGCGTTTGATGGCTGGGTTCAGCCTCTGTCATCGGGTCTTGCCTGGTCTGAGCTCGGAGCCGTCGAGGGTCTGCTGACATTTCGAGGGAACCCCACTCGCAGTTACTACGGACGCGGGCCAGTGCCGACGAATCCATCAGTCTTATGGACCTTCGACATTGGCTGTTCGAACTCGACTGTTGGTGGCGC
>JBLINY010000056.1:0-28635 GCA_047638695.1 Acidimicrobiales bacterium | reverse complement strand
TTGGCTCGGGCAGCTCTAGGGCGCACCCAAGAACACCAACTGAAGACTGTCGCGATCAGGGGCACGAAGCGCCTCCAGATCGAGACTCACGCTGGAACGATCGTCGGTGAAGACCAAGCTAAGTCGGAGGGCGTGCGACGAATCGTCCAACCATCCAACGAACGATGAGTCGGTTGCCCACTGCGGCTCACCGGTTGAGTCCTTCAGGACGGTTCTCGACTTCTGCGTTGCCACCTCGATCAGCTGCGCCGGCTTCGGTTGCTCCGAGGTGCCTCCAGAAGACGGGTCGGCCAACTCGTCGTTGTAGAGCAGAACCCACGCCCCATCGGGCGACACCCGGTAGTGCCCGGCTGCCGGCAAGGCGAACGATGCCGTCGATCCGACATACCGGGCCTCGCACGTGGCCGAGCAGCGCTCTTCGATACGAGCCGATGCCGATGCCGCCAGTACCGGGTGGTCCGAATAGTGGGAGCTGCCGTCGGCACCAACAACAAACGAGTGCCCGGAACCCTCGACAACAACGCCGAGGTTGTCGACTATCAACGTTGTCGCATCAGCCGCGATGACCTCGACGTCGACATGCTCGACTCTGGCCGGATTGGCGCCGTAGCTACCGCCAAGGGTGTAGGCGTACCGGGTGTCGTCGATGGTCTCGACATCGGTAAGCCACCCGACGACGACGGCGACGAACCGCTCGGGGTCAGCGGTCGTTCCGATCTGGCCGTCGATATTCGAGATGCCGATGATGCTGGGATCGGCAACATCAACGACGTAGTTGGCGTCGTCGGCTCGAAGCAACACGTAGTTCCCGGGCTCGCTGGGAGCGGAGAACTCGCGAGTGTTTCGCACTTCGCCATCGGCTAAGTCAACCACGCCGACACCGGTGACAGATCGGTACGCGAACCGTTCAGTGAGGCCAAGGTCGACCAGTCGTTCACGAGTAACGTTTGCCCGCTCACGATCGGTCGGCCCCTCGTCGACCACCTCAACCGGAGCGGGCACGGGAACTTTTTCGAGCGACGACACCATGTAACCACCCGCCGCGAGGACCACGGCGAAAAGGCCCATGGCCATAAGCGGCCGCCTTCCGGAGGTCTGGTCGTCGCCGGAACCTGACGCTTTGTCAGAGGGCGACGTTGTCGCTGCAGGGCGATCTTGGCCGAGAAGGGCCAACGTCTCGTCGACAGCGGTGGTACCACTGTCCGGCAGTTCGTTCTCCGACATTGTTCACTGTGAGGGTAGGTTCAGGGTCGCATGAGCGAAACCCATCTCAGATTCCGCTCAACAGAAGGGTGGAATCCCTTCCTGCTGGTCGCCGGTTTCCAACCTGAGATCGATGGCGTCCGGGTACAAGACGACGGCGAAGTCTCCGTCACGCTGGGGAAACGGATTCTGCAGACAACAGCTGCCAACATCAGCGGCATTGACCTTGTCGACAAGATCGCGTTCCCGATCGGGGTCAGACGGTTGCCTGCGAGTCGCGCGGTCGCGTTCGTAACCGCCACCGGACCCGGTGTCCGCCTCACGTTCCGTACACAGGTCCGACCCGTCGCCGGAATTTTCACCCACACCGAAGCAACTCTCACCATCGAAGACGCCAACCAACTTCTGCCCGCCGTGTTGGCGGCCCGCAACGCGACCAAGGATCCCTGACCCTCGGCGGTGCTCGGGCTGCGGACACCGGTCAGTTGATTCGAATCAGGCGCTCGATTGCATAGCCAGGGCCTCGGGTCGAATCGACAACCAGACGGTCATCAGCATGGCCCCAGTAACCACGAAGATAGCGATGCCAGCGCGGACCCCGAGCACCTCGGCTAGCTCACCCAGCATGATCATGCCGATCGGCAAGACTCCGATGGCCATGCTCAGCAACCCAAGGGCTCGCCCTCGGCGCTCATCGTCGACCGATGCCATCACGAGCACGCCCTGCGTTGCCCCAAAGAACCCCATCCCGATGGCTGCCAAGTACAAAAAGGCGGCGGTGACGACATAGGAATTCGTTGCCACGAACCCGAGCGCCATCGTAAAAGCAACCGATGAGCCGATCACGTATGCCCGTCCGCGCCTCACCGGACGAAGCGTCAACATCAGGATGGCGCCAGTCATCATCCCGAATCCGACCATGGCGGCCAGTAGACCGAGCAGTGCAGGTCCGACGTCAAGCCTCGAACCCACCACTTGCACCAGTGGAGTAAACGAGAAGAAGAACATGTTGACTGCTGCCGTCACCCCCAACACGCTGAGCAGCCCTCGCTCGGTCTTGAGCATCCGGAAGCCGGCCGCCACCTCGGCCAAACCCCCGCCTCTGCTCGGCATCGCCTTCGGCTGAGGAGCTCTCGGCACCATCAGGAACAAACCGAGGGACAGCGCCAGCATCGCGCCAACCGCAATGAAGGCGGCATCGATGCCGATGGCCTGGATGGCCGTACCTCCGAGCAGCGCCCCCATCGCCAAACCCGTCGACGAACTGAGCATCTCGAGCGACATGGCGTGATCGATTGCCTTCGCTCCGACAAGGTCGTAGATGAGCGCCCGTCGGCTGGTCATGTCGATCACCCACGAAATCCCGATGGTGACCATGAACGGATACACCATCCATAGTTGCAACCGATCGGCCATGGAGAGCAGACCAAGGCCGATCGCCAGCGGGATGACCACAAGAAACTGGACAATGAGGGTGAGCCGGCGATCAAAGCGGTCTGAAACGACGCCGCCGATAACTCCGCCAAACAGCAAGGGCGCCCATATGGCCACGCCGGTGAGCTGCACAAGACGGGCCGACCCGGTCAGATCATTGGCCAAAAACGCGCCGACAAAGCTGACGCCCCACCTGGCCATCTGCCAGAACCAGCCGGACGCGAGAATAAGGCGGTATCCGGCAACGGCCAGGGCCGAGCTCGACTGATTCAATCTCGTCGTCGTCCGAACCAAGAACGCAAAGCTACTCACGACAAGCGGCTGACTTGAACTTTTACAATCGAACACTTGTTCGACTGCGGATAATCTCAGTAGCATCATGACGATGGCCGAGATCCTCCACGCAGACCTCGATGCGTTCTACGCCTCGGTCGAGCAACGCGACGATCCATCGTTGCGAGGCAAACCCATGGCAGTCGGAGGCGGCGTGATTCTGGCCGCGAGCTACGAAGCTCGGGCCTTTGGCGTTCGAACCGCGATGGGCGGAGCGGAAGCTCGACGACGGTGCCCCGATCTCATTTCGGTCTCTCCGCGCATGGATGCGTACGCCGAAGCGAGCAAGCGGGTGTTCGAGATCTTTCACGACACATCGCCACTGGTCGAGGGCTTATCGATCGACGAAGCCTTCATTGATGTCACCGGGCTTCGCCGCATCGACGGTCCGGGTGCCAGGATCGGCGCCCGGCTGAAGCAACGGGTGCTCGAGGAAGTTGGCCTTTGCATCAGCGTCGGTGTTGCCAGCACCAAGTTTCTGGCCAAGGTGGCCAGCGCCTGGTGCAAACCAGACGGTCTGTTGGTTGTGCCCGACGGTGGCGAACTCGAGTTCCTCCACCCGCTTCCCGTCCGAGCGTTATGGGGCGTCGGCCCCAAGACCGAGCAACGGTTGAACGAGCGTGGGCTTCACACAGTTGGCGACGTTGCCGCTCTCGAGCAGAGCCTCCTGGTGTCGTCGCTTGGCGTCGCATCAGGCCGTCATGTGCACGCCTTGGCCAACAACCTCGACCCCCGCCCAATCGAAGTCGGCAAACGCCGACGCTCTGTCGGTTCGCAACGGTCGTTTCCCTCCGGTGGCCTCAGCCGGACCGAAGCCGAAATGGTGCTGCTCGAAGTAACCGATCGGGTCACCGGCCGGCTGCGGGATGGGAAACGAGTGGGCCGAACGGTCGTGCTCCGACTGCGATTCGGCGACTTCAGCGAGGCGACCCGATCGGACACGCTGCCCGATGCAACTGCCTCTACCGATCTCGTGGGCTTGACCGCGCGCCGATTGTTGGCCACCGCTTGGGATGAGATTGCCGTGCGCGGGCTCACCCGAGTAGGGATCGCGGTCGCCGACCTCACCGACGACGATGCCGTCCAGCTCTCGTTGCCGTTCGGCGGCGTCGACCATCGCCACCTCGACGAAGCCGTCGATCAGGTTCGAGACCGCTTCGGCAAGTCGGCCATTGGTCGCACAGCGCTCCTTGGCCGCAGCACCATCGACATGCCGCTGTTGCCGGATCATCGCTAGCCCGACGTGTATGCCGCAACCTCGATCATCGGCGAACGTTCAGCGACAAACACCGGACGTTCGATGCCAGCGTGGTTGATCAATGGGGGCATCGGGTCGGGCAGTTCAAGACCGGCCCGACCGAGAACGACGGCCAGAATTTCAGACGCTTGTTCGGACAACGACAGCAGGTCACGGTGACGGTGTTGTCGAACACCGAGATCGACCTGCGCCATCGCCTCGATACCAACGAAACCCATCGTGTCGATCAGAAGCGCGCTCTCAACGCCGTAACTCTCAACGAAGGGCAGCTGCTCGAGTAGACCGCGGGTGGCCGCGCACTCGCCTCCCAACGGCTGGAGGATGGTGGCCAGCGGCGGGAAGAACATCGACAGCAGTGGCCGGGCGACCAACTCGGTGGTTCGACCACCCCCTTGACCGATCTCGTCGACAGGTCGCATGTAGTAGCCCTTCACCAGGGCGAGGGCAGCATCGTCAAGCAGCGGCTGCACCAGGCGGGTGACGTACTGAGGGGTGAAGCTGGTGAGATCGGTATCGCACCACACGATGATGTCGCCGCTACTGGCCGCAACGCTGCGCCACAAAACGTTGCCTTTGCCGCTTCCCGGAGGCTCGGAGGGAAGAACATCGATGACTTCAATCACCTTGGCGCCAGCCTCCGTGGCGATCAGCGCCGTTGCGTCCGACGAGCCATCGTTCAACACGATGAGCTCATCCACCAGCGCCGGGCCGGCGGGCGCCATCAGATTGGCCACGATGGCCTCCACGATGGGGCCAACGGTGGCCTCCTCATTTCGGGCAGGCAAGCAGACCGAGATCGACCGACCGCCCTTCAATGACAGAAGCCCGGAAGCGTCCAGTGACGTCGGCGGCACAATTTTCACACCCGGCCCCTTGGCCCCCGACCTCTTCCCACTCGATCCAGGTCCGGTCGATACCGACGTCACCTGACTACGCTCCCGTCGCAATGATTCAGCCTGGAATGAAGCTCTTCGGTGTCATCAACGCGTCGCCCGACTCGCTGCACGAAGCGTCGATCGCCCGAACCCCCAGCGAGGCAGCGGCGCGGGCCGACTGGCTGCTGACCAACGGTGTCTTCGGCTTCGACCTTGGCGGGCAAGGCTCGACGTTTGCGGCGGCGGAGACGACCATCGACGAGGAATGGGATCGGATCGCCGCCGTCCTGCCAACGCTGCTCAGCTACGACGTACCAATCAGCGTTGACACCTGGCGTCCGGAAACGGCGAGGCGAGCCTTGGAATCGGGAGTTACGTGGCTCAACGCCGCCGATGGGTTGCAGCAAGACCCCATGATGGAGGTGGCTGCCGAGTTCGGCTGCCCCGTGGTGCTGCCATTCTTGTCCGGACCCGACCCGCTGCGCATGGAGCACGTCACCGACCACGATCCGGTGCAAGTCTTGCTCGACTTCTTCGACGGAATCCTGGCTCGAGCCGACACCTTTGGCATCAGGGCCCAGACCGTGATCGATCCCGGCACTGGCTTTGCGCCGCACGACTGGCCCTGGGATGAGCGCTTCATCTATCAGAAGCAGGTCTACTCCCAGCTCGACCGGCTGCGAGCGTTCGAGCTGCCGTTGTACATCGCGCTGCCATGGAAAGAGACCGACCAGCACGCGGAGCTGCTTGACATTGTGATTGGTGGCACACCCGAATATGGCCGCTGCCATTACCCCGACCGCATCCGACAGGCCGAGCTCAGATCTCGAGATCGTCGACACGAGTAACGCCCCCGGCCGGTAGACGCTGATCCCAGTCGTCGGGCAGTAGCTCGGGGGCCAGGTCGTTGAGCGGTTGCAGCACAAATCGACGCTCCCACATACGGGGATGCGGCACCGTCAGCGTCTGGGACTCAATGGTGGCGTCACCCCACAACAACACGTCGAGGTCGAGGGTGCGGGCACCCCACCGCACGGTGCGTTCTCGCCCGGCACCGGCTTCGATGGCCAAGCAGGTTTCGAGCAGTTCGAAGGGATGCTGCTCGGTCTCGATGCGGGCAACCACGTTGAGGTAGGCGCCTTGCTCGGGACCGCCAACGGGTGCGGTCTCGTACACCCCGGACAAGGCAATCAAGCCGGGAAGATTGCGCGCCCCGAAGCGGAGGTTCTCTCTTCGGTCGCCGAGGTTGCTGCCGAGCGCGATATAGGCCGGCACGCTCTGCCGTGGTGCGACATACAGATCGGCCCGGCGCCGGGTGACCCGGACCCCTGTCGACGCGATGTCCTCGGGCACCGGCGGACGAAGCTTGCGGACGACGACCTCAACCGAATCGACGCGGGCCAAGCCCAGGATCTCTTCTGCTATTCGGGTGGCAACCCGCTCGAGCAGCAGAGTTGCTTCTGACTCGATCACCTTTGTTGCCATGGTGATCGCAGCCGCATAGTTCACGGTTTGCTCGAGGTCGTCGGTGCGGGCCGCATTCCGGACATCGAGTTCAATCACGATGTCGACTTCGAAAGGTTGAGCCCTTGCCTGCTCTTCGGGAAGGACACCAATTGTGCCCGTCGCCCGAATTCCGGAGAGTTCAATGCGGTCGGGAAAAGCTCGGAAGGTCGCGGGAATTGTCACGACAGCCCTTTCTGTGAGGTATTTGGGGGCATTCGCGTTAAGCCGCAGGTTAGACCCAATGCTCGACCGTCCCGCCCCGCAGGTCCATCTCGAACGTGAGGCCAGCGATCGGCGGAGCGGCCAGGTGCCAATGCACGCCGAGGCCGGCAGCCGACCCCATGCGAGCAAGCACAACCGACTCAAGCACCCCGTGCACCGACTCGGCGCAGTAAATGTCGACCATCGTGGCATCGGTCCACGACACCTCGAGCGCCGCCATCCGGGCTTCCATCTCGTCCAGCACCACCCCCGCTCGCTGCGCGCCAGCGTCGGCCCACAGATCACCGGCGCGCACAATGGCCTCAGGCGTCAGCTCAGACTGGTCACGAATATCGCCGGCGCCCGCAATCACAAAGGATGGCGATCCGTCTTCCCACGGGTCAGTATCGGTGTAGCCGAACCCGAACATCGTGGTGGCGGCCGGCGGCGAAACAACCGGGGCCACGTTCGTACGCGCCACCGGATTCACCCCACCGGTGAGGAGTAAGTCTCGGCTACTGAGGGCCTGTCGATACTCGTCGTTGAACTCGATGAATCCATCGAACGAATGAGGCTGCGGGCACCGCAGCTCGACCGAGCAGAGCGAGGCAATGTCACGGCCAGCTGCGCCGATGACACCGTCGGCAGAAGCGAAACCCTGCTGCCACGGCGGCGGCGTTCGCAGAGTGGTGTGCACGATCCGGTAGCCGGCATCAGCGCGCACCCCGCCCGAGTAAGGCGAGATCCCGGGGACGAAGCGGTAGTTGCCCGCCTCGTTGGCGACGGTATTACTCGGGACGGTGTTACTCGGGACGGGGTTACTCGGGACCGTGCTGCTCGGGACGGAACTCACCCGACCGCGCCAGCGGATCGGAGCGCCGCAATTTCAGCCTCGGCCCAACCCCAATCGCCCAGAACGGCGTCGGTGTGTTCACCCGGCGCCGGCACCGGCCCCTGCACGGCCCCAGGTGTACGACTGAATCGAGGCGCGGGACCCGGCTGAACAACCCCCTCGAGCTCGATGAAGGTGCCACGGGCTTTCATGTGTGGGTGCTCGGGTGCCTCGGCCATCGAGAGCACCGGAGCGAAGCACACGTCGCTGCCTTCCATGATCTCGCACCATTCGGCGCGGGTCTTCTCAAGGAACAAGCCGGTGAGCATCTTCTTGTGTTCGACCCACCGTTCTCGATCCATGCGGTCCGGGATGTCACTTTCGGCAAGTCCCAGCTTCTCGAGCAAGATGTCGTGGAACTTCTTCTCGATCGAACCAATCGAGATCCACTCTCCATCGGCGCACTCGTAGGTACCGTAAAAATGGGCGCCCGTGTCGAGGACGTTCGTGCCTCGCTCGGGATTCCACATGCCCGATCCATGGAGCCCATAGATCGCCGCACTTAACGAGGCGGCGCCATCAATCATGGCCGCATCGATCACCTGTCCCTGCCCCGACTTCTGAGCTTCGAGCAGTGCGGCACAAACACCGAACGCCAGGTACAACGCACCGCCGCCGAAATCGCCGACTAGGTTCAGCGGAGGCACCGGCTGACCACCAGCGACACCAATGGCCGAAAGGGCACCGGTGAGAGCGATGTAGTTGATGTCGTGACCGGCAGCCATAGCCAACGGACCGTCTTGCCCCCAACCTGTCATACGGCCGTAGACGAGCCGAGGGTTACGCTCGTGACACACGTCAGGCCCGAGACCCAGCCGGTCGGTGACCTTTGGCCGGAACCCCTCGATGAGAGCATCGGCCTGCTCGACCATGCGCAAGACAGTCTCGACGCCCTCGGGGCTTTTGAGGTCGACGCCAAGAGATCGGCGCCCTCGGTTCAGAACATCGAACTGGCGGCCTCGTCGCGGCACCCCGAGATCGGCCGCCTCGAGGCGGTCGATGCGGATGACCTCGGCACCGAGGTCTGACAACAGCATGGCGCACATTGGACCAGGCCCGATGCCCGCCAACTCGATCACTTTGAAACCTTCGAGTGGACCACCCATGTCGTTTCCCCTTGATTTGGTGCGCCGGCCAAGATACCGACGGCGAGAAGAACGATGTTCGCGCTATCGCTCGTCAGCAGCGAACCGCGGCGCCACTTTCAACACGAATCGAGGCGACAGGGCTCCCTGGTTGACCCAGCAGCTCTGAGAAGCCCAGCTCACGAGGTACTCAGAGCGGTGACGATGGCGGTGATTTGTGGATCGCCGTCAGATCGACGCCGCCACCGCGCCTCGAAACCGATCTCGACCTGTTCGTCACCATCGAACACTCCGTTCGACACTCGACCGGCCGGAACCTTCGACTCGGGAACCAGAACATCACCCAGACCGAGATCAGCCCAATCAAACAACCGTTGGTAGCTCGTTGCCCGCACGTCGTGGGCGTGCAGCTCTCCACCCGCCGCTTCGATCGCCGACCGTGTAAACAACGTGAGACCACAACCCTCGGCCAGCAACACAAACGTTCGGCCCACCACATCGGCCAACTGCGTCCGACCTGACCCGCTCTGTTCTCCACTTACCGTTCCGTCTCCGACCGCTCCAAACCTTTCGCCCTCTCCGACCGCTCCAAACCTTTCGCCGTCTCCGACCGCGATGTAACAAAGCGGTTCGCTCCGGATGTGGCGACGCAACAGATCATCGTGGTCGCCACCGACCGACGGAGTCAGCGTAAGGTCAAGACGCCCAGCAAGCAGCGCCCTCTCGAGCTCATCCAGATTGGCTTCGGTCACGGCTATCGGCGTGTCGCTACGGACCAAACGGGCAGCAGCGAAGACACCGGCAATCAGATCCGGCGAAACGAGGGGCGAGACCCCAAGACGGAAGGCGGGACGTTGTTCGGCCAGTTGGTGGGCCGCGCTCACCAGGTGATCGACGTTGGTGACGGTGGCCCGAAGCAACGGCAACAGCGTCTGCCCTGCATCGGTGAGCTCAACACCGCCCGCTCCCCGCTGGAACAGGGTCATCCGCAACGTCCGTTCCAAGGCTGCAACCCCGCTCGACAGAGCAGGCTGGGAGACACCGCAAAGACGAGCAGCAGAGGAGAACGAGCCACACTCTGCCGCGCTCAGGGCGTATTGAAGCTGAACATAACTGAGGTCCAGCCCATAAGTAAAACCTATAGGTGTCATAGCAACCACCCCCTTTGGAACTATGTGAGCTGATCCTAGAGTACAGGCCATGACTATCGGTCGAGTCGCCATCGTCGGCGGAGGCATTAGCGGCCTGGCAACGGCTCCGGGGCTGATCGCCGCCGGCGTCGAAGTCGCCCTGTTTGAAGCTCGCCCTACCGTCGGTGGTCGCCTGCGATCGCTAACCATCGACGACCGAGCGCTCGACCTCGGGGCCACCTGGTTCTGGCCCGACGAACAGCGTGTCGCCAGCCTGATGCGAACACTGGCCCTCCCGGTGCACGACCAATGGCGGGCCGTCTCACCGTTGCGTGTCGAAGTCTGCGATTGGCGAGTCGAGGAATTCACCTCACCACCGGACGTCCACGAACACGTCAACTATCAACTGTTCGGATCAGCGTCGCTGCGTCAGCCCATGTGGGACGGCCGACTCTTCTGGGAGCTCCACCGAGACTTCAGCGGTGTCAGCTGGCCACATCGAGGGGGCGCTGGCGGCAGCGCAGCGTACGGTCGATTACCTAACGAAGGAGCACATCTGATGTTGCCAACCATCGAGGATCTGTTGGTCGAATACCAGCGAGCCCTCGACTACACGGACACGCTCTGGCTGGACCTGTCGGAGGACGAAGTTCACTGGCGGGCCGACGAAGACGCAAGCGGCGCCGGCTGGCACCTTGCCCACCAACCCGCCGTCGCTCACTTCATGATGCGCAACCTCACGGCGGCCGAACCTCCCGTCGATCCCTTGCTTGAGCGACTGGCCGACTCAGCGACTCCGGTGCGAGACCGTGGTGAGCTTCCGAGCATCGACCAGATCAACGAGTTCCGCACGGCAGTCGCCGAACGGGTGAATACGACCGCCACGAAGATCGCATCCGGCGATGTCGGAGCGCCCCAACAGCTGGCAGTCATCGGCAGCACCATGCTGACGGCCATCATCAATCACGAATACCAACACTCGACCTGGATCGCCGAACTACGCACCGAACAGTTCGGGCGAACACTCCCCGACCTCCCTTCCTCGGAACTCCTCAGCCTGATCGAGGGCTATCCCATCATTGCGCTGGGCAACACCTGACAGACTGGCCCTCACCCAGGGGGCCTCAATGAGCAGAACGCATAGCCAGACAGAGCAGTTCAGTAGTACCGAGCGGTTCAGCAATCGAATCGTCAACGAAGACGAACTTCGGGCCATCATCCGGCCCCCTCGGCCGATCGTGGCCGAAAAGAGCATCGACCACATCGACGAGCATTGCCGTTCCTTCATCGAACGATCGCCTTTTGTGCTCATCGCATCGAGTGATGGCGAGGGCCGCTTCGACGTGTCGCCGAAGGGCGACCCACCCGGCTTTGTGAAGATCCTCGATGAGAAAACCCTGGCCATCCCCGAACGACCCGGCAATCACCGCGCCGACACCTTCACCAACGTCTTGAAGCACCCACACGTCGGTCTCATTTTCCTCGTCCCCGGCGTACAGACCACCATGCGGGTTGCCGGCCGAGCCACGATTGTGGCCGACCAGGATTTGCTCGACTCGATGACCGTCGCGCTCCCCGGAAAAGAAGTTGGCCGTCCGCCAAAGTTGGCACTCATCGTCGAGGTCGAGGACGCCATGCTGCATTGCGCGAAGTGTGTCATCCGATCGCAGCTGTGGAACTCACCAGATCTGACAACGAATCCAACCGCCGTTTCCGGGTTGGCCAAGGCCATGGTCGATCAGAACGCGTCTGCCGGGGTGACCCTGGAGCAGATGCAAGAGATGATCGACCACGACGTTGCGAACAACCTCTACTAAGTTCAGAAATATGACCAGCGTTCAGCTCGACGGACCAACCAACATCCTCGTCATCGAGGGCCTCACCATGCCCGAGGCCAAGCCCGAGTATCTGGCCAACATCGGCCGGGCTGCACCCAATGACAGCACCATCCAAGTAGCCGCCAACATTAAAGAGGCGGCCCAGTACGCGGCAGACACCGAGGTAATTCTCGGCGTTCTCAACAAGCGACTTTTTGCTGACATGCCAAAACTCAAGTGGGTACATGCCACCGCTTCGGGCGTCGACATGTTCATGTTTCCCGACTTCATCAGCTCCGACGTTGTACTCACGGGCGAAAAGGGCCTCGTAGGCGGCCATCTCGCCGACACCGGCATGGGTCTGCTGCTAGCGCTCACCCGCCAGATCCACACGGCCATCAAATTGGGCCCCGAGGCATGGGCGAACCGTGAAGCGATGCGCCGGCAGGAGATCGAGCTCGAAGGCCTCACGATGGGCGTGCTCGGCTTCGGCGGCACCGGCCGGGGCATGGCCAAGCGGGCCGTCGCCTTTGGCATGAACACCATCGCCGTCGACGAGTTCCCGGCCGCTCCGGAATCGCTGACCCCCGAGTTCGGCGTCGACGAGGTGTGGCCGCTCGACCGGATCGACGACCTTCTGGCCCAGTCGGACGTCGTGGCGGTGTGCCTGCCACTCACTGACCAGACCAACCAGATGTTCGACACCGAGACGATCGCCAAAATGAAGCCCGGCAGCTACATCGTCAACGTGACACGAGGCGAGATCATCGCCGACGAACCTCTCGTTGCCGCCCTCGAGTCTGGCCATCTGGGTGGCGCCGCCCTCGACGTTGCTCCCGGCGAACCGCTCCCGGCCGACCACAAGCTGTTCCAGCTCCGAAATGTCGCGATGACACCGCACACCGCTGGCGCCAGCCAATTGCGGGCACCCAAGAACGTGGCCCGTTTCGTCCGCAATCTGGGTCACGCCCAGTCGAAGGGCGAGTTCGAGGGTGTGGTCGACAAGAACCTCGGCTTCTGACGTCCGCCGACGAACGACAGCTCAGATAGCGGTCGAGTCTGCGGGCCGTGAACGGCCGAGCAGCTCACCGCGGCGGAACACGGTGACCGGTCCGTCCTCGCTCACAGCAATCACAACAGCATCCGGCTCGTCGAAGCTATAGCGACGGGCCGTTGTGTGCCGAGTGCCCCCGATTGGCTCTACGGCTTGTTCGGCGCGTCTACTCGGCACCAGCCGGACCCCAAGATGAGTCAAGACTCCTTCGCCGTTGAAAATGGCGGCGCCATCGACCTGCGTCAAGACATGGCCAAGCGGAGCAAGGTGCGCTGGCCGCTCGAGCCTCAGAGGTGGCGGGGCGGGTAGTCGTTCCTCGACTCGCTCCGAGAGCGCGGGAGCCGTTTGGTAGACAAGAAGCGCGCCAATCCGCCTCGATCCAAGATCATGAACCGCAAACCGCAACAGGCGCTTCAGAAGAAGCTGCTCTTCATCGGTCTGACAGGCACGAACCGCATCGAGCCAGCCTTCGACCGGCGGCTGGTGAAGCCACCCTCCCTGCGTCGAACGGACAACGCCGAATGGCCCGACCAACCGAACCGTCCCCGTCGGGTGCCGCTGCACCAGCACTCCGCCAGAGTTGTCGCTGGCGATCACAAGATCTCGCTCGGAGCTGACCAAGCGATCGAAGACCACGAGTTCGGTCGTCGCGTCGTCTCGGCGAACAACCCAGCTCGTCATTCCGTCGGCAAAACGACGAGTCGCAGCGTTCGAAAGATCCCGAGTGAGTCGATGACTCACCGAGATTCCCGTCAGACTCTCCCACTCGATGGGCTCCGACACAGGCGTCACTATCGCTCCATAGGTGGGGACTCGCCCTTCGTGAACGGGCGGACGCATCGCATAATCAAGCTCGTCGAGCAGCGCTCCGGGGCTGCCCAGCTGAGCGACAATCCCGGGTAGCTCGTCATCCAGCTCCTCGCGAAGGCGACGAAGGCGTCCGCTCGGTGGGTCTTCCGCAGCAACTGGCGATCGCTCAGGCATTGAGCGGGAGCGTAGCGATTGGTAACAACCTGCGGTTGAGCACAACCATTTGGGACCGCATACGAGCGAGCGGTCGGGGCGCCACTCGTTCTAGGTTCTGGGTCATGCACAAGGAACTGTCGTGACCACCGTCGCTGTCGCCCCCGGAGATGATGCCGCACCGGAAGCAATGACCGCGTCACTCGACGTGCTGCGAGCCATGGATCTGCCGCTCGAGTTCGATGTATTGCCGGAGGGAGCCGAACTGGCAGCAATGCCGATGGGCGAACGCGAAGCGTTCATGATCGAGCGCCTTGATGCGGCCGACACCGTGTTGTTCGGCTCGTCAAACGGAACCACCCCGGGGATAGCTCACCTCCGCTGGGGTTGGGGCACCTTCGCCAACGTGCGACCGGTTCGATGGAGGCCAGGCTTTCGAAGCCCCATGGCCCGACCGGAGGCACTCGACTATGTGATCGTCCGCGAGAACCTCGAAGACTCCTATGTGGGCATCATGGGCGATGCCGAAGATCTCCGATCGGCCGGCCTGGTCGGGCCTCGAACTCGCCTCGACTGGGAGGGCGAAGCTCGTTATGCGGCGAAGGTCATCACCAGGAACGGCACCGAGCAGGTGGCTCGTTTCTCCTACGATCTCGCGCAGACACGATCCGAGGCGGCTGGTCGGTCAGCCAGTCTCACCGTCTCGGCCAAGACGAACATGTTGCCGGCGACCGATCGCTTCTTCTGCGACATCGTGGCCGAAATCGGGCTCGAATACCCCGAGGTAAAGCTGACCACCTACATCGTCGACGACATGGCCCACCGACTGGTACTCCAACCAGATGAGCTCGATGTGTTGCTCTTGCCCAACCTCTACGGCGACATGCTGTCGGATCAGGGGGCTGGCACGATCGGTGGGATGGGACTGGCCCAATCAGGCTGTTATGGCAATGGTCGGGCCTACTTCGAGTCAGCCCACGGTACTGCGCCCGACATAGTCGGCCAGAACAAAATCAATCCGACGGCGACGCTCCTCTCGGCGGTGATGATGCTCGAATGGCTCAAAATGAACGAACATGCCGAACGCCTCGATCGAGCAATCACTAACGTGTACAGCGAGGGCAGATCACTCACCGTCGACCAGGGCGGAACCGCCACCACAGCTGAGTTCGCCTTCGCGGTACAAAGTCTGCTGAGCTAGGGCCAAGAGACGCTAAAGGGGAATCAGATTCATGCGCTACTACTCCGGTGATTCACATGTCGTCGAAGGCCGAGATGCCTTCGCCGGGCTAGAGGAGAAATTCGGCCGAGCTGCACCGCACATCGAAAAGGATCTCGGCGGCAAAAAGGGCGAGTTTCTGGTGATCGGCGACAATCGCCCCGTGCCCGTTGGTCGGCTCGGTATTGCTGGCAAACGGCTCGACGATCCAGCCACCGACGAACTGATCGCTCGAGGCTACGACGGCCTGAACCCGGGCGTGCTCGACTCCGAACTACGGCTGGCCGAGCAGGACACCGACGGAATCGCTGGCGAGGTCATGTACCCGAGCTTGTCGATGTTCACCTTCGCGGTGGAAGACCCCAAGATCAAAGAGGCCGCCTTCCAACGCCACAACGATTGGGTGTTCGACTATTGCTCGCCCGACCCCGACCGACTCATTGGTATTGGCTGCCTGCCCGTTCCCGATGTCGATGCCTGCATTCGGGAGGTCAAGCGTGCCGGCGGGAAGGGCGTGCGCGGGTTCTCGATTCCATCGCACACGCTGATCTCCCAGCCCTACTGCGATCCGGTCTATGACCCCCTGTGGGCTCTCCTGCAGGAGATGGACCTACCCATCACCATGCACATATTCACCGGTACGTCGTTCGACTGCGGCCTCCCCGACCATTGGGGAACCCCGGGCGGCACCGTGAAGGGTTACACCCTGTCGCACACCACCGTCGTGAACTCGACGATCGACATCATCATCGGGGGCGTTGTCGAGCGCTTCCCTCGCCTGAAGTTCGTGTTGGCCGAGTTCGAGACCGGTTGGGTCGCCCACTTCAAGCAGCGTTTCGACCATGCCGCCTATCGCACCCCCTGGGAGCTCGACAAGTCGCTCACCATGAAGCCCTCGGAGTACTTCGACCGGAACTTCTGGGTGACCTTCGAGGACGATGTGCACGGCATCCAGACTCGTCATGACATCGGTATCGACAATCTGGTTTGGGGCAACGACTACCCACATCACGACTCGATCTGGCCCAACTCCATGGACATTCTCAGCGATGTTCTGTCTGGCGTTCCTCAGGATGAGAAAGACCGCATGGTGTGGAACAACGTCATCGGGCTGTACAACCTCGACCCGGCCAAGCTCCCTGGCGCTTAGCTGTATCTTTCCTAGCCCCTCCTTTCGCCGCGATCCCAAAACGCCGAGCGCCTGACATCTCTGAGATGTCAGGCGCTGCGGTCTGTTCGTAAGAACTGCTCGTTCGTAAGAACTGGTACGAAGGGGTATCCCTACTCGGACTCTTCCTCCATCTCGCCTTCTTCTTCCATCTCGCCCTCGTCGGAGCCAGCGTCGGCGACGGTGGTCGGCGTGTCAGCGTCGGCAACGGTGGTCGGCGTGTCAGCGTCGGCAACGGTGGTCGGCGTGTCAGCGTCGGCAACGGTGGTCGGCGTGTCAGCGTCGGTTGAAGGCTCGCTGTCGGAGCTGCTGCTGCCACAGGCCGAAAGGCCGAGCAGGAGGGCAAAGGTTGCAGCAATCATCTTCTTGTTCATTTCTCTACCTCGTTTGAATGAGCGTTGCCCAGGCGGGCGGGAGGAAAAGCGCATGCCGTCGCAGCAACATGCGTTACCAACATCCGTAACATTAAAAGTAAATGAACCGAAGCTGACACCATGTGACGAATCTCACTGCCGAGCTTTTTGCGGGTTTCCCGTGTCAGAACTGTGTTGCTGAACGCCGAGGACTCAGCTGCCAGCTCGTGCAGTCGTCGCCAAGGTCGAGTCGGGCTGAAACTTCGAGCCGAGCCGTTGGGTCAAGCACGGCGACAACGCCTTCCCAAAGACCGCGCCAACCGTCGAACCATTCGGCCACCGACTCGGATTCGAGCCCCCGCATCAACCGCCACGTCGTCTGGGTAACACTCGATCCCTCGACGACGACCCGATCACCCTGGCCGCCCATCAGGCGTCCGAGAACCTCTGCTGGCGATGAGCCTAGGCCTCGGCAAACCTCGGTGGCGTATTGCATTCCGATCCGCCGACCGGTGCGGTAAAGCAGTCCGCTGGCGTCGAGCGGCCCGAGCTGCTCGGTGAGCACGGGGATGATGTTCCGGACGTAGTCCATCGAATAGTTCCGCGCCGCCTTGGCCAAGCGGTCTTCGGGCCACGAGTCGGCGGCCAACACCGGCAGGGCATCGATAGCAACTGGTGGACAGGTCTCGCCGAAGCGAAAACGAACCCGATCTTCAGGTGCCAGATCGTGGTCTTCCTCGATGTAGTAACCCTCGAGGCCCGGCGCACCGTCCATGGTCTGCCCGGTGCACACGAAGCCGAGGCGAGGGTTGCCGAGCGAGACCCCATTGTGACCATGCCACCCATGCAGCATCGAACGGGCGACTCGAGTTGGAACAGCGGCCAGCGCCGTGCCATCGAAGATCCACCGAGGAGGGGTGTAGCGAACCCAAGCCTTGCGATCAGACTCAGGGACGTAGACAACGCCGACACCTCCGACGTGGTTCGAGAGGTAGTGGTACTTCGCACACGCAACCGCATCGGGCTGGTCGGCCAACCCAAGCTTTTGGAGGCCGGGCAGGAACTTGTCGAGATGCTGACGTCGGAAGAGCCCGAAGAGGGCATCGGCGGCACGGTCCTCGCCTTTCTCTACGACAAGGGCCAAGACCAGACCGGTGAGGTACCGGTGATAGAGCTCGGCGACAGCTTCCATCGCGGGACGGTCGAGCCTTTCAGTCATACGTGCGGAACTCCACCACGTTGCCATCGGGATCGCGCACGTACACGCCGTGGCCCCAACCCCTGGCGCCAAACAGCCTGTTTGGCCCTCGGATAATCTCGAACTCGCCACTAGCGATGATGTCGTCGAGTGAGTCGTCGACCACAAGCGCCACGTGATCCATGTTGACGAACAGATCTGAGCGGCCAGGATCTTGGTCGTCGATCTCTTGAAGATCAATGATCGTTGTGGCATCGATACGCATCGACACGAATGGGGCCTCGCCAGCGCGCCATTCGTCTAACCGAACCGGTTCGAGGCCGAGCTTGTTTTGATACCAGGCGGTGGATGCCTCGGCGTCAGAGACCCGCAACACGATGTGGTCCATCCCGCTGACCGAAAGACTCATATGTTCCTACTCATCCTGCTGGGTATCGAAGGTGGGTTGGCCATTCTCATCGAAGTCGACGGTGCCCACCATTCTTGCAGGTACTCCGGTGACGATCGTCGCAGGACCGACGTCGCGCGACACAATTGCTCCGGCGCCGATCACGGCTCGGTCACCAATCGTCACGCCCATGTTCACAACGGCGTTTGCTCCAATAAACACATAGTCGCCGACATGAACGGGAGCTCGCTCGACTTCGCTGAAGTCACGTCCACTCACGCAGCGCTTGGCCGAGGAGTGGGTGTATATGTGAACACCGGAGGAGATGTCGCATCCCTTGCCGATCCGGAGACCGCCCGATCCGTCAATCAGCGTGAAGGCTCCAACCCATGTGCCTTCGCCGATCTCTGGGTCTCCGACAACCCAGGCATGTTCGTTCCACGGATTCTCCGGCAGCGGCGCGGCTCTGCTGCTCACTGGTCAGCCGCCGTGGACAGGTGGTTTGCCATTCCCAAAACATCGCCGAGTACCTCGGCAACGTAGGTCACGTCGTCGTCGGAGAGATTGGCGTGCATAGCCAAGGCCAAATGACGATCGAAAAGATCGGCCGAAACGGGACAACGGTCGGCGCTGGCATAGACCGGTTGAAGGTGTGAGGCGTACGTACCAAAGTTGCAGCCAACACCGCGTTCGCGGAGCGCGAGAGCGACACGCCCACGGTCGACCGATGGTGCCAGTGTGATCACGTAGGACTGCCAGGCATGAACCCGGTCATCGAGCGCGGTAGGAACCGTGACCGCGTCAAACCCGGCGAGCAGCTCGTGATACGAGGCGGCAGCTCTCGCCCGCGATGCGCTCAGCTCCGGCAGACGCCGCAGCTGAATCTGCATGATGGCGGCCTGGAGGTCGGACATCCGGTAGTTGAAGCCGGCCACATCAAAGCCCGGGATGGGGAGGTCGCTCGCGCCTTCGCGGTTGATGGCCGGTGCGATTCCGTAGGTGTGCAGCTTGCGGGCTGTTTCCATCCAGTCGGACCGATCCCCGACGAGCGCACCACCTTCACCAGCAGTGATGCCTTTCCGCCCGTGGAAGCTGAACGCGGCCAGGTCAGCCAGACTTCCGGCCGGGCGGCCTCGGCAACTCGCGCCGGCCGAGCACGCTGCGTCTTCGAATAACCAGAGGCCGTTCCGGTCGGCGATCGCTCGCAGCTCGTCGTAGTCGGCCGACTGGCCGAACACGTCGACGGCCAAGATGCCGACCCTGCGCTCGTTGACCAGCGAAGCAACGTGGTCCGGGTCGGCTGACCAGATGTCGGGGCGGACATCGGCAAATCGCGGCGTCGCTCCTGTCCAAAGAACCGAGTGGCCGGTGGCGGGGAATGTGTAGTCGCCGACGATGACGTCGTCACCGGGTCCGGCGCCAAGGACATGAAGGCCCAACAAACATCTTCTCGAAGGCAACACGCGTTGGGTCGGCACCAGACAACCAGCCCGACTCGAAGACCGACCGGACGGCCTCGAGTTCTTCTTCTCCCATGCTCGGTTGTCCAAGCGGTACCGAGCGGGTCATGGTTCTCCCAGCGAAAGGTGTAGCGCCGAGCACGTTCGTATCGGCCGAACCCTCAGCTTTTCAAGGTTTTGGTCCTGCCGGTGCACCGCATACATGGGTTTGGCCGTCCTCGCCGGCGCCCACCACCGGATGAGAGCACGCTGTGGTGATTGGCACAGCAGCGGCTAGACCTCCTGCAGTGACCGCCTCGATCTCGGACCGCATTGCGTCCCGGTTTCCCTTCCACTTGATCGCGCTGGGCGTGTTGTTTTACGCGACCGGCCCCGTGTTGGCTCGATCGTCAGACACTACAGGGGTCCTCATCTCGTTCTGGCGCCTGTGGTTCGGCGTCGGGGTGCTGGCGATCGCCCTCATCATCCACTGGTTGACCGGCCGTGACGTCGGCTCCAAGCGCGGTGTCCAGTGGGCCATGGTGGCAGGTGGGGCATTCTCGCTGAATCAGGTGCTGTTCTTCACTGCCATCAAGCGCACCAGCGTCGTCGACGCCAGCCTCATGAGCACCCTGGCGCCGGTTGTTGTGGCTTTCTTTGCCATCCCTTTGTTCGGTGAGCGGCCAGCCCCCATGTTTCGGGTCTGGTCGATGGTGGCTATGGCTGGCGCCGCTTTCGTGATTCTCGGGAGTTCGGCCGGGCCCGACGGCGATCCCCTGGGCATGTTGATGGCCATGGGCAGCACCATTTGCTTCGCTGGCTTCTTCTTGATCTCCAAACTGAGCCGCGACGACCTGGCCGTCGTCACCTTCCTCACCACGGTGATGGGAACGGCCGCCGTGTTGGTATCGGCCTTCGTGTTGCTTGCAGGCTTCGACCCCATGGGCGTTGGTGCCAGCGACCTTTGGACCGCGCTAGCTATGGCGATCATCCCGGGAACCCTGGGCCACGTGGCTATGACGTGGCCACTCAACTACATCCCGGCCAACGTTCCACCGTTGATGAGGCTGGCCGGACCTGTCGTGTCGGGGTCACTCGCCTGGGTCACGCTCGGCGAGGGCATCACCTGGGTCCATCTGGTAGGCGGCGCCATCATCGTGTCGGGTCTCGCCGGCGCAATTAGGTCGAAGGCCGGCCAGAACCTTGTGCAGGAAGCCAGGACCGGAGAAGCCGCGACCTAACTCACAAAGTTTCACCTACACGAGCTTCCATCGACGGAGTTTCCCGACCGACCGTTAAGCCTCGGACGTTTTTCTCCGATAGATCGACTATGCCCGAGTCGGAAGCCGCGGCCAATGCCCGCAACAACTACTCCACCGGCTGGATCGCCATCGATCTTTCGGTCCAAGTGGGAACCAACGAGACACGGCTGAGGACCATCGCTCAGAATATGCGCGTCCTTCGTTCGCTTGGGCCCGATGCCCCGCTCACGGTTCGAGTCGACGAGCTGTCGGTCATTGGCAATGTCCTCGACCTCGAAGATCCGCTGATCGTTCCTGATGTGATGCGAGCATTCGCTCTCGACAAGTCATCGACATTGCAGCTGTTGACTCGATTGCATGAGGCAACCGTCCGTACTACCGCCGGCTCGTCCACCGACCAGCCCGTTCAGTAATCGCTATATCCAGTAATCGCTGTTCAGTAATCGCTGTCGATCGCAAGAGCGCGAGCTCGTCGAGTGCTGCAGCAAAGCCGTGTTGTGGAACGCGAGGTCATAGCGAAACTCATCGTCGTAGTCGTCCCTCATTTGCGGCCGAGCAGCCCCTCAACGACTATCTCGCGACCGATACCGGCGCTGAAGCCATCAACTCGGTGAATCGCGAGGTGTCGATGTTGCCGCCTGACAGCGTCACGCCCACTCGCTGACCCGACACATCGACAGCCCCGGCAAACAGCGCGGCGAGGGCGCTTGCCCCCGACGGCTCGATTACTAACTTCATCCGTTCGAACAAGAAGCTCATGGTCTCGACAATGAAGGTGTCGGACACCGTGAGGAACTCCTGCACCAGAGCATTGTTGATCGGCCACGTCAGCTCACCGGGTGCCTGGGTCTGTTGACCGTCGGCGATCGTCTTCGGGACGCCAATCGAGGTGATGGCGTCGTTGACCCGCGACACTCGATGATCATCACCTGTTTCGGGTTCGACCCCAAAGATTGCGGTGCCGGGCGACAGCGCAGTGGTTGCCACGGCACATCCGGCGAGGAGCCCACCGCCACCGAGGCAAACGACGAACGCATCGAGACCGGGGACGTCGTCGAGAAGCTCGAGTGCGACCGTGCCCTGACCGGCCATCACCGTCGAGAGGTCGTAGGGCGGGATAAAGACTCGGCCGGTCTCTAAGGCGATGCCGGCCGCGATCTCTGTTCGATCTTCGCTGTACCGGTCGTAGCGAACAATGGTTCCGCCATAGCCCTCGGTAGCCGCCGCTTTGCTCGCGGGCGCGTCGTTCGGCATCACGACAACCGCCGTTGTGTTGCAGAGTTGTGCGGCCAGTGCCAGTGCCTGAGCGTGATTCCCCGACGAGTTGGTGACCACTCCCCTGGCTCGCTCGGCCTCGCTCAGGGCGGCAATCGCGTTGTAGGCGCCGCGAAACTTGAACGCCCCCGAACGCTGGAACGACTCGGCCTTCAGAAAGACCTTGGCCCCGAGCCGTTCGTCGAGTGTTCGCGACGTAAAGACCGGCGTCCGGTGAGCCACACCGTCAAGCCGGCTGGCGGCGCGGTGGATGTCATCAAGCGAGATGGCCATGTCTGAGGGCATCATGTGAAGGCCACCTTAGAGCTGCCCTCGTCTGCCTTGGGACGGTTGCGGCTCGGCGGCTACCTTCAGGACGATGATCGGAACGCACGTCCCCACCTACTGCGGCGATCCCGACGGCGGCAGGCTCGGGGGTTGACCCAGGTAACAGCCCCCTCTGGCCAACGAATCAACGGCGTCATGCTGGCCTCGGTGCTCACCACCGTGTCGAGTGTTTACCCGGCCTTCCTCGCAGGAGCGCTCGGCGTCGAACTCCGGGACGCTCTCGAGATCACCGAACGCTTTTTCGGCCTCCTTATTGGTGGGTTCTTCCTCGGATCGGCCTTGGGGTCTACCACCCTCGGCCGGCTCGGCGAACGCTTCGGCGCCCGCCGCATGATCACCGTTAGTTTGCTCACCACTGCGTCAGCGACCATGTTCATCGCCCTCTTCGTGCGCTCGGGGACTGCGATGATCTGTGTCCTGTTCGTCGCCGGCTTGGCCAACTCATCCGGGCAGACAGCGGCGAACAAACTGCTGAGCCAGTCGATCGATCCAGCCCGCCTTGGATTTGCCATGGCGGTGAAGCAGTCGGGCATGCCGGGTGCCTCGCTACTTGGCGGTCTGGCTGTCCCAGTCATCGCCCTCACCATCGGCTGGCAGTGGGGCTATGCCTTGGCCACCGTGCTGGCGCTGTTCTCGCTCTGGGCGGTGTTGCGCTTCGCCCCACACGACGGGCCCAGCCAATCGGTTTCCACCGCTCAGACCACAACCGAAGGCAAACCAGCTCGAGGAGCGAACGGCGTTCTCGTCAGCGATCGGTCGACCCTGATTCTGGCCGCGGTGTCGGCTGGTTTCGCATCGGCGGCCGCAGGAACGCTTGGCAACTGGGTGACGAGTTCGGCCGTTGATGCTGGCTGGTCGGCCGGAGCGGCGGGCTTGCTCCTCAGCCTCGGTGCCATCAGTGGAATCAGCGTGCGCATGGTGTTGGGGTGGCAGGCCGACCACAACGGCAAACTCCCGATGCGGACCGCATCGATCAGTCTCGGTATCGGTGTCCTCGGCGCCTTGTTGTTGGCTCCGCGAACTCAGTGGACCCACGCGCTGGCCATCATCCTGGCTTTTGGCGCCGGTTGGGGCTGGCCCGCCCTGTTCAACTTCGCCGTCGTCCGAACCAACCCTCAAGCGGCATCAGCTGCAACTGGCATCACCCAAACCGGCGTGTATGTGGGCGTGCTCAGCGGGCCAATCGTCTTCGGCTTTCTGGTCGAGAACGTCAGCTACGAGGCGGGGTGGATCGTGATCGCCTGCAGCATGATCATCGGCGCCGCCATCATGGCCCGCCTCGCTCCACGGTTCGCTGCGCCGTCATAGGCGGTCGGCCAAGGCTCCGTCATGCTGCCTCCGGCCCGGATCCGCTCGTGAGACACCCGTCTTTGAGACAGACTGCAGGGAGGAGGTTTGTGATGAGCGAAATCGACATCTCGGTGGCCGGACGACTCGAGGGCAAAGTGGCGTTGGTGGTTGGTGGGGGCCAGACGCCCGGCAGCACGGTCGGAAACGGCAGGGCCACCGCCATGTTGCTGGCTCGGGCCGGCGCGATCGTGGTTGTGGCCGACCGCTTTCTGGACTCGGCTCAGGGCACCGTTGACTTAATTCTCGACGAGGGTGGCTCCGCGACCGCCACGGAATTGGAAGTCACTGAAGACGATCAGCATCGCAGCGTGGTTGAAGAAATCGTCTCCGATCATGGTCGACTCGACATTCTGCACAACAACGTCGGTGTCAGCATCGCTGGCGGCGACGCTGACGCCCTCGAGATCGACCCCGACACCTTCGACCGATTGTGGGAGATCAACTTGAAAAGTGTGTGGATGGCGAGTCGTCACGCCATTCCGGTTATGCGTGAGCAAGGGGCGGGTTCGGTGGTGAGCATCTCATCGATGGCAGCCAAGCTGGCCTATCCACTCGTTGCCTACAAGACCACCAAGGTTGCGATGTTGGGCCTGACCGAAAACCTCGCCGTCACCAACGCCCGCTATGGCGTACGGGTGAACGCAATCTTGCCCGGCCTCATGAACACGCCCATGGCCATCGAAGCCCGCGTCGGCCAAGGAACGCCTCGCGAGGAAGTCGTCGCGTCGCGCGATCGACAGGTTCCACTGGGCCGAAGGATGGGCTCGGGCTGGGATGTGGCCCACGCTGCGCTCTTCTTGCATAGCGACGAAGCCCGCTTCATCACCGGCGTGTCCCTCCAGGTCGATGGCGGCCAGGGCCTGGTTGGCTGAGGGCCGGGTCACCAGCGGTAAGTTCCTCGCATGGGACACAACGAGGTCAAGGCGCTCACGTTCGATGTCGGCGGCACCGTCTTCAACTGGCAGGGAGCGACCCAGACCGCCGTCGGAGCCCTCGCGGCTGATCGTGGTGTCGAACTCGACGTAAAGGCCTTCTGTCTTTCGTGGCGAGGGGACATGTTCCGGATGCTGGCCAAAGTACGACATGGCGAGCTGCCCTGCATGAACGCCGATCAGCTCCATCGGGCGGTGCTCGATCCGCTCGGTGAGGCCAACCCCGAACTCAACCTGACCAACGCCGACAAAGACGCTCTGACTGCGGTGTGGCACCACATGGATCCGTGGCCCGAGTTCCCGGCAGCGCTTCCCAAGCTACGCAGCCGCTACACAACGACCGTGCTGACGGTACTGAGCCTGGGCATCGCCGTCGACTGTTCAAAACGCAGCAACCTCTCGTGGGACGCCATCATGTCGTGCGAGATGTTAGGTGCATACAAGCCTGATGCTGCCGCCTATGAGCGCGGTGCCGAATTGCTTGGCCGCACGCCGGACGAGGTGATGATGGTTGCCTCCCATCCCGGCGATCTTCGAGCGGCCATGGCCGTTGGCTTCCGTACCGCCTTCGTGCTGCCGCGCTACGACGAGCCGGGCGGCAATGACGACGGCAACCCCGAAGACTTCGACGTTGTGGCCGACGATTTCGCCGATCTGGTGGCCAAGATCGTCTGACCCGGCGCAAACTGTGGCTATGGGGACAACCACCGGACCGCTCAAGACTGCCGATCACACGCCCGTCTACGACGCCGACGCCCACATCTGCGAGCCGCCGTCGGTGTGGCAGGAGTACTGCGACCCGGCATACCGCGACCTAATCATCAGAGCCGGGCGAGGGGCCGATGGCAGGGACAGCCTCTGGGCCAACGGCAAAGCGACCGGCGCTACCGCTGCTCCTGCCTGCATCCCCGGCGCCTACGCCAAGCCCGACATCACGTGGGACGACATCGTGCCGGGCAGCTACGACCCAGCCGAACGGCTGAAGGTAATGGACACCGAGCGCCTCGATGCTGCTCTGATGTTCCCCAGCATCGATCTTCTGGCTGGCGACATCGAACGAGCCGACGTGGCCGCGGCCAACGCCCGCGCCTACAACCGCTGGATCGCCGACTTCGTGTCAGAGAACCCGAACCGGCTGTTCGGCATGGCGGTGTGTCCTCTGCAATCGGTCGACGCTGCTGTCGATGAGATCACGTTCGCAGCCGAGCACAACCTCACGGGCATAACCTTCCGGCCCGAGCGCTACAACGGCCTCGAGCTTTTCTCTGAAGAAATGGATCGGGTGTGGTCGGCGGCGGAAGACGCCGATCTGACCGTGGCCATTCATGGCAGCTTCGGTTCGAAGATGACCAGCTTTGCCCGAACCCGGTACACCAATCCGTTCTACGTTCATATGGTCTGCCACCCGTTCGAGCAGATGGCATCGGTGATGGAGATCGTGGCTAGCGGCATCCTCGACGACCATCGCAATCTGCGAGTTGGCTTCTTCGAGAGCGGCCTGGGTTGGCTTCCGTACTGGCTCGAGCGGCTCGACGAGCACAAGGAAAGCATGGGTCACCATGTGCCCCGCCTGAAGCGGGAACCGACAGAGATCTTCAGCGAGCAGTGCTTTGTCACCATGGAGGCTGGAGAGGGGGCGGCGTTCGCTCAGATCGCCGATATGGGCCTGGCCCACACCGTGGTGTGGGGATCGGACTACCCGCACTACGACTGCACCTACCCGGGAGCGTTGCAAGAGCTCGATGACACGTTCGAGTCCGTCGGCCGTACCGAGCTGCGCGAAAAGGTCTTGTATGACAATGCCCGCCGCTTCATGGGACTGAACGGCTAGCACGCTGTACCGCTAGCACGCTGAACCGCTAGCACCCGGGGCTAGCGGCCTGCTCGACTAGCTCGTCAGGAACGGCACGACGGCATCGAGGAAGGCCGGTGTGTTTTGGCCGTGCACGTTGTGCCCGGCGTTCGGCACGGTGACAAGCCGGCCATCGGGCACGGCTTCGGCGAAGCGAACGGCCGCCTCGGCGGTGAGAATGTTCGAGTCGGCTCCCCGGATGAGCAGCAGTGGCATCGGGAGGTCGGCAACGTCGTCGAGGGTGAAGCGGTCGCCTCGTTGCCGGTGCTCGCCCGTGGCCTTGAGGCGCTCGCCATGATCGTGCTTCGACACGAACTTCCCATCAGCCCGCTGCAGCATGTTGTATTTCACCGTGCGTTCGATGTGCTCGCGTGACCGGTAGGGGTCGTACTTTTGCACCCGAGCCACGAAGTGATCGATGTTGTCGAACTCGCGAGTCTCGGTGACGAACCGACGGATGGTCTTGGCCCCCTCGGTTGAAACCTCAGGCCCGATGTCGACCAACACCAGCTTGGTGACTCGCTCGGGATGGCTGAGGGTGAGCCGCATTGCGTTCTGACCGCCCATCGAATGGCCAACCACGATGAGCTGATCAAGCCCCATCGCGTCAATGAAGGCAGCTGCATCGAGCCCCATTGCCTCCGACGAATAGTCGGCGTCGCGACACCACTCGCTGTCACCGTGTCCTCGTTGGTCGAGGGCGAACACGTGGAAGCGGTCGGCCAGTTGCAGGCTGACGAGATCGAACGAATGGGCCGATTGATTCGAGCCGTGAAGCAGCAGCACCGATTGCTTGGCCGGGTCGCCCCACTCGAGGAAGTGGAAGCGCTGATGGCGCATGATCACGTTGCGCGAGAGATAGCGGATGTTGTCGCCATGTTCGATGCCCAGATCGTTGGCGCTCTGGAGCAACGACGCGAACTCTTCGCTCGACGTCATGTCAAGCGGTTCGGACGTCTCTGCGAAGTCGTTCAGGTGCACGCGAACGAAGCTAGTCGGCCGGCTGAGCCAGGTTCGCTTTGGCCGATCCTGCGACACGCAGTTCGTCGGCGATAACAAAGCTGGGAAGCTTGTCGAGACCAATGACATTT
This sequence comes from Acidimicrobiales bacterium, assembly GCA_047638695.1. Classification (GTDB taxonomy): domain Bacteria; phylum Actinomycetota; class Acidimicrobiia; order Acidimicrobiales; family SZUA-35; genus JAHECQ01. The sequence continues at coordinate 1,030 of JBLINY010000056.1, read as the reverse complement.
CGATCGGCGGCGCCAGAGAACGAGAAGACCGACGACTCCCCGACGACCGAGACAGCGGTGACATCGAGCGTCAGCGGCGACTGTTTGCCCTTGATCGAGAGCGTGCCTTTGGCGGTGAAATCGAGTCCGGAACGAACAACGTCGGTGCTCTGAAAGCTGATCAGCCGGTGGGAACCGACATCCAGAAAGTCGGCCGAACGAAGATGCGTGTCCCGCTTGGCCATGCCTGACTCGGCTGAAGCCGCAATCAGCGTCACGTCGACCGAGGAGACTTCACCGTCGTCGTCGACAACGACCTCACCCAACTCCGGCTCGAGGGCCACCGTGACCGTGATGAAGCGCATCTTCTTCACAACGACCATCACCTTCGAGCCCATCGGATCAAGACGCCACGTGCCCGGCGGCAGCGTGTTGTCGGCCAATGCTCGCGTGCTGTTGTCGGTCACCGTCGAACCCTAGTGGTGGCGCTCATGACATCGTGCGGGCGGCCCAGCTTCTGGCTGTGTGCCCTTACAGGAGGCTTGCGTCTTCGCCGATCTGACGGGGGCCGGATAGGGAATTCCCCGATGAGGGCTGCGGCTACCTCGGTCAATCTTCGACACGAAGAACGAGACGACGAGAGGGACAAGAAAATGACCAAGACAGTTTCCGCCGCAGTGCTCTCACTGCTATTGCTCATCGGGCTGGTATTGCCAGCCTCGCTGCCGATTGCGTTCGCAGCAGCATTGATATTCGTTGCCCGCGCCTACCTGACGAGAAAGCGTCTCTCGCAAGCCGCGGGCTAGAGCGCGAAAGGACCCGATGCCGAAGCATCGGGCCCAATCACCGTTCCCTTAGCTAGCCGAAGTCAACAGCCGGCCGAATCGTCCAGCGATTCGGTAGTTGTTGAAATCGCCCTAGCGAAAGTCAACAGCCGGCCGAATCGTCCAGCGATTCGGTAGTTGTTGAAATCGCCCTAGCGAAAGTCAACAGCCGGCCGAATCGTCCAGCGATTCGGTAGTTGTTGAAATCGCCCCAGCGAAAGTCAACA
>JBLINY010000055.1:0-28641 GCA_047638695.1 Acidimicrobiales bacterium | reverse complement strand
GTCGGTTCCGGATCGTGAGTTGTTGGACGCGGCGGCGTTGTGCGCCCATCTTGTCGGGGAGGGCTCGGTCTACGCGTTTTTGGCTGAGCATCGGCTGCGGTTGTTCCCTGACGAAATGTTCGCGGATCTGTTCGCGACGGGCCGTGGTCGGCCGTCGGTGCCTGCCGATGTGATCGCGACGGTGATGGTGTTGCAGGCTCTGGAGGGCCTGTCGGATCGTGCAGCGGTCCGCCAGCTCGAGACGAACATCGCGTGGAAAGCAGCGACAGGGTTGGCGTTGACCGATGAGGCGTTCCACTCGACAGTGCTGGTGTTGTGGCGCAACAAGCTCAACGCGTCCGAGCGGCCGAAACGGATTTTCGAAGCGGTCGCGGCGGTGATGGCCGAATCCGGGGTGCTGGCCGCCAAGACCCGTCGGGCGTTGGACTCGACCGTCCTTGACGACGCGGTGGCCCGCCAGGACACGATCACGATGATCGCTACCCAGATCCGCCGAGTCCGCAAGCTGATCCCCGTGTTGGCGTCGGTGTGGGTTCGTGAACACAATCTGGAACCGGGCCGGCCGCCCTGTGACTGGGAAGACCCCGCTGACCGGGACCGGTTGGTGTCCGAGCTCGTCGATGATGCCAACGAGTTGGTGTGGGCGGCCGAGGACCTCGTGGCCGGCGGCCTGGAACTGAGCGACAAGCAGACTGACGCGGTCGCGTTGCTGGCGCTGGTCGCGGGTCAAGACGTCGAGCCCGGGGAGCGGCCCGGCCAATGGCGCATCACACGCGGCACGGCCCCTGATCGGGTCATCTCCACTGTTGACCCCGAAACCCGCCACGCCCACAAGACCCGCCGCGCGTATCGCGACGGTTACAAAGCGCACGTGGCTGGCGAACCCGACACCGGGCTGGTCACCGCGTGCGACATTGGACCAGGCAATGTTGGTGACACCGACGCCGCCCCCGACCTGATCGCAAACGAACCGCCAGGCACCGAAGTGCTCGGCGATTCGGGCTACAGCTCAGGCGAGTTCCGCGCCCACCTCAAAGACCGTGACATGGCCGCAGTGATCAAACCACCGCCGCTGCGACCAGCAGTCGAAGGCGGGTTCACCCTCGACGACTTCGCCATCGACCTCGACGCCGGGACCGTCACCTGCCCCGAAGACATCACCGTCACCATCAGCGCGAAACGCTCCGCCCGCTTCGGAGCGCACTGCGCAACCTGCCCAGTCCGGTCCCGCTGCACCAACGCCAAGAATGGACGCGTGATCGTGCTCAACACGCACCACACAATGCTCGCCGCCGCGAGACGACAAGCCGACACCGACGACTTCGACACTACCTACCGTCAGCACCGGCCCATGATCGAACGGACCATCGCCTGGCTCGTCAGAGACAACCACCGACGGCTCCGATACCGAGGCATTAAACGCAACCAACTCGGCTGGGCCCACCGCTGCGCCGCCATCAACCTCAAACGACTCCTCACCCTCGGCCTCACCCACGACCACGGCTGGACCATCACCGCTCCGACCTGAAAACGGGGCCCCATCACCCCGCCAGCCCTACCAAAGCGCGTACGCCACCTGCTGCACCCACGCCAGCCCGCCGACCGAAACAATCCATGACCCCGACCGCCCCACCCGCCCCACCCGGCCCCCCAACAAGCGCCTTGCTCAGCAGACTCCTAGGGGTGGACTGCCTAGCAACGAACATGGCACACTTGCGTTCGGCGATGGCGGATCAACGAGCAGAGCGAAATGAAGGTGTTCTTTCTCACGTCCTGGGTACCCGTGCTCGGCTGCGAGCGGCGAGCCAGGCGCGCAACCTGAGTCTGAGAGCGACCAATGACTCGTCGATTGAGACGCTTCGGGGTGCAGCAGTTCTGTTGCTCGTCGCTTACCATTCGGTGGAGGGCGCTGATGTTGTTGTAGTCGAAGAGCTAAGGAAGGACGTTCTGCGGTATTTCACCTTCTCCACTGAGAACATCCGGATGCCATTGTTCACAATAATTTCAGGCTACCTCTATGGGCAGAGGCCCCTGGATGGGCCGATGTTGCCATTCCTTAAGGGAAAGGTGCGGCGTCTCATGGGTCCGTTTCTGACCGTTTCGGCTCTGTCTTTTGCATTGCGCATCTTTGTTCGGGGGAACGAATCAGGTCTGGAGATCGGAGATTGGTGGCGGATTTACTTCTACCGGTTCGAGCAGTTCTGGTACTTGCCTTCGTTGCTGTTGATCTTTTTGCTTGTTGTGGTGTTGGAGCGGCAGGGCCTTTTGGCGACGCCTGTTCGAGTGTTTGCGGCTACAGCGACGGCTGTAGCGCTTCGGCCTGTGCTTTCTATCGAGCTATTTAACCTCGACGGCTTTATCTACTTGTTGCCCTATTTCTTTCTGGGTTGTGCCGTGGCTCGATTTTCCTTTCGCCCACGTCGCGAACGACTTGTCGCCCTTGTTGCTATCGCGAGCGCGGGTCTAGTGTTCCAACAGATAGTTTGGTTCTCCGAGATTGACGTGGACGTCGGTCGCGATTCTCTCCTCGGCACCGGTATCGGGATGGCCGTTGGAGCTGCTGCTCTGGTCCTGCGCCGCCCAGTCGTGTGGCTGGCATCGCTGGGTCGTTTCTCGTTCCCGATCTATCTGTTCCACATCTTCGGCATTGCCGTTGCTGTTCGGGTTGCCTCGGTTGCGTCGATTTCGTCTGAACTCGCGACAGTCGCGTTGAAGATCGCCTTTGGGGTCGCTGTCTCGTTGCTTGCCGCTCAGGTACTTTCGCGGAATCGGTGGAGCGCGACGCTAGTTTTAGGTACTCGTTGGCATAAATAGCGCTTGGCGGTCGCGGGACCGCTCTGGGCGCTTTCCCCCAGCCGGGCAACAATCCCACACCCCAGCGTCACCATGTTCTATAGTGCGTTTACGGGCTCGCGAGCGGGATCGCGACCGTGGCGGAGGAATAGGATATGCACTGGCGGAGGGCATTTTGGAGCGCGCAAATTTTGGTGGACGGGGTGACGGCGGCGGCCATCTGGACCTTGGTTCTCGTGGTGGAGATTGGACCCACGAACGTCGGGCGTGTGGCGACACGGTCGTGGATGTTGGTTGCCCTGGCAACGGTTGCAACGCTCGTGTTGCTCTGGAGACGACTGCTGTATACGGGCTTCTTGTCTCCTGCGCGGAGCGAGGAGGGTCTTGCGGTCCTCACCGCAACTGGACTCGCCACAAGCATTGTTGCGATCGCCAGCAATCTTCTCGATTGGCCAGTGGGAGCGTGGGAACTCGTCCTCGGAGGGAGTCTTTTTTATGTCGTGCGATCGCTTGTCCGTGGCACGTTGCGCGAACTGACAGGTCGAGAGCGGATTCTTCACGACGATCTTGACGTCATTATTGTTGGCGTCGGAGAGGACGCGCTCGAGCTCTACGAGCTGATGATCGATCATCCTGAGTCAGGTCTGCGCCCGCTTGGCGTTGTTGGAGATGCAGAAGTGGCCGAGCGTTTTGGTCTCACACCGCTGCTCTTGGGGACGACGGACCGTGTGGTCGACGTCCTGCGTCGCAACAACGCTGATGCAGCACTTATCACGCCGACCGGGTTTCGTGGCCCAGCTTTCAGGCGGCTATCGCGTACTATCCAGCGTAGCGGGCTGCCGGTGATGCTGAGCAATGGTGTCAGTCGTCAGCCTGAGGGTGGATTCTCTGTCAGGGCCCTTTCGCATGAGCCAATCACCGTGTTGACTCCGGCGAGAACAGGTCGGAGGTTCGGGCTCGCAGCAAAGCGTCTAATGGATGTTGTCGCTTCGTTGGTGCTGATAGTCGTAGCGTCGCCGCTTCTCGTCTTGGTAGCAGCCGTAATTCGTCTTGAAAGCAAAGGCCCGGTCCTTTACCGATCGACGAGAGTTGGATTCGGCGGAGAGAAATTCGAGATGTTGAAGTTCCGCACCATGATTGATGGCGCTGACCAACAACATGCGTCGCTGGCAGCCAAGAACGAGCGAACTGGCCCAATTTTCAAGATTTCCTCGGATCCTCGTGTGACGCGGTTCGGCAAGCTGATGCGCGACACCTCGATTGACGAGATCCCGCAACTGATCAACGTGATACGCGGCCAGATGAGCCTTGTCGGCCCAAGGCCGGCGCTCGCCGCCGAAACCGAGGCGTTCGACGCCGAGCTGCAAAACCGGATGCGCATGAAGCCGGGCATTACTGGCCTGTGGCAGGTTGAGGCTCGGGAGAACCCGAGCTTTTCGGCCTATCGCCGTCTCGACCTCCACTACATCGAGAACTGGAGTTCGGTCTACGACCTCGGGATCATGATCGCCACAGCAGAGCGAGTGTTGATTTCGCTGGCGCTTATTCCGCTACGGCCATTCGTGCAGCGCGGATCGGATCGGATCCGGTCGAGGGCAAGCGACGTGATCGATTTGCGTGACATAGTCCAGGTGGTGATTGACGACGTAGACGCACCTATCCCGGGTATCCGACGAGCGGCGACGGAGGTCTAGGGCTGGCTGCGGCCTCGCCGAGGACTGGTGCTAGATATGAGTGAAATCGCCAAGGCCAGAGCTGTGGGCAGCGAGCCGAGGCGTGTGTCGAAAAGCGCCGTCGCTGCCCTCTGTGCTGATCTCCGACATATCATGTCAACGAGACCACACACCGACTGGCCATCGATGGCCAAGGCGGTGCTTGATCACTACGCGCAACCAGTAGACCCGTTGCTGCTCGACCAGCGCGACAAACGGATCCAGGATGCTGCGTGGGCTACGCTTGAGGGCCTTGTGGCGGGCAGCTTTCAGGAGATCCAAGCCGGAATCATCGACTTGCGGACGAATGAGAGCACCGCTGTCGAAAGCGAGTGCCCGGGTGAGGCCCCGGCGGCCGAGTGTAAGGATCGTTGAGAGCGCACCAGCACACGGTGGCAGGCCACCGCTCCGTGGGAACCGATTTGGCGCCCGTTGCCCGTACGATGCCGAGGCTGTCAGCGGCCGAAAAATTCGGGCCAGGGGAAGTCAGACAAGACGTGAGAACAATCGTCAGCAGAATCGAACAAGCGGCGAAGGGCACCGGCACCGTCACCTTCGTGACCGGCGACCAGCCGGTGACGAAGAGCTGGGGCGAGCTGCACGATCAAGCCACCGCTATGGCGGCCTACCTCCAGGCCCGGGGCATCGAACGCGGCGATCATGTCGCTCTGCTGGGGCCAACAACGGCCGATCTCGTCACCGCCATGCAGGCCATCTGGCTTTGCGGCGCAACCCTGGTGGTACTTCCGTTGCCGATGCGACTTGCCTCGATCGAGGAATTCACCCGCGAAACGAAGACGCGTATCGTCAACGCCGATTGCATCGCGGTCATCGTCGACCCCGACCTGGCGCCGTTCGTTGAAATCACATCCGAGGATCCGCCGCTGTACTCGATTGCCGAGCTTCTGCCCGAGAACGGTGGGTCAGTGGCCGACGACTTCATCCGGCCCGACTATGACGAGGACGACCTCTTCGTTCTGCAGTTCACGAGCGGCTCGACATCAGAGCCGAAAGGCGTGAAGCTGCCGAACCACGTCGTGGCCGCGAACCTCGACGCCATCATCGAAGCGGCCGCGGTCGACGTTGATGACGATGTGATGGTCTCGTGGCTTCCGCTCTATCACGACATGGGCCTGGTCGGCTTCTGTATCCTGCCGATGTCGGCCGGCATCGATCTCGTCCTCGGAGCGCCTCAGGACTTTCTTGCCTCGCCCGGTCGTTGGATGGAATGGATCTCGACCTACGGCGGTACGGCCACAGCCGGCCCCAACTTCAGCTATGTCTTGGCCACGCGGGCGCTGCGTCGAAGCAAGACAACACTCGATCTGTCCAGCCTCCGAATCGCACTGAATGGCGCCGAGCCAGTTGATCCGGCATCGGTGCAAGCCTTCATCGACGCCGGCGAGCGTCATGGCATGCACCCGGGAGCACCCTTTCCCGCCTTTGGCATGGCCGAGGTGGCGATCGCTGGCTGCTTCCCGACTCCGCTTGATGGTCTGCGCACCGACCCAATCGATGGCGACCGCCTCGAACTCGACCGGGTCGCTGTTCCCGTGGCCGACGATCATCCGAACGTCCGGCATCTGGTAAAGCTGGGCCGCCCGGTGCCGGGCCTCGAATTCCGGATTGTGGCGCCAGGTAGTTCTGACGTGTTGGCCGAACGTCAGGTCGGCGAACTTCAAATCGCCGGCACCTCCGTGACCCCCGGCTACTACCGCCGGCCCGAGGCCAACGCCGAGTTGTTCGATGGCGACTGGCTCCGCACCGGAGACCTGGCCTACATGGTCGACGGTGAGATGGTGATGTGCGGCCGAATCAAGGACGTCATCATCGTTGGTGGCCGCAACGTCTACCCCCAAGATATAGAGCGCTTCATCGGTGAGCTTGACGGGGTGCGAGCCGGCAACGTCATTGCCTTCGGTGTGCCAGGCCGTCAGGGTAAAGAGGCCGTTGTCGTTGTCGCCGAGACAAAGCTGGACGATCAAGCCGACCTGCGCACAGCCATCGGCAGTGGGGTGCTTGAAGCAGTCGGAGTGCCGTGTCGAGATGTGGCCCTTGTGCGCTCCGGAACCTTGCCCAAGACCAGCTCGGGCAAGCTTCAGCGGGCACTGTGCAAGCAGCAATACTTGGCCGGCTCCCTCGAACTAGCGTCCAGCTGATCAATCGACCGAGTCCCTAGAGACCCGGTTCGGTGAGTGACTCAGCTATTGAGCCTGCGGTTAGGCCTTGAGCTCTTCGAACGCCTGACGCCAGCGCTCCGGATCTGACTTGTAGGGAGCGTAGAAACTGATGCGCTGGATGACGTCCTCGTAGCGCGCCTTCAGCTCTGGAGCGATCTCCTCGGGGCCGCCCACGACGGCGAACGTATTCAAAACCTCGTCGTCAATCACGTCACCCATCTCGGCCCACTTACCGGCCTTCGACATGGTGTTGAGTTCGTCCTGGATGCCGCCCCAACCATGCAGTTCGAGAACTGGCCGGTACGAGGGAGTCGAGCCGTAGAATGAGATCTGCTGTTTTGTGGCCTGGGCTGCCTTGGCCAATTCGTCGTCATCGTTTCCGGTGACCACGAACGATGGGCCGACAATCTCGAAGTCGTCCGACGCCGACACGGGCTTCTTGCCCGCTTTGGCCCGACCCCGGTCGATGGCGGGGATAGTGACCTCGCGTAGGTACCTCTCGGTGGTGAAGCCGTGACAGATGAAGCCGTCGGCCACTTCGCCCGCTGCTTCGGTCATGAGCTCCCCGACGCCGGCTAGAAAGATCTTCGGGGTGCCGTAGGGGTTGGGCCCGGGATCGAAGAACGGCGTCATAAGGGTGTGCTGATAAAAGTCGCCCCTGAAGTCGAGTTTGTCGCCGGTCTCCCAGGTGTCCCAGATAGCGCGAATGGCCAGAATCATCTCGCGCATCCGTGCCGCTGGCTTCGACCATTCCATCGAGAAGCGCTTGGTGATGTGCGGCTTGATCTGCGAGCCGAGCCCCAGAATGAACCGACCTTGACTGAATTCCTGAAGGTCCCATCCCGAGTTGGCCAGCGTCATCGGGTTGCGGGCAAAGGCCACCGCGATCGACGTGCCGAGTTCGATTTCCGTGGTGTGTTCGGCTGCGAGCACAAGCGGATAGAAGGGGTCGTGCGCTGTTTCGGCTGTCCAGAAACCGCTGTAACCAGCGGCTTCTTGTGACTTGGCAGACTCCACGGCACCGGCCAGGCCGCCACCCATTCCGAATCCTCCGTCGACCTTCATGGCAGGCTCCTGTCGTCGTGTGTGCGATGCGACACTTGGTGTGTCGATCAGCCCTGGAACCTAGCCAACCACGGTAGGGAGGCGGCGACACGGTAGATTTCTGTTCAATGATTATCGACGTCACCGACGAGACATTCGAGGCCGAAGTCATCCAACGTTCGATGACGACACCTGTTGTCGTCGATCTTTGGGCCGAATGGTGCGGGCCCTGCAAGAGTCTCGGGCCGCTCATTGAGAAGGTCATCGGCGACGCCAACGCAGGAGCGGCCGAACCTCGAGTCATCTTGGTGAAGATCGACGTCGATGCGAACCCGGCCGTCTCTCAGGCGTTCAAGGTGCAGTCGATCCCCGCGGTCTTCGCCCTCAAAGACGGACAGGTCGTCGACACCTTCGTCGGTGCCGTTCCCGAGGCTGAGATCAAAGAATTCGTCGATCGTCTACTGCCTTCGGCTGACGAACTGGAAGTTGCTTCTTTGCTCGCTGCTGGTGATGCGGCATCGCTGGAGAAGGTGCTCGAGGCCGACGCCGGTCATCCCGCAGCCATCCCCGCCCTCGCCGACCTGTACGTAGCCGAGAACCGGAACCAGGCCGCGCTCGATCTGCTTGCTCGCATTCCCGAGACCGCAGAAACGCGCCGTATTGCTGCCCTCGCTCGCACCGGTGCGTCGGCCCAAGCAAGCGAGCACTCGAAGATCGAAGCTCGCCTGGCCGAGCTGATCGATCAGGTCAAAGGTGACGACGAGGCTCGCACCGAATACGTCGACCTGCTGGCGGTTCTCGGACCCGACCATCCCAACGTCGCCGACTGGCGCAAACAACTGTCGCGCCGACTCTTCTGATTAGCGCCCTCTAGGTAAAACGTTCCTTCTGGCTCTTTCAGTTTCTCTTCCCCGGAGATGTGATCTTCCCCCAAGATCGATCGACGTTGCGGAAGTGGCATGGACACCGAGCGGTTCGAAATAGACGACGACTTCTCGCTGCCCGGCGAGAAGCGAGGTTCTCTGTCTCTTGCTGAGCGAGTTGACGAGGCGTTCCTTCGCCTCGACTCCTGGCGTGACCGGCCAGGCGTCACGGCGATCGCTGTGGCTTCGGTCGCGGTCGTTCTTGTTGCTGGCTGGTGGTTTGGGAGATCAGCGCCGACCGAGCCGGTCGAGGACCGAATACCAATAGTCCAGCTGGAGACGACCGAACCCGCCCCGCAGCCGCCCGAACGTGTGGTCGTGCATGTTGCCGGTGCGGTGAGTGGTCCGGGCGTGTTCACCTTCGATGCAGGTGACCGGGTGCTCGATGCCATCGAGGCTGCGGGAGGTGCCATGGCCGATGCCGACCTCGACCAACTGAATCTGGCCGCCCCACTGGTCGACGGAATGCAGGTGCGAGTGCCTGTCGAAGGTGAGATCCTGCCGGCCGAACTGCTCGGGTCGCCGGCCGGCCCCGTCGACATCAATCGAGCCAGTGGTGCCCAGCTGGAAGAACTTCCAGGCGTCGGCCCGGCCACAGCCCAAGCGATTGTCGCTTGGCGGGACAAGCACGGCCCATTCGCGTCGACCGAAGGTCTCCTCGATGTGCCGGGGATCGGGCCGGCGAAGCTGGCGGCGCTCGCCGACCTCATCGTGGCGGGGTGAGCGGCGTTGCCAGTCGAGGTTCGTGAAAGAAGGAATCGTGGAAGAGCGGCAACACAGTGAAAGAAGTGCAGGTGGTGGGCTTGCTGCTTGGTGTGTGGGTAGGGGCGTTGGCATCGGTTGGGTTTCCGGTGACGGCAGCGGCCGGTTGCGCTGTTGTGTGTCTGGCTCTTCGTCGGCCGTGGCCCTTTGTCGTGTCGGCTGCGCTCCTCGCGTCGGCGTTGGGAGCCAGAGCCGAACTGGCCCACCAGCCGCTGGCGGCACAGAGTTTCGATGGTCCGGTTCGGTTGCTTACCGACCCGGTCGCGACAAGCTTCGGGGTGCGGGTTGAGGCTCGGCTACCGGATGGGAAGCGGGTTCAGCTGGTAGCCAATGGGTCGGCGGCGTTTGCCTTCGATGGGGCAACGACCGGTCAGGTCGCCTTGGTGAGCGGACGTATTCGAGGGCTCGAGCCGCTGCCGTGGGCGCGGTCGCGCCACCTCGTTGGCAAACTCACCGCTCAGCAGGTGCGTCTTCATGACGGAGTCCCCTGGTGGCAGCAGCCGTCTGAACACCTTCGGCGATTGGTCGCGGCCGGTACCCGCTCGTTCGATCACGAACAGGCGGCGCTGTATCGGGGTCTGGTGATTGGCGACGACCGCGAACAGTCTCTGGCCCAACGGGCCCGCTTCCGATCGGCCGGGCTCAGCCATTTGCTCGCTGTCTCCGGGCAGAACGTAGCCTTCGCCTTGGCTGTGGCTTGGCCCTTCACCCGTAGATACGACGCCCCCATCCGGGTCGGGATGATTGGCGTCGTGCTGTTTGTGTTCGCCGTGGCGACCAGGCTCGAACCGTCGGTTGTGCGGGCGACGGCGACGGCGGGTGTGGCTGCTTGGTCGGCAATGGTCGGCCGCCCGGCGGCCGGCCTGCGAGCGTTGGCGCTTGCAGTTTCGGGGCTGGTCTTGATCGATCCGTTTCTTGTGTCTTCGGTGGGCTTCCAGCTCTCGGTGGCGGCGACGGCCGGCATCTTGCTGGCCGGGCCGGCGCTGATCGCCCATCTCCCCGGACCTGTGTTGCTCCGGCAAGCGGTCGGGATCACAGCCTCGGCTCAGTTGTTCGTGACGCCACTGTTGATCAGCTTCTTCGGCCCTGTGTCCGTTGTCGCTCTACCCGCCAACATCTTGGCTGGGTGGGCGGCCGGAGTCGTCATGATGTGGGGCCTTTCGGTAGGAGTGATGGCTGGGCTGTTCCCGGAGTGGGCTGGCTGGATGCAGACCCCCGTTCGGCTCTTGCTCTGGTGGATCGACGCAGTGGCGACGAAGGCTTCGACGTTGCGTGCGCCCCTCATCGACGGGCGGGCGCTGGTGATCTTGCTTGCGCTCGCCACGATGCTGCGTCTCATCTGGCCGAGATGGCTGCCGAGAATTGCGGTCTCTGCAGTCTTGGTCGCCGTGCTCGCGTCGCTCGTCCCGACCCGCCCGTCCGCACCGGTCGACCTATCGGCGGGAGCCCGCTACTGGCCCTCCACTGAGGCCACACCGTCGGTGCTGGTTGTCTCATCGGAAGCCAGACGGGGGTTGGCCGATGAAATCCTGGCGACACGAATAGATGGCGTCGATGTGTTGGTACTCGTCCGGGCCGACAGCACCACCCGAGAGCTAAGCCAAGCCATCATCGACTTGGTCGATCCATCCCTCACGCTGGCTCCGCCGCTCCACCGGGTTGTTGGGGCCAAACGGGTGACCGACCAGTTGGTCATCGGAGTGGGTGACGGGGCGATAACGCTCACGCCTCACAGCACAAGGCTGGAAGTCAGCACCGCTCCGGCGCCCTGATCTGCGACCGCCGCTCTGCTTTGATTTGGCTGCCTGGATTTGCCCGCCTTGATTTGCGGCTACCGCGCTAGGTTCAGTTCGTGGCGCAGGTGAGGCTGATCAAGGGGGATGACCCCACCCTCGTGTCGCAGGCACTTCAGGCGACGGTCAACGAGTTGCTTGGTGACGGTGATCGGTCGCTGATGGTGGAAGAAGTGCTCGAGGAGCACTATTCGGCCGACGGCGATCCTGCGATCGCCCCGCTCGTGAACGCAGCCCACACGCCGCCGTTCCTCACCGAGAAGCGCATCGTTGTCGGTCGTCATGTCGGGTTGTTCACCAGGGCCGAACAGGTTGCGCCCCTCGTCCAGTGGCTTGCCGATCCGCTCGATACCACCGACCTCGTGCTGGTGTGGGAAAAAGGAGCCAACTCGACCCGCCTTGGTGCGGTGCCGAAGAGCCTGAAAGAAGCGATCAAGGCCGCTGGGGGAGTAGAGATCGATGCTGCGCCGGGTGGCAAAGCTCGCAAGATGTTGCTGGCCGATCGAATCGCTGATGCCCCTGTGCGGCTGGATGGTTCGGCCAAGGCGTTGTTGACCCAACACTTGGGTGACGAAGTTGGCCGAGTTCAGTCGATTCTCGATGCGTTGGTCAGCACCTTCGGCGAAGGCGCAGCGCTCACTGCTGCCGACGTCGAGCCATTCGTGGGGCAGGCATCTGACGTGCCGCCGTGGGAGCTCACCGACGCCATCGACAGCGGTGACATCGCAACCGCGCTCGACAAACTGCATCGCATGATGAGGTCAGGCGACCGTCATCCGCTGCAGATATTGGCCACACTGCACGGTCACTATCAGCGGGCGTTGGCTCTCGACGGTGCGCCCGTAGCCAACGAACAGGACGCGGCGCAGCTTCTTGGGATCAAGGGATCGACGTTCCCGGCCAAGAAGGCGCTGAATCTCAGCCGACGGCTGGGCTCACCAGGCACGAGGAGGGCGATGTTGCTTCTCGCCGAGGCCGACCTTGCCGTGCGCGGTGGAAGTGCCATCCCTGAAGATGCCCTCATGGACGTGTTGGTCGCACGGCTGGCACAGCAGGCGCGTTCGTAGAACGTGGCCTCGGACTAGCGACCCCGCTGGCCCTGCAGCTCTACCGGCCGTGCTGTCGGATTCGACCGGGAGCAGGCTAGAAAGGCCAGTAGCAGCCCGCAGGCTGCTACTCGGCTGATTGAAAGTTCTCGATCTGGGTGTTAGTCGGCGGCTTGAGCAGTGCCGCGGACCCGGGCGATGAGCCGGCTCTTCTGGCGGGCAGCTGTGTTCTTGTGCAGGATACCCTTTGTTGTTGCTTTGTCGATGCGCTTGATGGCGAGGCGCAGTGCCTCGGCTTCGTCCTCGGTGCCGGCGGCGGCAACTGCAGCCTTGTTCCGGGTGCTCATCTCGGAGCGAACAGCGCGATTACGCAGACGAAGCTTCTCTGTTTGTCGGTTGCGTTTGATCTGGCTCTTAATGTTGGCCACGGAAACCCTTTGCTGAGCTTGATGCTGACCGGGTGAGGATAGCGCCACCACGGCCACCAACCAACGGTAGATTCGAGTCAGTCATGGCACTCGATTCCATTCGCAACATCGCGATCATTGCTCACATCGATCACGGGAAGTCGACGTTGGCCGACCGGTTGCTCGAAATATGCGGCGCCGTCGAGGCTCGCGACATGCGCGCCCAGTACCTCGATTCGATGGACATCGAACGCGAGCGAGGCATCACGATCAAGCTCCAGAGTGTGGCTCTGGAGTACAAGAGCTTCCAGCTCAACATCATCGACACGCCCGGCCACGTCGACTTTGGGTACGAAGTAAGCCGGTCGCTTGCCGCTTGTGAGGGTGTCGTTCTGGTCGTCGACGCGGCCCAGGGGATCGAAGCCCAGACGTTGGCCAACATGTATCTGGCCCTCGAAAACAATCTCGACGTGGTCGCCTGCCTCAACAAGATCGACCTTCCTGCCGCCGACCCCGACCGGTACGCAGCCGAGATCGAGAACATCCTGGGCATCCCCGCCGAAGAAGTTCTGCGGATTTCGGCCAAGACCGGTGAGGGCGTTCCTGAGCTGCTCGATGCCATCGTCGAGCGCATTCCTGCGCCTGACGGTGACCCCAACGCCCCGTTGCAGGCCCTCATCTTCGATTCCCACTTCGATACCTACCGCGGTGTTGTGTCGAGCGTGCGAGTGATGAGCGGCGCGCTGCGCTCAGGCGACAAGATCAAATTCATGCAGGCTGGCGCCGTCCATGAGGCCGACGAAGTCGGCATTCGGACACCCGAGAACAAACCGGTCAAGCAACTGAACACGGGCGAGGTTGGTTATCTCGTTGCTGGCATCAAGGACGTGCGCGACGCCCGGTCGGGCGAGACAATCACCGAGGCCAACAACCCAGCCGAGGATGTTCTCGACGGCTATCGCGAGCCCCAGCCGATGGTGTTTGCCGGTCTCTACCCGGTTGATGGCGATGACTACGAAGACTTTCGCGACGCACTCGACAAGCTGAAGCTCGACGATGGCAGCTTCACCTTCGAGCCCGAAACCTCGATTGCCCTTGGTTTCGGTTTCCGTTGTGGATTCCTTGGCTTGCTTCATATGGAGATCGTTCGGGAACGACTCGAGCGGGAGTTCGACCTCAACCTCATCGCTACCTCACCATCGGTGAAGTACGTGATCACCATGGTTGGCGGCGAGGAACGTCGTATCGACAACCCGTCAGACCTGCCACCGTCGGGTGACTGGAGCCGCATCGAAGAGCCGTTCTTGAAAGCCTCGATGATCACGCCGTCCGACTACACCGGCACGCTGATGGAGCTGTGCCAGAGTCGCCGCGGTCAGCTCCAGCGAATGGAGTATCTGTCGCCCGAACGCATGGAACTCGTGTACCACCTGCCGCTAGCCGAGGTCGTTATCGACTTCTTCGATCAGATGAAGAGCCGTAGCCAGGGCTACGCCAGCCTCGACTACGAGGCGATCGGCTACGAGCCGGGCGATCTTGTTCGGGTCGACATCTTGTTCAACTCCGAGCAGGTCGATGCGTTCTCGACGATTGTTCACCGCGACAACTCCTACGAATACGGCCGACGCACGGCCGAAAAGCTCAAAGAGATCATTCCCCGGCAGCAATTCGAGGTGCCGATTCAGGCTGCGATCGGCGGCCGGATCATCGCCAGGGAAACGGTGAAGGCGTTCCGCAAGGACGTGACGGCCAAGCTCTACGGCGGTGACATCACACGTAAGAACAAGCTGCTCAAGAAACAAAAGGAGGGCAAGCGGAAGATGAAGAACATCGGCCGGGTCGAGATCCCGCCTGACACCTTCATCCGTGCTCTCCGCCTCGACGACTGAATCGCCGCCATCGGCGACGATCTCCCTGGCAAGCTGGCAGTAAACTGGCCAGCAGCCTTGACAGATGCAGCCATCAGAAAGGGCAGCTAGCAGGAAGAGACATGCTCGACGAACGAAAAGCCGCCATCCTCACCGCTGTGGTGGAGGAATACATCGACACCGCGACCCCTGTTGGGTCGTCTGCTGTCGCTGCCTTCGACGCGGTGAACGTGTCTTCGGCGACCGTCCGCAACGATATGTCGGCCCTCGAGGCCGAGGGCTATTTGGTGCAGCCGCACACGTCTGCGGGTCGCATTCCGACCGAGAAGGCCTATCGCTACTTCGTTGATGCCCTTGGCCAGGGAACACTGAATCGGCCCGACCGCCGTCAGGTCACAAATTTTTTCCGTCATATTCAGGGCGAAATCGAGCACGTGATGCGCGACACCGCATCGTTGCTCAGCGGCCTCACCGACTACGCGGCGGTTGTGGTCGACAACAGCACCGAGGCAGCCACGGTGCGGTCGCTTCAGGTCGTTGAGTTGGCCCCACGGATTGTTGTTGCCGTCACGGTGCTCAGCAATGGGGCGGTCGAAAAACAGACAATCGAACTCGACAACGACATTCAGGCCGGCGACGTCGAGGATGCGCGACAACTTGTCGCTGCTGCTCTTATGGACCGGGTGCCAAGCTCGCCTGCGGAGCTTGCATTGTCGGGGAAGACCAGCGTCGACGTCGTTGCTGGCGCTGTTATGGAAGCGGTTGTAGTGAGCGTCGAGCCCGATCGGGTCTATGTCGACGGCGCGTCGAATGTGGCCGGGGCCTTTGATGCTGTTGACTCGGTCAAGCGAGTCCTCACCATTCTCGAGCAGCAGCTTGTTGTGGTGAGCGTGCTCACTGACGTCCTCGATCGCGGCCTCAACGTTGCCATCGGAAGCGAAACTGGCCTTGATCGGCTCGAAGACTGCAGCGTCGTGGTCGCTCCCTATGAGATCGAGGGCGAGCATGCTGGTTCAATTGCCGTTCTTGGTCCGACCCGAATGCACTACCCGCAAGCGATGGCAGCCGTTGCGGCTGTCAGCCGCCAACTTGGCAAACGACTCAGCGAAGGATGATGCCCGCCTGTGGCTGACGACTATTACGAGCTAATCGGTGTCGATCGCGACGCCCCGGCCGATGAGATAAAAAAGGCGTACCGGAAACGAGCGCGCGAGCTTCACCCGGACGCTAACCCCGACGACCCCGCCGCCGAGGCCGAGTTCAAAAAGGTTGCCGAGGCCTACGAGGTACTGAGCGATCCCGAGAAGCGATCTCGCTACGACCAGTTCGGATCGGCGTCCGGCCCTGGTATCGGCGGTGACCCCTTCGGTGGAGGCGGACTCGGTGATCTTTTCGACGCGTTCTTCAATACCGGTGGCGCCGGGCAACGGGGTGGTTCTCGTGGCGTGAGTAATAGAGGCGTTGATCTCGAAGTGGTCGCCGATCTCGAGTTGGCCGACACCGTGCATGGCGTGGCCCAGGAGGTCACCGTTCGCACCGCCATTGCCTGCGATACGTGCGAGGCCACTGGCGCTGGGCCGGACGCCACAACCTCGAGCTGCGGTCAGTGCTCGGGCACCGGTCAGATTCGTCAGGTTCGTCAGTCGATCCTCGGCCAGATGGTGCAAACGTCGGTCTGCCCGACGTGCGCCGGCGAGGGCCAAACCATCTCCGACCCGTGCCCGGCCTGTCATGGTGAAGGTCGTCGGGTCGAAGACCGGACCTACACCGTCGATGTTCCCCCGGGAGTCGCTCACGGAACAACCCTCCGACTCAGCGACCGAGGGGCCGTTGGTCCTCGCGGTGGCCCAGCCGGTGATCTTTATGTCGAGGTTCGCGTCAGCCGCCACGAGGTCTTCAGCCGCGATGGCGAGCACCTGCTGGCCGATCTCCATGTGGCAGCAACGCAAGCCGCTCTGGGGGCCGTTGTGGACTTTGAGACCCTCGACGGGGCTATCGAAGTCGAGATTCCGCCGGGATCTCAGACCGGCAAGATCTTTACGGTTCGAGACAAGGGCATCCCACATCTCCGCGGCCGAGGCCGCGGTGGTCTGGCCCTCACCCTGATCGTTGACACACCAAGTGAACTCGATGAAGAACAGGCCGAGCTTCTTCGCCAGCTGGCCGAGTTGCGAGACGAGAGCGTGCGAGTTCCTGGTGAAGGTGGCCTCTTTTCGAAGATCCGGTCAGCCTTCAGCTGACATGTGGCTAGCCACATGAGCGCGGCGGGCGACGAGTCAGTCGAATCACTCGAATCAGCGGAGTCGGCTGGCGACTGGCGTCGCACTCGACCGATGGTTTTTGTCGCCGACCTAGGAAACCTCGAACTTGATCCAGAAGATCATCACCACCTGAGTCGGTCGCTACGGGTCGCCGACGGTGGCGAGATTACCGTTGCCGATGGCCGAGGTCGCTGGCAGCGGGCCCGGTTCGGTCGAGTGGCCGAACCCGTCGACGGGGTCATTGTCGAGGACCCTCCGCCGCCGTGGGACATCACCATCGCTTTCACACCGGTGAAGGGTCAGAAACCCGAGTGGATTGTGCAAAAGCTCACCGAGCTCGGGGTGTCGCACATCGCCCCTCTCTCCACCGAACGGTCAGTGGTGCGGTGGGATCCGTCGCGAAGCTCGCGGCATCTCGAGCGCTGGCCACGCGTTATCCGGGAAGCGGCGATGCAAAGCCGTCAGGTCCGTCTGCCGACATTCTCGCCACCCTGTGCGTACTCCGACTATGTCGCCGCCAACCCGGAGGCGGTGGCGGCCGATCCGGCTGGGTCGCTTCCTCAGCGCAGGTTACGCCACCTCATGATCGGCCCCGAAGGTGGGTTCAGTCCGCCCGAACTCGATCGCGTTTCGCTGGTTTCGCTGCCCGGGGGGGTCCTGCGGGCCGAAACTGCCGCCATCGTCGCCGGGGCTGTCTTGGCTGGTCTACGCCAGGTCGAGTACCAATCTTCGGACTGATCACCTTCCGTGGTTGATGCTGCGCTATGTGAGGCCTATGTTTTACCCGGCGTGCTCGGGATAGTTATTCAGATGTGGCTCTCTTGAACTTCAGCTGGGGTGCTTCGGGGGCGTGCGAGAAAAGTCCATCAGGGGAGTACCCGTACGTCTCCTCAGGTTGCAATCAACGACAAGAGGGAGAGGCATGGGTGAGGACGAGAACGAAGCCACGTCGGCCTATGGGCGCCGAGTCGGAGAACGACTACGCGCCATTCGGAGGCAGAAGCGGCTGTCGTTGCAAGACGTCGAGGCCACCTCGAACCAAGAGTTCAAGGCATCCGTTTTGGGCGCCTACGAACGCGGTGAGCGAGCGATTTCAGTACCTCGACTCGAGCGTCTTGCGCAGTTCTACAGCGTGCCCGTCGACCAGCTGCTGCCAAGAGCAACCACGGTCGGCATCACGCCCGGCACGGTCGATCTCACGGAGCAGACCGCCAGAGCCGGCGTCACGCTTGATCTGACACAGCTCGATTCTGTGGCTGGCCCCGAGGGCGAAATGCTCGGTCGCTACCTCAGCATGATTCAGGTGCAGCGGCAGGATTTCAACGGGCGAGTCTTGACCGTTCGTCAAGATGACCTGCGCGCCGTTGCCTGCATCTTGGGCGTCGATTTCGACAGCGCGGTCGATCGCCTGTCTGACCTGGGCCTCACCCACACACCGGCGCCTTCCTAGAGCCCTGCCTTCCTAGAGCTGTAGCTCAACTCGACCCGCCGGGCCCACCGCCCAAAGGGTCGGACAGGGGTTTGTCTCTTCGACCACAAGCGAGGTTGCACCGGGTACCCGTGCGATTCTTGTTGCCGTCGTCCGGTCGATCGCCCGATCGAAAGCCCAGACGTCGCCGTCGTCATCGAGCAGTAACGCCAACGGCTGATTCTTGCATGGGTTCGGCACGGCCACACGAAGATCGTCCGCCGCGCCCACGACGAAAAGTTGACCCCCGATAGCCAGAGGTTCGCCCGATCGTGGTGGGGGAGCCGCAGCCAATCTTGAGCTGAGCTGCAGGCCGAGTATGGCGATGGCAACAAAACCAGCGAGCACCAGGATGCCCGACCGACGCGGAACGCGTGCCGCTGGCCCGTGGCCCCGGCGCTTCGGGCTGGCATTTCGGACGTCGGTATCTCTTTCGGACGTCGTCAGATGGCCCAGCTGGCCGGCAACACGGCGAAGGGGCGGTGGGCGCTCAGCTAGGAGCCGATCGCGAAGGCGGTGCCAACCATCAGGGACACGAACGGCTTGCTCGGTCCAACCGGCGATGAGCCAGGCGATGCACTCGCCCAGACCGGCTTGGTCGCTAACGGTGGCGGCCGAAGTAGGGGAACACAACACCGCTATGGCACGGCGGTCGTCGTTCCGATAGCTCACGATGATGTGATCGGGCGAGACAGCTCCGTGGGTCATGTCGCGATCATGGAGATCGGCGAGCGTAGCCGAGAGGGACTGGAGGACGGTGGCCGCTCGTGCCGGTGAAAGGCTGGCCATACGCAACGTCGGCCCGGCGACGTGGGCCGTGATGGTGACGGGCGGTTCGCTGCGGTGAGCGATGAGCCGGACAACCCCGCGATGTTGGGCTCGGGCCAGCCACGCCGCCTCTTCGTTACCGGTGTTGGGAGGCAGGTGTAATTTGTGTACGCAGACTTCACCGTCGTGGCTGTTCGCAACCGTGACTCGACTTGGCATGGGCTTCACCTGATCAGCGCCGCAAGATCGTGCGGCATCGTGGGATGTGGTCGTTACGACCGGGGTGAGCCCACCCGACACACCAAGGGTAACGGGGCGGTACGCTTGGCCGCTCACATGACGTCACCGGTGAAGATCAGCGTTCCCAGTAACCAGATGATGGTCGGCTTGCTCGGCGAGCGCGACGAGTACCTCCGGGTCATCGAGTCTTCCTTCGACGCTGTCATTCACGTCCGTGGCAATGAGATCTCGATCGACGGTCCCGACGCAAAGCCGGCCTCAAAGGTGATCGAGGAACTGGTTCTCGTGGTCGAGAAGGGCCAGACACTCGAGTCAGCGGCAGTAAAGCGTGCCATCGAGATGGTCGGGCACGACATTCGACCGTCAGAAGTTCTGACCGACCGAATCCTCACGACATCCCGCGGCAAGGCCGTGCGACCCAAAACGGCGGGCCAGAAGCTTTATATCGATGCCATTCGCCGCAACATCATCACGTTCGGTGTCGGCCCGGCGGGCACCGGCAAGAGCTGGTTGGCCGTTGCCTGCGCCGTTCAGTCGCTGCATGCCAAAGAAGTCGAGCGCATTCTGCTGACCAGGCCCGCAGTCGAGGCAGGGGAGCGCCTCGGTTATCTACCGGGCGATCTGATGTCGAAGGTCGATCCGTATCTCCGACCGCTCTACGACGCCCTGCACGACATGGTCGGCGCCGAGGGAACGGCCAAGATGCTCGAGAAGGGCACCGTTGAGGTTGCACCGCTCGCCTTCATGCGAGGTCGCACGCTCAACGACAGTTTCATCATCCTCGACGAGGCCCAGAACACCACGCCAGAACAGATGAAGATGTTCCTCACTCGCATTGGATTCAACTCCAAAGTGGTCGTCACGGGCGACCAAACGCAGGTCGATGTGCCCGGCGGGCGCAGCGGACTGCGAGATGTGTGGCGCATCCTCGATGGTATTGAGGGCATGGCCCAGGTCGAGCTAGGCAGCAGCGACGTTGTTCGACACAAGATCGTCCAGGACATCGTCGATGCGTATGCCCGCCACGAGGAACCACAGAATCGATGACCGACTTCTCGGCTACGTCGGGGGAGGTCGTTGTCACAGGAACCGACGGTCGAGATTCTCCGTCGGGTGAAGCATTCGATCCGCAAGCATTCGATCCGCAAGCATTCGATCCGCAGAGACTGTGCGAGCTGGCTGTCGTAGTGCTGAAAGGCGAGGGCATCGACCGAGGTCAGCTCGATCTCCATTTCGTTGATCCCGACACCATTGCCGAGCTGAACGTCGAACATCTTGGTCATGTCGGTCCCACCGACGTGCTGTCGTTCCCGATCGAACTCGACCCGTTCTCACCTGATGAATTGCTGTTGTTGGGCGACGTGGTGCTTTGTCCGGCGGTGGCAGCGGCCCAGGCCTCCGACCACGTTGGAACGGCCAAGGGCGAGTTCGAGTTGTTGGTGATCCACGGGGTGCTCCACGTCTTGGGACACGATCACGCAGAAGAAGCCGAGACGATCGTGATGCAACAGCTCGAGCGCTCATATTTGGCCACGTTGGGCGTGGCCCACCCGGTGACCTCTTGAACGCTTCGCTCTTCGCCGCCTCGTTTGGCGCAGCGGACCTGTCACTACTCGCCGTCGCCGCCTTCTTCTTGCTCTTTTTGTTCGTCCTGGTCATGACCGAGTCGGCCGTTGGTCGCACGAGCACGGTGCGCGTTGACTCGCTCGACAAAGAAGCCCAGGCTCGGGTCGCCAAAGTGCTCGACCAACCTGAAGCGATCCTGAATCCGCTCAGGTTCATGATCGTGTTCTTGCTGCTGGCCGAGAGCACGTTGGTTGTTTTGCTCGCCGACCGTTGGGTCAGCACCCCTTGGGTCTTGCTTCTCGGCGCGCTCAACGTGTGCGTGGTTTTCGTCGTGGCCGAGGCGGTACCCCGAACGCTCGGGATCATCCATGCCGAGCGAGCGGTCATTCTGCTGGCCGGGCCAGTCGTGGCGTTGGTCGGCAACCCGCTGATACGTGTGATCGCTGACGCCCTGATCGGTGTGGCCAACGTCATAGTGCCGGGCAAAGGTCTGCGGCGAGGGCCCTTCGCCCGTCCGGAGGACCTGATTGCGTTCGCTGGCGTTGCCGTGGAAGACGCGGTGCTCGACGAAGACGAGCGAGACTTCATCGAATCGGTCATCGAGTTCGGTGACACCGTGGTCCGCGAGGTCATGGTGCCCCGTACCGACATGACCACGATCGAGGTCACGTCAACCGTTGCCGAAGCCCTGCTCGCTACGTCCGAGGCTGGCTTCTCGCGGGTGCCCGTTGTCGGCGACAACATCGACGACGTCGTAGGTCTGGTCTACGTCAAAGATCTGATCCGAGCCGAGCTCGTTGATCGTGCTGCTGAGACCCTGAAGGACTTTCTGCGCCCGGCCCACTTTGTGCCAGAGACCAAACGGGTGTCGGAGCTGTTGAAGGAAATGCAGAAGGAGAGCTTCCACATGTCGGTGGCCGTGGACGAGTACGGCGGCATCGCTGGTCTGGTGACGCTCGAAGACCTTATTGAAGAGTTGGTCGGCGAGATTGTCGATGAGTATGACGTTGAGGAACCGCTGGTCGAGCGACAGCTCGACGGCAGCCTTCGCGTCGACGCTCGTATCCTGATCGACGAGCTCAACGACCTAGCCGGCCTCGATCTTCCCGAAGGTGACTGGGACACCGTCGGTGGCCTGGTCTTCGACCGTTTTGGTCGCATCCCGGTGGCCGGAGAGATCTGCGTCTCTGACGGCTACATGCTTCGGGTCGAACGGGTACAGGGTCGCCGAATCACCAAAGTGTTGGTCCGGGTGGCGGAACAAGCCGAGGTCGCAAGTGAGTGACGACATGAATGCTGAACAACAAGAAGAGCAGTCTGAATCAGGGCTGGCAGAAGCAGGGCGGTCAGAGAAAGAGTCGCCAGAGAAAGAGTTCCGGAGCGGCTTCGTAACATTCTTCGGTCGCCCCAACGTCGGGAAGTCGACCTTGCTCAACAAGATCCTGGGCGAGAAGGTGACCATCACATCGGACAAAGCGCAGACGACGCGCAACCAGGTGCGTGGTGTCCTGACAACGTCAGAGCATCAGATTGTCTTCGTCGACACGCCGGGTGTTGGCAAACCACGCAGCGCGCTCGGCAGTCGGCTGAACGCGACAGCTCGGGAAGCAAATGGTGACGTTGATGTTGTTTGCTTCGTCGTCGATGCGCACACCGGCTATGGCCGGGGCGATGCCTTTCTGGCTGCTCAGCTTGACCCCGAGCGCACGGTGGTCGTCATGAACAAGGTCGATGGGATGAGCCCGGCGGCCGTGGCTGCCCAGCTGCAAGCCGTTTCAGAGGTTGACGCCTCGGCCTTCTTCCCAGTGTCGGCTCAAACCGGCGAGGGGCTCGAGGGCCTACTCAAGGAGCTGGCGGCTCGAATACCCATCGGGCCTCACTGGTACCCCGACGAGCAGGTCCGTGACATGCCTGATGCGCGGTGGGTGGCCGAGCTAGTCCGAGAGCAATTGATGCGCGTCACCCGTGACGAGGTTCCGCACTCGGTGGCAACCCGGGTGACCGAGTGGGAAGAAACAGACAAGGGACCCCGGATCCGGGTCGAGATCCTGGTCGAGCGCGAGTCTCAGAAGGGCATCGTCATCGGCCACGGTGGCGAGGTGCTGAAGAAGGTCGGAACGAATGTCCGCCGGCAGTTGCCGAAGGGTTCCCACATCAATCTTGTCGTGTCGGTCGATCGCGACTGGCATCACGACCTCGAAGCCATCGAGCGCCTCGGTTATTAGGCCTCGGGTGCTAGGCCCCCAGTTGTGGGGCTCAGTTCTGGGAGTCAGTTCTTCTGGGAGTCAGTTCCTAGGACTTAGCTACTAGGACTTAGCTACTAGGACTGGTCTTGCAGCCGAGAGGGCTCGTGCGATTGCCGGGCGGCGAGCACGCCGGCTAGAGCCGTGACCCAGAGCGTGCTCTCGGGTCCGTGGATGACCCCCCATCCCGTGGCTACGACTGTTTGCGGGATGAACGAGAGCGCCCATTCGACGGTCGCTGCCGCGCCCAGAGCAGTGAGCACCGCCGATCGTCTTGACATCACGGTCTGGGCGGCGAACCAGGCGAACATCGTGAGGAAGAAGGTGAGGGGTGTATTCAACAACAGCAACG
Source organism: Acidimicrobiales bacterium (assembly GCA_047638695.1). GTDB lineage: Bacteria > Actinomycetota > Acidimicrobiia > Acidimicrobiales > SZUA-35 > JAHECQ01. Next base: position 5,215 of record JBLINY010000055.1, on the reverse strand, counting down.
CGGCTCCCGGCGCCAGGCCAGTGCTGCCTCGGCGAAATCCTGATCGGAAGGGAATGATGAGGCCGATAACGATCGCGAGCCCGGCCCAAAGAGCCAGCGACTCCCAGACGGTGAGCGCTTTTGGCGAGAGAAAGCCGACGGCCGAGAAGTCGCGGAACCGATCGCTGCCGGGAGCGATCCGATCGATGACGACGTACACACCCACGGCCCAGCCAACGGCTGTCGCTGCCTCCACAAGCGCCTGTTGGGCTGCTTGTCGTTCGCCTGATCGAGGCCGGCTACTGATGGCCGAGCCAACCAGGTAGGCGACAGCGAAGAGGCAACCGGCGTAGAAGGTGATCCAGTTTGCGGATCTCACGAGATACCTGGATCCGTGCTGCTTTGATCGAGTGAGCGAAGGAACTCGAGTACCTCCGCTTTGTCCTTTGTCCGTTTAAAGGGCGGCAGGGCCGAGATCAGGTCCCATCGGTAGTTGCGATTGGTCGCGAGTCGGGCATCGAGCACCGCGACCACTCCTTTGTCGTCGGCCCGGCGGATCAGACGACCGGCTCCTTGGGCCAGCAGGATTTGGGCACGAGGGAGGTCGATTGTTCGAAAGGCAGATGCCCCTGCGCGGCGCCGGCGGGCCTGCAGGACTGGCTCGTCAGGCCGCGGGAATGGCAGGCGGTCGATAGTGACCAGCGTGAGCGTGTCGCCCGGGAGGTCGACGCCCTGCCAGAACGAGAGCGTGGCCAACAGGACAGTCTCCGGATCGGCCAGAAATCGGGTGATGAGGGCAGATCGCGACGAGTCGCCCTGGACGATGACGGGTACGTCGAGCCTGTCGGTCAAGGCATCGGCTGCTTCTCGCATTGCCCGATTGCTGGTGAAGAGCCCAAGGGTGCGGCCGCCGGCAGCCTCGATCAGTTCAAACATCTCGTCGTGGACTTGCTGGCGCGAGCCAGACTGGCGAGGGTCCGGCAGGTGCGCAGCGCAGTACAGGAGCCCGAGGCGCTCATAATCGAAGGGCGATCCGACCCGCAGAACCTTCGTTCCGGTCTTGATGCCCAGCTGAGAAGCGAGCCCTTCCGGCAGCGTCGCACTCGTGAGCACGGCTGTGACCTCGCCCCACAGTCGGTCGATCAGCAACTGGCCAACGTCGAGCGGCGTGCGCTTGAGGATCGGATTGTTGTCGTTGCCATCAACCCAGAGAACGTCGCCCTCGTCAGATTCGATGACCGCATCTACATCGGCAACGAGAGAGGTGGCCGCGAGCATGGCTCGCTCTACTTTGGCTTCGGTGTCGCTTCCCTCCGGTGGGCTGGCCTTGCGAAGGCCGGCAATAACTTGGTCGGCTCGATCGCGGCCAGTTACAAGCGAGTCAATGAGATCAGCGTCGATGGTGATGCGCTCGCCGACCTCGTCTCGAAGAAGATTGTCGAGGTCCATCGCGACCTGGTCGAGACCGAGCGCGAGCTTGTCGCCAGTGAGAACGCCCCGAACCCGCCGCGAAAGCGCCCGGAATCGGTTGCCGCTGAGCTCGCTTCCACATGTGGCACTGAGAACCTCGGGCAGATGATGCGCCTCATCGAACACGACGATGTCGTGGTCGGGCAGGAGGGCACCGTCGGAGGCGATGTGTAGCCCGTAATAGTGGTGGTTGGTCACGATGACGTCGGCCTCGCGGGCGACGGCTCGAGCTTGCTCGGAGAAGCAACTATCTCCTGACGGGCAACGTGCTGCCCCGGGGCATTCGTCGCCACCGACGCTCAGCGCCTGCCAGACCTCGCTTGGGGGAGCAGGATCGAGTTCTTCTCGATCGCCCGTCACCGTCGTCTCGGCCCAGGCCCGCAGTTCTCCGATCTCATCATCCCGCCGCGCACCACGAAGCAGATCAAGCTGCTCGGTGCGAGAGGAACGATCGAACTCGGCTAAACGCTGTCGACAGAGATAGTTGTTGCGCCCCTTCAGGACGGCGGCGGTGACGGTCTGGCCGAGGCCGCTGGCAACGAGCGGCACGTCGTTGTCGACTAACTGGCCCTGCAGGGCGATGGTTGCAGTCGCTATGACAGCTCGTTGTCCGGCTGCCACGATGGGCGCGAGATAGGCGAGAGACTTCCCGGTCCCGGTGCCCGCTTCTACCAGTAAGCAAGCGGATTTGTCGACCGTTTCAGCCACAGCGGCCGCCATTTGTTCCTGCCCGGGCCGGGATTCTCCGCCACCCGGAAGCAGTTGAGTCACCCTACCCAGCTGGTCAATCGCGCTGGACATGCCCCGGATACTACGCAGTACCATCCTGTTTGTTGTTGTGGGGCAGCGGGCAAATGCGCCGCGAAAAAACAGACAATGACGATCCAAGGTTTCAAGACATTGATTGAGAACTCCACCACACCCGAGCCACCGGCCCTGGGCCTCGACGAAGCCGAAGCCGAAGCTCTCGCGAGCCTGCTGCTCGATTCAGATGTCGCGGTGGCTTCGTCTCTCGCAGATGAACCGTCGCTTTCTGGGCCTGAGGCCCAGCCAAGCTCCAGCGAGCCTGCGAACGGCGCTTCGCCTCTTTTCGGGAATGACACGACGCTCTTCGGGAACGTGATCGACATCCGGGATCGGGCCGAGCGAAAGGTTCAGCTGATCTCGCCGTTCGAATCGTCGAAACGGCCACCGAAAGCCGACCTTCCAAAGGCTGGCAGCCTGTTTTCCTCGCTAGCTGGCGCAGAAGTAGACGTTGTAGCCAAATCAACGGACGACTTGGTGTCGCTTTTTGGCCGTCCGCAACCGTCCGCACATGCAGAGCCCACGGGCGAGCTCACGCAGCCTGGTGCATCGGTCGATTTCGTTCCCTTCGAAGAGGAGGATGGCCCGAAGCGTCGCTTCCTGCTGTTCGGAGCGCTGGTCGTTCTTCTCGGCCTCGTCGGGTTGGGCGTGGCTTTACGGAGCGGATCGACCTCAGCCGATCTCGAGACCGTGACATCAGCGCTGGCCCCAACCACGGTCACGACCGCAGCGCCAACTACGGCTGCTCCAACCACGGTCAGCACCGTCCCTCCGACCACGGCGGCGCCGACCACCACCGTCGCTCCAAGCAGCACGGTCGCACCGGCAACCGCAGCCCCTATCGCCCCCGCCGCTCCGCGCCGCACCACAACGACCCCGCGTCGGCCCGCAACAACAGCCAAGCCGGCAACGACCGAGGTGCCAACCACGGTGGCGGCCGAGCCTGTGGTGACGTTCTCCCCACCCACCTGGACGGCAACTAGCGTTGCACCGGTCACGCCCGCACCAACAACGCCAGCCCCCACGACTGCTCCTGCGTCGTCCGCACCCCCAAGCTCTGTCGCTGCCGAGTAATCCGAGCGTCATCCGGCCGATCTGGATTGCCGCCCCTGCGTTGGTCTGCTCGGGTACCGTGCTGAGTTGATGGACCTGGCTGGCATCGACCTCGAACGGATTCCCCATCACGTTGCGTGTGTGATGGATGGCAACGGGCGCTGGGCCACCCAGCGTGGCCTGAAGCGTACCGAGGGCCACGCCGCTGGTGAAGAAGCTCTGCTTGATGCCGTGCACGGCGGGTTGGAGCTCGGTATCGGCTGGTTGACGGTCTACGCCTTCTCTACCGAGAACTGGCGCCGACCAACCGATGAGGTCCGGTACCTCATGGGATTCAACGAGTCACTTCTGCTCCGACGAAGCCAAGAACTACACGAGCTTGGGGTTCGTATCCGATTCATTGGACGTCGCGACTGGCGCGTTCCGAAGCGCCTGATTCGTCGGATGGATGAGTCGGTCGAGCTGACCAAAGGCAACGATCGCCTCACACTCACCATCGCCTTCAACTACGGCGGTCGAGCGGAGCTCGTCGATGCGGTGAAGGCCGCTATCGCCGAAGGCGTCGAGGTTACCGAGAGCGCCATCGAGGATCGGCTCTACGACCCCGAGATGCCTGCTGTCGACCTCTGGGTCCGGACGTCGGGCGAACATCGGATCTCGAACTTCCTCATCTGGCAGGCCGCGTATGCCGAGCTGGTCTTCATCGAGACCTTTTGGCCCGACTTCCGGCGCGAGCATCTGGCTGGGGCCGTTCGCGAGTTCCAGCAGCGTGATCGTCGCTTCGGCGGCCTCAGTGACTGAGTCCCAGTCTCTTCCGGTAACACAGTCTCTTCCTCGGAAGCGGAGTGCCTGACCGTGGCGCTGTATCGCGATGAGGGGGTCGTGCTCCGCACCTACAAGCTGGGCGAAGCCGACCGGATCATCGTGTTGTACACCCGCAACCACGGGAAGGTTCGAGCCGTGGCAAAAGGTGTGCGGCGCACCAAGAGTAAGTTCGGGGCCAGACTCGAACCGGCAGCCGTTGCCTTCCTGCAACTTTACGAGGGCCGCAACCTCGACATCATCACACAGGCAGAAACCGCCGTCGTGCAACCACTTCTGCGCAGTGACCTCGAACGATTCGGCCGGGCATCGGTGCTGCTAGAGATTGTTGATCAGGTTGCGATCGAGGGCGAGGCCAACCAGGCCATGTACAAGGTGCTGACGGGAGCGCTCGCCGAGCTCGAACGGGCGGGTAACCCCTTGGTCGTTCCCGCTTTTGTCGCGAAGGTGCTCGTGCTCGAGGGTGTCCAACCCCTGCTCGACGCATGCGTGCGGTGCGGAACCGGCGAAGATCTTGTGGCCATCGACCTCTCCGAGGGTGGTGTCTTGTGCCGGGAGCATCGACAGGGCGAGCCCATCTCGGCTGCTACCCGCTCTGCCTTTCAGGCCGTGTTCGAGGGGCGCGTGCGTGAAGTGCTGGAGCACACACCACCGTCGACGGTTCATGAGCTCGAAGGAATGGCATCGCGGATGATCGAGCAACATCTCGAGCGGCGTCTGCGATCGTCGGCCGTTTTTGCCGAGCACATTCAGCTGTAGAACCTCAGTCGATCTTGATCCACTGGTCGTTGTCGATGTCGTGGCGCAGCCACTGTTCGTCGCCCTCGTCCCAGAACAACCATGCCTCCCATTCGTCGCTCCAAACCGGATCGCGGGGTCCACCGGCATCGTCATCGTCGGCCTGAGCCACATCGTCCTCAAGGGGCTCAGGCGCTGAAGCGCCTGAGGTTTGGGAGGCCGCCGTTTGGGAGACGGGCGTTTGGGAGATCGCTGTTTCTGTAGCGGCCGTTGGCGAGTCTGCTGCCTGAGGGTCCGATGGGTCGAGCTCGAGCGGGGCGTCGACATCGATTGTCGCTGATGGAAGATC
>JBLINY010000054.1:0-28698 GCA_047638695.1 Acidimicrobiales bacterium | reverse complement strand
TTCTTGGGCTTGTTTTTCTTGGGCTTGTTTTTCTTGGGCAGGAGTCGGTTCGGTGCTGGCTTCGGCGACAGCTCCGACGTTATCGGCACTACTGCCGTCCGTGCAGGCGGCGACGGTCAGGGGAAGCCCGCAGAACAAGGCGAAGAGAAATGACGCATCTCGGCAGCCCAGGGAAGGGGCGTCAGCCGTCGTCTTCACCATCACCCTCGTCGGTGTCGTCGCTCGATTCGCTCGAGTCGGCGCCCTCGAGATCACGCAGGGCTTGTAGCTCCGAGTTGTCACCTCGAAACTCGCCGAACACCGTCCAGGCGACGCCGACAGCCGACAGGATAAGGATGGGCGTGCGGTACTTGCCGATGAAGTCGACAACCCCGCCGATCGGTGATTCGAGCGTCTCGCCCACCATCCTTACCAAGATCAGCCGGGTGACGGTGCCGGCGATGTTCAACGCCATGAAAGCCCGCACCTTGACGCCGGTAGCGCCGGACAACGCGCAGATGATGTTGTTCGGCGCAAGGAAGATGAGCGGGTAGGCCAGCTTTCGGAACCAACCTTCACCGTCGCGAATCAGCGGCCCGTACGTGCGAGACCGTCGCTCGGTCCACGCGATGGCTCGTTCGCCGAACCAAAACCCGAGTAGGTAGTTCACCGGATCCGAGGCCACGAGTCGAAGGAAGCCAACGCTGTAGTAGCTAAAGGCGCTCAACTCGTTCGTCGCCAAAATGAGATTGCGGTTTCGAGGATTGAGCGCAATCAACAGGAGCGGTCGTTTATCAACGATTTCGGCCAGAAGAAGATCGCCGATCCAGCCGGCCACCATCGAGAGAACGGCGATGCCGATGAAAAGGCGGACGATTCCCTTCGCTGGCGGGCGTCCGCGCTCCAGATGCATCCCGAGCAGTCTGGCAGCTAGAAGCTCGCTACCGTCGGTCGGGTGAATCAGAGTTCGCCAATGACCCGAGTAGCGCCTCAGGGATACCGGTTTGTGCGCACACCCGGTTGGATTGCCTCCCACATCTTTGCCGGCACCCTCATTCTCAGCTTCGTGTGGGCTGGCTTCTGGCAGCTCGACCGACTCAATCTTCGACAGGCCGAGAATGAGATCATCGAGGCTAGGGCGGCCGAGGAACCGGTGACTCTCGATGAGGTTCTCGGGCTCGAGGCCGAGCAGCTCTCCTACATCCGGATCGAAGATACGGGCCGATACCTCGACGCCGAAGTGATCCGAGTGGCCAACCGCAGCCAGGACGGCCTGGGAGGCGACTGGATTGTTGCCCTGTACGAGACGACCGATGACCGTCTGTTGCTAGTAAACCGAGGCTTTGCCACACGTGACGCCGAGGCTGTGGCGCTCGACCCGAACACCCCGATTGCAGGCTGGTTACAAGCGAGTCAGGTAAAGGACGGCGTTCTTGGTGCCACCGATACCGGTGAGGGCGAACGGGTACCCCGACTCGATATTGCGGCCATCACGAGCCGCCTCGGGCTCGATCGGCCGATCGCGCCGGCGTGGCTCCAACTCGACGACCCCAACGCCGAAGGGGATCCACAGCCGGTGCCGCTGCCCTCGATTGACGAGCGCAATCACTTCTCGTACGCCATGCAGTGGTTCATCTTCGCCAGCCTCAGCATCGTGGTGTACGGGCTGCTGTTGCGAAAGAAGGCGGCGGAAATCCCGGAAGAACTAGCCGAGTCCGGCTGATAACCTGCGCATCGATGGCGCACACCTCAAATCCGGCTCTTCTCGCGCTGCATGGCTTGCGACTGAAGGGGTTCGCCGAGGCGTCGGACATTGCCGCATTGTTCGGATTCAGCGAGGACGAATTCGCCGAGCGACTCGCCGAGGTGTCAGCGTCGGAGTTGGTGATACACCGCGAGGGTCGGGTAAGTGGCTGGTCGCTCACCGCTGCCGGTCGGATCGAGAACGAGCGTCTGTTATCTGAGGAGATTGATGCCGTTGGTTGCCGTGATCTCGTCCAGTCGGTGTACGACCAATTTCTCCAACTCAACGGACAGATGCTGCAGGTGTGCACGGACTGGCAGGTGAAGGATGCCGAAGCCGAGGTCCTGAACGACCACGGCGATACCGGCTACGACGCATCGGTCCTCGCTCGTCTCGCCGTCCTTGACGATGCCGTGCAGCCCCTGGCAGCGGAATTGCTGTCCGTTCTCCATCGCTTTTCGGTGTATCCCCGGCGTTTCACGTTCGCGCTCGAGAAGCTCCTCGCCGGCGAACTCGAATGGTTCACCAAACCAATCGTCGAGTCGTACCACACCGTTTGGTTCGAAATGCACGAAGACCTGCTCACCAGTCTCGGTATCGACCGAGCCTCCGAAGGAGATCACTGATGGCACGATTTGGCCCGGTGCTCAGCGCCATGGTCACCCCATTCGACCGCGACGGGAATCTTGATCTCGACGCCGCACAGACGTTGGCCAAGTGGCTGGTTGAAAACGGCAACGATGGCGTCGTCGTCGCCGGCACCACCGGCGAATCGGCGACGCTTACCCACGATGAGCAGGTAGCGCTCATCACTGCTGTTCGCGACGCCATCCCAAACCACAGTCTGGTGGCAGGGGCAGGCAGCAACGACACTCGGGCTGCGGTCGAGCTAACACAGCGAGCCACTGCCGCCGGCGCCAATGGCATTCTCCAGGTAACCCCGTACTACAACCGGCCAAGCCAGGCTGGTCTGGCCGTGCACTTCAAGGCGTGTGCCGAGGCCACCGATCTTCCGCTTGTCATCTACGACATTCCCGCTCGCACCGGCCGCAAGATCTCTCACGCTCTGTTTCATGAGCTCTTCGAGATCGAAAACGTGGTAGCGATCAAGGACGCAGCTGGCAACCCTGCGCTCACCGCCGAGCTGCTCGCCGAAGCTCCCGATCGCATCGAGGTCTACTCGGGTGATGACAGCATGACACTGCCGCTGTTGGCCGTCGGCGCCGTCGGCGTGATCGGCGTGGCCACCCACTGGGTTGGTGTCGAAACCCAAGAAATGATTGCGGCTTTCCAGAAGGGCCAGGTAGCCGATGCCACTCGTATCAATGCCGGGCTCATCCCGTCATGGAACTATGAAGCTTCTGATGATGCTCCCAATCCTGTCCCTACAAAGGCCCTGATGAATCTTCTTGGCGTTCCGGTCGGCGACTGCCGTCCCCCTATGGGACCGGCACCCGCCGACCTCAGCGACCGAGCTCGGGCCCTGTTGGCTGATCTCGGCCGGGACATCTGAGGTGGCCGCCCCGGTACGGGTCGTCTTTCTCGGCGGACTAGGTGAAATCGGTCGCAACTGCGCGGCTATCGATATCGATGGCCGCATCATGCTCATCGACTGCGGGCTCATGTTTCCCGACGATGACATGGCGGGCATCGACCTGGTTCTGCCTGACTTCACGTGGCTTCGCGACAACGCTCATCGCGTCGAAGGGGTGGTCGCCACCCACGGCCACGAAGATCACATCGGGGCGCTCGGTCACCTTCTGTCCGAAATTCCGCTGACGATCGTTGGTTCACCCCTCACCATCGGGTTGGCCCGCAACCGCATCGAAGAGCGGGGCGTGGCAAAGCAGGCGAAGTTCATTGAGGTCAGTGACAACGACCGGATCCAGGTCGGACCGTTCGACATGGAGTTCTTCCCGGTCACCCACTCGGTGCCCCACGGATTTGCCACCGCGTTCCACACGCCCCAGGGCGTGATTCTTCACAGCGGCGACTTCAAACTCGATATGACCCCGGTCGACGGCCGACTCACCGACCTCGCCGGCATTGGTCACCTGTCCAAAGACGATGGCATCCGGCTCTTTCTCTGTGATTCCACCAATGCCGAGGAGCAGGGCTTCTCGGCCTCGGAGACTTCCATCGGGCAGTCGATCCACGATCTTTTTGCGACGCAGAAGGGCCACCGGCTCATCGTGGCATGCTTCGCCAGTCATATTCACCGTGTCCAGCAAGTTGCCGACGCGGCCATCGCCAACGGTCGCACGGTGGCAACGCTTGGCCTGTCGATGAAGAAGAACGTGAACCTGGCTCGCCAGATGGGCCTGTTGAAAATTCCCGACACGCATCTCCGCAGCATCGAGAACGTTGACGACATCCCGCCTGAGGATCTTTGCATCATCTCCACCGGTAGCCAGGGCGAGCCGATGTCTGCATTGGCCCGGATGGCCACCGGCGACAACAAGTGGCTCACCATCAGCGAAGGCGACTGTGTCATTCTCTCGTCTCATCCCATCCCGGGTAACGAGTCGAGCGTCACGCGAGTCATCGACGGACTACTTCGCCGAGGCGCCGAGGTTATTCATTCGGGTGTTGCCAACGTGCACGCCACCGGCCACGCCAAGGCTGAAGAACTGAAGGTCCTGCACTCGATCGTGCAGCCCGAGTGGTTCATTCCCGTGCATGGCGAGTACCGACACCTCACCGAACATGCTCGTCTTGCAACCCGGATGGGCACGAAGCCCGAGCGGGTCTTGGTTTGCCAAGATGGCGACTCGGTCGTCATCACCGATAAGGGCATCACCCGAGGTGACAACGTCCCAGCCGAGTACATCTACGTGCAGGGCAACGTTGCCGACATGGATCCCAGTGTGCTGGTCGAACGGCGCACGCTGGGCACTGACGGATTCGTTTCTGCCGTCGTCGGCATCACCATCGAGGGTCCGAACGCTTCATTGTCCAGCTTGCCCGAGATCATCAGCCGTGGCTGGGTTCACGGTGCCGAGGGCGACCAATTGCGTAAGGAAGCAACCGAGGCGATTCGTGACGCGGTCGAGCATGCCCTGTCCGACGGACAGCGCACCCGTCAGAGCCTCGAGAAAGTGACACGGCGCACCCTTGGTCGCTTCGTCGCCAACCGCACCCGCCTGCGCCCGATGATTGTGCCGGTGGTGCTGGGCGCGCATGAAGGCGAGTCCGAGGTTTAGTGGTCGGCGACAGCCCAACGGTCGTCGTCACGGGTGCATCCGGTTACCTCGGTTCTCGACTCTGTGAACTCCTACCCTCGGCCGTTGGGATCTCACGGCAACGGCCAACGATTCCGGGAGGTGTCTGGGAAGCAATGGACCTCTTGGACGGTGCAGCAGTTCGGGCGCTGATCGAGCGACGGAAACCAGCGGCGATCATTCATGCTGCGGCAGCCAATCCGGGTGCTTCGGACAGCTACGAGGTGAACGTCGCTGGTTCGGCCAACATTGCTGAGGCAGCGGTTGCGGCTGGTTGTCGGCTCGTGCACGTCTCGTCAGACATGGTGTTCAGCGGCGCCGGTGCCCCGTACGCCGACGATGCGCAACCTGCTCCCATCAACAACTACGGCCGAAGTAAGGCCGAAGGCGAACAGGTTGTTCTGAACGCATGTCCCGCGGCTGCCGTCGTGCGAACCTCCCTGATCTACGGCATTGACGAGATGGATCGAGGCACGTCCGGTTTCGCCGCTCAGCTGGGGCGAGGCGATGAACTCTCGCTGTGGGACGATGCCTTGCGTCAACCGGTGTGGATCGATGCGCTCTGCGCTGCGCTCCAAACGCTCGCATTGGTCGAGACCGGAATCACCGGCACCCTAAATGTTGCCGGTGAACAGACCCTGAGCCGGGCCGCCTTCGGTCGCAGGCTGCTCGAGCATTGGGGAGTCGATACAACCCGGGTGCGCTCTGGCAGTGCCGCCGATGTGCCGGGTCAACCGCTCGATCTCACCCTCACCTTCGGTCGAGCTCGTCAGCTCGGTCTTTCGCTCGTCGGCGTCGATGACGTTCTGGCAGGATCAGCTGATGCTCTTACTGAACGCTGAGGAGACCGCATCTCTGATTGATCGCGACGCGTTGCGGGCGATCGTTGGCGAGGCCATGGTCGAAGTGTCGGCTGGTCGAGTCTCGATGCCGCCCCGGATCGCAGCTATGGCCGACAACCCTGCGGGCTTCATGGCAGTGATGCCGGCTCACGTTCCTGCGCTCGGCGCCATGGCCACCAAGCTTGTCACCGTCTACGGCGGAAACGACTCGCTGGGGCTCCCCAGTCATCAGGGTGCAGTGATCGTCGTAGACCCGACCACCGGTTCGTTGTTGGCGATGCTTGACGGCGATGTGATCACGGCCGAACGAACCGCGGCCGGGTCGGCGTTGTCGACCGAGCTGTTGGCCCGAGCAGACGCTGATGTTCTCGTCATCGTTGGTACAGGGGTACAGGCTCTGAGTCACGCCCTGCATGTCAGTCGGGTGCGTCGGTTCAGCGAGGTTCGGATCGCCGGACGCACGCCGGCCAAGGTTGAGGCGCTCGCGGCCGAACTCCAGGAACGGCTTGACGTCCCGGTAGTCGCGGCTGATGGTGTCGAGTCGGCGTGTGATGATGCTGCGGTGGTTTGCCTCACCACGGATGCGGCCGAGCCTGTGCTCGATCGAACCTGGCTGGCCCCCGGTACTCACGTAACCGCGGTGGGTTTCAGCGCCAAGGGCAGAGAACTCGACACCGCCACGGTGGCTGATGCCTTGCTTGTCGTCGAGGAACGCGGTTCGGCTTTCGCCGCCTACCCGGTTGGATCCAACGATCTCGGTCTACCACTGGCCGAGGGCGCCATTGGCGCCGACCACGTGTATGCCGAGCTCGGCGAGTTGGTGGCTGGCACGCGGCCAGCACGCACCGATGATCAGCAGCTCACGCTCTACAAGTCATCAGGCGTCGCCGCCCAGGATGTTGCAGCCGCCAAACTGGTCTACGACGCCGCGGTCGCTGCCAATGTTGGCCAGCACTTCTCCCGCTGACGGCCGCAGTTTGTAGCGGCCAATACCGGGTGTGTGGTGACGGCTCTGATATCTACAACGTCAGGGCCTGCACGGCGCTGACTCGGTAGTCGAGTGTGATGGTGCGTTCGGCATCAGCAATAGTGCCGGTGAATCGGTCGGCCGGTCGGATGCCACCAATGGTTGGAACCGTGCCGCAGAGTAAGACATACGACCGAGGGGCTTCGCCGCTCCAAGGCACCCCTGCTCGCAGCTCCTCGGGGGCAACGTTTCCGCCCGCTGTCGCCGACTGGTAGAGCTCAGCGGCACCATCGATCTCGATGGTTGCTGCCAATTGCAACGTGTCCCATCGTTCGGAAAGCTCGCTCCACTCCCACGCCTCGGTCGCCAACGGTGTCGGACAAATCAGTTTCGAGAGTCTGATGTCGATGGCTTCGGCAATTCGGCAGGTGTGATCGGAACCGGCGGTTACAAAGGTGTCGTTGTCATCAACGACCAGGGCGAGTTCGATCTCCCCGCTGGTGCCTGCGCTCGGCATCCCGATACTGGGTTGTTGGCAGAGTGTGGCAGCCGGCATGGTCCAGTACATGGGTACCTGTGGAGGAGGGGCGACGCCTTCGGCCGCCAGCTCGTCGATGTGATGCTGCACCGCGGCCTCGTCAGCGCCGGTGTATCCGGCTACGACCAGGACGTCAGGTTCGAATGTCCGAATCGTGCCGTCGATAGACAGGGAGATCATGATCGTTCGCTTTCGGGGAGGGGCTGGTCCGTCTGTGGCTGACCGGGGAGCGGCGTGGAGCGATCCCATTGCCCGAGCGCTCGGTCCAACAGCGATTCGGCCTCTTCCAGTCTCCAGGTACGTCGGGTGTGAGCCTTGGCGACAGCCGGTGCGCCCGCGTAGAACATCTCGTACTGGTGGTGGCGGCTGGCGAATTCGCTGCCGATGACGTCCCATGCCAGTCGGTACAGCTTTACTCGCTCTTCGTTGCCGACACCGGGCGAGCTTGCGTGGTCGACGAGGTCGATGTGGTCGAGGGCCGCCACCGACGATGGCAGGTCGATGACTTGGGAACTGGTGAGTTCCCGCAGCAGATGCAAGGCCCGTGGGTAGATCTCTGCCTGGCGGGACATCGTGCTGTAAAGGAATCGTTTGTCCGGGACCAAGACGCCGTTGGCGTCGAGCGAGGCGCCGTGTTCGGCAGCCAGAACGTGGGCCTCGACCGAGGCCGCATGTGCGGCTAGCTCGGCGACGGCATCGAGAGCCGACGCGGAAGAGGCAGCGCCCGAGACGTCGACAATGCGTTGGGCCAAGCCGACGAGGAACCGCATCTTCACCATCAACCGGATCTGTGCCTGAAGATTGCCAAGGGTGTGGGCCGCGGTGTCGTGAAACTGGGCAGCGGTGGCTGCGATGTCGCGACAAATGAAGACCTGCTCGCGGGGGACGATGACGTTGTCGAACATGACGACGGCGTCGGTCTCGTCGAAACGGCTCGAGAACGGAGCATCAAAAACCGACGACGCGGCCGAGTAGGGCTTGCGGCAGTGGATCCGGAGGCCCTCGGTAGAGACCGGGACAACAAAGGAGATGGCGTGATCTTCCTGGCCGGGTCGAAGAGGTGGGATGCAACTGACGAATAGCCAGTCGCTGAGGGCAGTTCCGGTGCCCAGAATGTGAGCGCCATTGACCACTATTTCCTGCGGAGTCTCATCCACCACTCGTACCTGAGAAGGCTCGCCCCCAGCTGCAGCTCGGGCTCGGTCGATCGATGGCGGAATGATGACGTAGCTGACGTAGGAGTCGTTGACAGAGGCATGTTTCCAGAAGTCGAGGACGTTCCCGGCAGCCGGGCCGAACGGGGCCGTATTGCCGACAAATCCGGCGAAGAACGAGGCAACGTGGTCGGGTCCGCGGCCAACGAAACCGCAGGTTTCTTCAGCCAACAGCTCGCTTGCTCGCCGTCGAGCGGCTAAATCCTCGATGGACCGAGGAGTCGACCACCACCAGGCAACATCGGCACCGACAGCAGCGTCGGTGTGTCGTAGCCGGTCGTCGGTTGACCGGGCGACCAGCCTGCTCATGGTGTCGAGGCTGCCGGCAAACGCTGGGTGGCTTGTGACATTCACGACCGCGCCGTCGAGATAAACCTGTCGTCCGTCGTCGAGGTCGGCTCGATAGGACGCCGGCGAGCGAATCACTCGGTGGTATCCAACGGCTTGGACCCGGGTGGGAAACTGTGTCGAAACTCGACCATGAGGACACCTTCGCTTGACGTCCATGGACCGTGGGGCATGCCGGGTGGCCGGCACGCGTACATGCCCGCAGTGAAGGTCTGGTTGAGTCGTACGTCGGTGAGGTCGCCGGACACGACGAACACTTCCTCCCAGAATTCATGGGTGAACGTTCCGTTCTCGGTGCTGTCGGTGCCAGGCTCGAATCGCAGGAGGCGGGTGTAGTCGCCGCTATCGGCGCTGGCCGACAGGATCTGTTCCCAAACCCCGGCCACCGGACCGCCGGCAGGGCGCCACTCGCCCGTTGGAAGGTCGAATTCGAGTTCCGATTTGTGCATGGAGACAGCGTAGCTCTGCCCTTTGGAACGCTTGGTTCCGAATCTGTGTGGGTCTGGTCACCCCGGCCAGTGTCGACGATTGACTTCAACAGAACTTGAAGTTCTAAGTTGCAGGGATGGACCGAGACATTGAACAAGGGTTTCGCATTGCATTCGTACAGGCCGCGTGGCACAGCGAGATCGTGGGCCAGGCTCGGACAGGCTTTCTGTCGGCAGTCCAGGGAAAAGCTGTGGTTGAGACCTTTGAGGTCCCTGGCGCCTTCGAGCTGCCGCTGCACGTTCGGACGATTGCAGAAACGGGTCGGTTCGATGCGGTTGTTGCTGCCGGGTTCGTCGTCGACGGTGGCATCTATCGACACGAGTTCGTGGCCGACGCTGTTATTGCAGGTTTGATGAGGGTGCAGCTTGATATCGGTGTCCCGGTCTTCTCGAGCGTGCTCACACCCCAGCAGTTCCACGAGAGTGACGATCACCGAGAGTTTTTCATGAACCACATGAAAGGCAAAGGCCACGAAGTCGCGGCCACATGCCTTGCCACCCTCGAAGCCCGCCAGAGCCTCGCTGCCTGATCGCGGCCGGCAACGCTACGTTCCAGCCGTAGCTCGCCGAGCGACTAGCGGAACGTCACGCTGGTCGGCGGGGCGAGTTCGACCCACGTCTGACCGGGAGCTAGTTCACACGTACGTCCCTCGCCATCGGTGTAGCGAATCTGAGCCGCTGAATCGCTGCGGCTCCAGAAGCACTCCATCCGCTGACCCGCGGTATAGATCCAGGCCCGACCGACCCCGACCGTCTCACCCTCAGGTGAGGCTGCGTCAGCGGTGCTCGTTATGTAGTTGGTCAGCATCACGACCACATTGGCCGGCGCGTGCTGCACGCCACTTTGATCGACGTGGGCACTGCCGTCCTGGGTACGTACCCAGCCGCCGCGCGTCGCGTTCCAGCGGAAGGTCGCCGAGGTGCGGCCGAAATCGATGTCGAAGCCGCTCGCCGGTTGGGCACTGGGAACAAGCGATTCGCCGGGATCGAGGTAGCCAAAGAGGAACGGTGGCGCCGCCGCCGGTGCTGTGGCCGCGGCCCACAGCTGCGTTGGGTTGGCGAACAGGTTGTAGGGAGCGTTGCGGGACCCCTCACGGCGGTAAGCGCTGCCGACTGTGTTGGCGGTGACATCAACGATGGGGTGGTTCCGCAGGCGGGACAGCACGGTCGGGTTGCCGCCGGACGCTGCCAGCAGCGGATTGTTGATTCCTGACAATACGGCGAAATCGGT
The DNA here is from genome assembly GCA_047638695.1 of Acidimicrobiales bacterium. Lineage (GTDB taxonomy): Bacteria > Actinomycetota > Acidimicrobiia > Acidimicrobiales > SZUA-35 > JAHECQ01. The sequence continues at coordinate 18,126 of JBLINY010000054.1, read as the reverse complement.
GGTGCGCACCGAACGAACGGGTCCAACGGTTGGGGGAGTCTTGGAGTGGAAGACGACGATCAGGCGACTGAGATTGCCCTCGACCATCTCTTCGTAAACAACATCGGCCCGTTCGATTCCGACCTGCGGGCGGGCCGCCGGGCTATTCCCGATCTTGACTGCGAGCGCTGGGCGATTTTGTGCGGTGGCAGTTGCCTCACCTGTGAGTGGGTTGGTCGCCGGAAGCAGGGCGGCCAGTCGGGCCTGGTACTCGGGTGAGTTCAAGAAGCCACGGACAACTGAGCCGTAGGCCTGACCGCTGTCGATTCGTCCGGCCCAGAATGTCAGGCCATCGGGATCGGGGGTGCGGCGCAACATGCCCAAATAGAGCATGGTGGCCCGGATCTCACCGATCGTCTTTTCGACGTTCTCGTTCGACTCGCTGAACTGGATCATGATCGACCCGCGAGTGGTGCCAGTGGCCAATCTGCCGAGCCAGAACTCTCGGCCCGTGATCTCAGGAAGCCGTCCCAGAACGTTCTTGTAGACAACGTTGATGAAGTCACCGTCGCTGAGGTTGCCGTACCGAGTTTCGAACTCGGGAGAGGCAGCGAAGGTGCTCGACACCTGGGAGAGTGGCGTGCCGCCGTTGATTCGGCCGGCCCAGAACGTGAGACCTTCGGAATCGGGCGCTCGCAGGAAGTACGCCTTGTAGAGGCGCACCAGCGGGGCGACGGTCTCTGCGAACTCGGGCGCCGAGACCATGGAGTCGATCAGCTGGGCTGGGTCTTCGCCATTGTCGATTTTGCGAGCCCAGAAGCTGAGCCCGGCAGCGTCGGGTTGCCGAGCGAGGAAGTCGTTGTACTGGATCCGAACAAAGTCCTCGGCTGCTGGCACAACACGGCCGACCGTGCCCTGGTTGGCTGTTTGCTCGGTCCTTCGTTCGGCCGCTTGTTCGGCGGATTGCCCGGCGCTCGATGGGGCAGCAGGGATGGTCGTGATTACCCCGAGCATCATGAGAGCCGCGAACAGTGCTCGTTTACGCATGGCGGCGAGCGTAGTTGTCAGGCGCTCTCTCGAACATCGGTGACAGATGCAGCATCACCCAATGCCACGGATCCCCCGAGAGCCACGTGTGTCTCACCGTAGATGTTTCCGAGCAACCCCTTCACCATCCCTCGGTCGACCGCACAAATCACCGGATGCTCGATGGCGACGTCGCCGAAAGGACAGTGCCCGGCCACGATGCGAAGCTCGTCGCCGTGTCGTTCGGCGTGGGCGGCAAATCCATGGGCTGAGAGTGCATCGGCGACCGTCTGGAGCGCTGACCGGAACGACTTCTGGGTGGTGGCGTTTTGAGCGGCCGTCATATTCGACGCCATCTGCTTGCCGAACTCGATGCCGACCTCTTCGGCCAGTTCAGCGGCTTCTTTTTCAGGCAGGCGAGACAGAGCTTTTCCGAGCAAGGTGACGAGAATGTCGTCGTGACCGACATCGAACTCAAGATGAAGTTCAGGCTCGGTGGCCCGATAGACCTTGGCCGGCCGACCGGCACCCGATGATGAGCGCCGCGTGACCTCGAGGTAGCCGCCGTTGGCCAACTTGTCGAGATGGTGGCGGGCCACATTGGGATGGAGCCCCGTCTCGTCGGCGGCCTCACCAACGGTGACACCTTCAGCGCGTTCGTGGGTGAGGAGGTAGATGTCGCGTCGAGTGGGATCGCCGAACGCTGACGTAATGGCATTGGCCAGATTGCCGAACTCGGTTGGGGATAAACCCCGGCTGAGGGTGCGCTGAGCCACTTCGGTAGCCTACCGCGGGTGACTCTGAGCCAAAATTCGGTGATCGAAGCCCTGCGCCCCGTGCAGGACCCAGAGCTGCATCGGAGCATTGTCGAACTTGACATGGTCCGACGGGTCGATCTCGCCCCGCCTGCAGTGACGGTTGCCATCGATCTCACCATTGCCGGTTGTCCTCTTCGAGCTGAAATAAACAACAGCGTGACCCAGGCCGTCTTGGCCCTCGACGGAGTCGAGCAGGTCACCGTCGAGTTCGGAGTGATGACCGACGAGCAGCGTGCAGCTTTGCGACTCAAGCTGCATGGCGACCCGGGAGCGACCGCGGGAACCAACGAGGCTCATGGCCACGCCGAAGGCCGAGTTGTTCCTTTCGCCGACCCTGACTCGAAGACCCGCGTGCTGCTCGTTGCGTCAGGTAAAGGAGGCGTTGGCAAGAGCTCGATCACCACAAACCTGGCGGTGGCACTGGCCAACGCAGGCAAGAAGGTTGCCGTCGTCGATGCTGATGTCTGGGGCTTCTCGATTCCGCGGATGCTCGGTGTCGATCGTGAGCCGACCATCATCGATGAGATGATCGTGCCACCCGAAGCCAACGGTGTGCGCTGTATCTCGATGGGCTTCTTCGTCGAGGAGGATCAGCCCGTCATCTGGCGCGGCCCCATGCTTCACAAGGCTCTCGAACAGTTCCTCACCGATGTCTTCTGGGATGAGCCGGACTACCTCTTGGTCGATCTCCCTCCCGGCACCGGCGACATCGCTCTGTCGATTTCGCAGTTCCTCCCTCGCGGTGAACTGATTGTGGTGACCACCCCCCAGCCAGCAGCACAGAAGGTGGCTCAGCGAGCGGCTTACATGGCCCACAAGGTCAACATCTCGATCACCGGCGTGATCGAGAACATGAGTTGGTTTACCGGCGATGACGGAAAGCGCTACGAGTTGTTTGGCTCCGGTGGTGGCCAGGAACTAGCCGACGACCTCAAGGTGCCGTTGCTGGCCAAGATCCCGCTTGTGTCTGACCTGCGGGAGGGCGGCGACGTCGGAAAGCCGATCGCGGCCGACCTCGAAACCGAGTCAGCCAAAGTCTTTGCCGCCGTCGCCGAAATGATTGATGTCGAGCTTGCTCCGAAGCGGCGCTATCGGTCCGAGCTACGGGTCATCTGACCCGATACGTTTACTCGTCATGGACGTTCGTATCGGCATCGCAGAGAGTGGTCAGATCATCGAGGTCGCGGTGGCTTCGGACACCGATCGGGCTGCGGTTAAAACTGCTATCGAAACAGCGCTCGACGCTGGCACCGTTCTCTGGCTGACCGATACCAAGGGTCACGAAACAGCAATTGCCGCCAGCCGCATCGCCTTTGTCGAGATCAAGAATTCCGACGCCGATCAGAGGATAGGTTTCGGCGCCTGAGCTGATCTTTGTCGCTGGCAAAGGCGGCGTCGGTCGATCAACCGTTGCCGCCGGTATTGCCTGCGCTGCGGCCAGAGATGGCCGGTCGGTCCTTGCCATCGACAGCATCGACGATGGCGGTCTGGCGCGGGCCATGCTGGCATCACCCTCCTCAACCCTCGATGGCGTGGAGGTGCTGCGGCTCACAACTGAGGCGTCGCTCGAGCAGTACGTCAAGCTTTATCTTCGGCTGCCGATCGCTCCCACGCGGATTGGCCCAATCGCTCGGATCTTCGACTACGTCGCCAATGCGGCGCCCGGGGTACGCGAGATCCTGACGCTCGGCAAGATCGCTTGGGAGGCTCGCGATGGCGGGTGGGACGTTGTCGTGGTCGATGGACCAGCGACGGGCCACGTGATCGAACTTATGGCTGCGGCCGACAATCTTGGTGATCTCATCGGTTTCGGACCGCTGGCGGATCAAACGGCTTGGATCAGCGAACTCGTGGCCGACCCGGTCCGAACCATGGCGTGGGTGGTGACGAATGCCGAAGAGCTTCCCGTCAGCGAGACGTTTGAGTTGCTGGCCCGGCTTGATGCCGAAACCAATGTGACCGTCGCCGGCATTGTGATGAATCGGATGCCGCCGCGTGCCGCGAACTTGCCTGAGGCCTCGGCGTTGGTCGCCGGTGGTGGTGGCCTTGGCCTGGCCGTAGCAGCGGCTCTGGTGCGCACAGCGGCGGCCGAACGTCAGCGGAGCCGACTTGATGGTTTGGTGCTTCCTGTCATAACCGTCGTCGACTCCGACGACCCGGTCGAGGCCGTCGTGGCAGCGTGGTCGGACCAGTGACCACCGACCCTGTAGTCGCTGATTCAGACGTCGCTGCCCAGCAGCCGGGCGACGTCGAGGGTGGCCCAGCAGATGAGCTCTTGGCCACTGCGTCGGTTCTTGTTGTGATCGGTCCCGGTGGCGTCGGAAAGACGACGCTGGCTGCGGCTCTCGCGGCCCGCGCAGCCAAGGTTCACGGCCGAAGGGCACTGGTCGTCACCGTCGATCCGGCTCGCCGGCTCGCCGATGCTCTTGGCACGACCGACCTTGCAGAGGAAGCAGTTCTGGTGCCAACTGGCTCCGAGCCGGGCCGCCTCTGGGCCCTGATGGTTGACATGGGTCAGAGCTGGGATCGGCTGGTCGATCGCCACGCCCCTGATAGTGAGACCCGACAGCAGCTGCTCAACAATCGGCTGTATCGGATGCTCACACAGAAGTTCACACAGAGTCACGACTACATCGCGCTCGACCGATTGGTAGATCTCGCCGAGCAAGATGAGTACGACCTTCTGGTGATCGACACCCCACCCTCGGGCCATGCGCTCGGTGTACTCGATGCGCCCGACCGCATGATCGACTTTTTCGGGAGCCGTCTGCTCACTTGGTTGACCGCGCCCTATCGCAACCGCCTCGTGCGAACCGCGGCGACACCGTTTCTTGCGGTGGCCGAGCGGTTGCTCGGCGGTCCCTTCCTCGACGAGATCGCCGAGTTCTTTTGGTTGTTCTCCGGGCTGCAGCCCGGCTTTGCCCAACGGGCTCGTGCCGTAAAAGCACGCCTCGCCGATCCAGCCACGAGCTACGTGATTGTGCAAACGACACAACCTCAGCAGGCGGACCGGGCCAAAGAGCTCGGTCGGGCCATCGAGACTCGCGGTTTCAGCCCCGCACTTGTTCTCGTCAACCGAACACCAGACAATCGGGTAGCGATCGTCGATCAAGCCGAGATCGATGAGATCCAAGACCCCGAGCTGCGGTTGGCGGTCGAGCGGCTGGTGGCCGATGCCAAACTCCCAGCTACCGATTGGGGCCCCATCCCAATCCAATCGGTTCCTGTCGCCGACGATCTGACGAGCACACATAGGCTGATCGGACTACTCGACGGCTGACGGCTGGGCAACTGGTCTCTTTCTTGCCTCGCTGCATCTACGGTGCACTGGACCGATGAGCAATCGCGGACTGGATAGTTTGGATAGCGCCGGGCAGGGACCGCTTCCTGAGAACGCGCTGGGAGCACCGCAACCGTGCCCCCGCTGCGGCGCCGACGGCGTGATCGATTTCATCGATCTCATTCGCGGCCGGGCCGAACTGCATTGTCCGAAGTGTCCCACCGGCTGGGCGGTGGCCTCCGAGGCCACCATTGCCTACCTCGTCGACTGACCGGCGCCTCAGTTCGTAGGCTGGCCGGAATGGCAAGTCTTAGCGATCTCGCACGACAACACACCACGCTTGGCCCTGGCGCTCGGTCGCATCTTCGCCGACTCATCGCCTCGTGGGGTCTTCTCTCCGACCTCAGCTTCGCTGATCTTCTTCTTTTCGCACCGACCGTCGATCGTTTCTTGATCCTCGGTCAGATTCGGCCAACCACGGCTCAGACCCTCTACCTCGACGATCAGGTTGGCACCTTCATCGATGGCGTTCATCGCCCACTCGTCGCTCGAGCGCTTGAGTCAGGACAAACGGCTGTCGACGAGTTCGAGCTCGAGCACGCTGGCCAGCGAGTGGCTGTACGGGCGGTGCCGGTTCGCTTCGAGGGTGAGGTCATTGGCGTTCTCACGATCGAGACGCCCCGGCTAGGCACCCGCCCCGAGGGCGAGCTCGAACGGACGTACCTCGGCGTCTTTTCAACGCTTGTGCAGATGATCTCCGATGGGGTCTTTCCTTTTGCCGATGAGGACACCGATAACGAGCAGTCACCTCGGGTTGGTGACGGCGTCGTAGTTCTCAACGGCGCAGGCACGGTCGAATACTCGTCGCCGAACGCGACCTCGGCGTTGCATCGGATGGGGTTTCTCGCTGATACTCGGGGCCGCACTCTCGAGGAGTTGGGCTTCCGTCCCGATGCCTTGCTCACCGCTATGCATCTGCGGGTACCGGTGGTCGAGGAGATCGAGCGAGGCTCGTCAGTAACGATCCTGGCCCGTCTGCTCCCGCTGATCGTTGACGACCAGATCGACGGCGCGCTGCTGCTGATGCGAGATGTCTCTGAGCTGCGGCGTCAGGAACGCCTTCTCGTCTCGATGGATGCGACCATTCGCGAAATCCATCACCGGGTAAAGAACAACCTGCAGACTGTTTCGTCGCTCTTGCGCCTCCAGGGCCGCCGGGTGGAGGTTCCCGAGGCCAAAGCGGCGATCGAGGAGTCGGTGCGACGCATCCGTTCGATCGCACTCGTTCACGAGATCTTGGCCCAAGAGGGTGGCGACGATGTCGCTATCGGCGAGGTTGTCGGACCCATTGTCGAGATGGTCGAGTCCGCTCTGGTGTCGCCCGAGTGTCCCATTCGGTTCCGGGTCGTCGGCGTCGGTCCTAGCCTTCCCGCTGCCACCGCTAGCTCGCTCGCGGTCATCCTCACCGAGCTCCTGCAAAACGCGGTCGAACATGGCTATCCCGATGGGAGCGAGGGCGGGCAAATTGTGGTCGAGATCGCGGCGTCATCCAAAAGGCTGGTTGTGAGCATTCATGATGACGGTGTCGGACTGCCTGATGGCTTCGACTTACATGCGTCACAAGGTCTGGGACTGACGATCGTCCGGACGTTGGCATCCGGCGATTTGGCCGGTGAGATCACGATGCGTGCCGGCAGCAGTAGCGGCACAACCGCCAAGCTGGCGATTTCGCTCGTGAGTGATGACGAAGCTGCTTCTTCGTGAGAGTGGGTCCGTCCTAGGCGCGGGTTGTCCTTAGAGCGCTTGGTTCTAGACGCGGGCTCGACGGCGACCGAGATAGGTGCGGCGCAGATGGCGACGCTCTTCCTCGGAGGTGCCACCCCATACGCCTGAGTCTTGGTTCGAACGGAGTGCGAACTCGAGGCAGCTGGACTGTGCCGAGCACTCCATGCAGACCGTTTTGGCTTCATCGATCTGGATGAGAGCGAGCCCGGTGGTTCCGATGGGAAAGAAGAGCTCGGGGTCGGTGTCACGACAAAGTGCGGCACCACGCCAGGACGTGTCGGCGGGTTCTCCTGGCCGGTCGGCCACCTTTTTTGCAATTCGCTCGAACATCTCGGGAATTACCAATCGGGTGTCTCGCGTTTCAGCCAGCGCCACAGTTTGCTCCTCACACATCGCTAGATCATCGAGACGACGATCTTTCGAAGAACGTAGCAATTACTTTGACTCCCGTAAAGAGTCGCGTGTGAAACCCGTCTCTTTTCTTTCCGGCCGGTTCTTTGCCCTGATCGCCGACAGGAGTGACAGACTCCGATGATGTCGCAGCCACTTGGTCGTCCCATGGTCATTGGCCACCGCGGCGCATCGGCAACGCACCAGGAGAACACGCTGGAAGCATTCGTCGCTGCTCGCCAACAGAGGGCCGACGGGATTGAGCTGGATGTTCGGCGCTCGGCCGACGACGTGCTCGTGTTGCATCATGACGCCCACTTGCCCGATGGCCGGCTGCTCCGCGACGTTACGGCCGACGAGCTGCCCGATTCAATCCCCAGCCTGGCTGAGGCACTTGAGGTTGTGGGCGATCTCTTCGTGAACATCGAGATCAAGAACTCGCCCACCGATCCTGACTACGACGCCGCGCACGGGATCTCGATGGCGGTCGCAGGCTTGATGGCGTCGTTCGATGCCCAGGATCGAACGCTGGTGTCATCGTTCGAGATGGACAGCATCCTGCGAATTCGTGACATCGACCCAACCGTGAGCCTCGGGTGGCTCACGTGGGGACAGGCCGACCCAACAGCCCTGATTGGTCGAGCGGCGGCCCATCAGCTGCGCAGCATCCACCCACACGATCTCCAGGCAGACCGAGCGTTCGTGCAGCGAGCCCACGATGCGGGCCTGGCCGTGTTCGTTTGGACAGTTGACGATCCCGGCCGGATGCGCGAGCTCGCCGAGTTCGGAGTCGACGGCATCATCACCAATGCGCCCGAGGTCGCAGTCGCCGCTCTAACCAACTGAAGCTAAACCGGGGGGACGACGATGGTCACGGCGTTGGGGCGGTGAAACAGTCGAAGCTCATTCACAGGAGCCTGGGGTTCGCCGTCGAGTTGGTACGGCACACCGCGTTCGCTCGTGATGGTGAGCGCCTCGACGTCGGTCCAGTGGGTTGCGGTGCCCTTGTTCGGTAGCCCTCCTTCTGTGCGACCAAATGCGGCGCTGGCAATCGGCAACAACTTCGTGATTGCCAACGAGGTCGTGGCGACGACCGAGAGCGGAGTGTCGAGGCTGACTTCGGGTGCGAGGTCGATGGGTCGGTTTCCCAGAAAGGTGTACGGGTTCACGTTCATGGCCACGGCCATCTGAGCGCCGCGGATGGTTCGTTGGTCGTCGGTCGTGATGTCAAACGAGAGGCTGCGCCGCTCGGGACTTACCCAGGTGCGAATGGCACTGGCGATGAACCAGGGGTGGCCGGCGTAGCGTTTAAGCGGGCTGCGCTCTTCCACCCTGGTGACCACCGCAGCGTCGAAGCCGATGCCGACGTGAAAAACGAAGGCTCGCTCGTTGGCCATGCCAACGCTGGCTCGGCGGAATGACCGCAGCTTAAGTGCGCTGAGTAGTACGCGGGTGGCCTCCACCGCATCGTTGGGAAATCCGACGGCACGGGCGAACACGTTGGTCGAACCGCCGGGCAGTGGCATCAGGGCACAGTCAGACCCAAGGAGGCCATTGACGGCCTCGTTGACGGTGCCATCGCCACCGAGGGTTACGACGACGTCGCATCCGTCTCGCATCGAGCGGTGAGCAAGCCGCGTGGCGTGTCCCTGACGAGAGGTTTCGTGGACCACAAGGTCGTGCTCGTTCGAGATGGCTTTCTGGATCATCACTCGGCTTCGGCTGGAAACCGACGATGCCGCCGGGTTGGTAATCAGGGCCACTCGCATGGGTTCATTGTTGTCGACTCTCTGTACGATGTTCGCCATGAAGGTTGTCGTCTGTGTAAAGCAGATCCCCGACCCGGCTGATCCGGGTGCGTTGGATCCTGAAACCCGAACGCTCAAGAGAGATGTGAAGCTCATCCTCGACGAGTCCGACAGCTATGGCGTCGAAATGGCGCTCCAGCTTGTCGACGCAGCCGGCGAGGGCGAGGTGACGCTCGTGTCCATGGCACCAAACGGCGAACGGTCTGGCTTGGCCACCGCGCTTGCCATGGGTGCGGAGTCCGCTGTTCTCATCAGCGACCCCGAGTTGGTGGGCTCTGACGCCCTCACCACGGCTAAGATTCTGGCGGCAGCCATCAAAGGTCAAGAGCCCGACCTGGTGATCGCCGGGTCGGAGAGCTCCGATGGCTACACCGGCGTCGTGCCCGAGCAGATCGCAGCTTTGCTCGATGTTCCGTCCGTGACTGCTGCCAAGTCAATCGAGGTCGATGGCTCGAGCATCAAGGTGCAGCGCCAGACCGATGGTGGCTATGACAATGTCGAGTGCCCCATGCCAGCTGTGGTCAGCGTGACCGCCGGCGTTGTCGAGCCCCGCTATCCCTCCTTCAAGGGGATCATGGCTGCGAAGTCCAAGCCAGTCGACGAGAAGTCGGCCGCCGATCTTGGCATCGGGCCCGTCGGGTGGGCCGGCTCGAACCAGGAGATCATCGAGGTTACCGATGCTCCTACCCGCGAGGCCGGCGAGATTATCGAAGACGACGGCGAGGCCTTCACCAAGATTGTGGAGTTCCTCGAAAACCTGAAGGCGATCTGAGGAACCAACATGACACTTGACACCATCTGGGTCCACGCCGAAGCCGTCGATGGCGAGGTCTCCAGCAACACGCTCGAATTGCTCACAAAAGCCCGCGAGATGGCCGACACCGTGGCTTGCTTCATTGTTGGCGACGCCGACGACATTGCCGCCAAGGTCGGCGAGTTTGGCGCGGAGACGGTCTACGCCATCGACGCCGACGACAACTTGCACGGCGTGCCCGCAGCGACCGCTATTGCTGGCGCCGTCGAGGCTGGCGACGGACCCGACGCCATCTTGTTCGGGACCACATATGACGGCCGCGACATCGCAGCCCGTTTGTCAGTAAAACTTGACCGAACGGTCATCTCAAACTGCGTTGATGTCGAAGTCGACGGCGACACGCTCGTTGCCACCTCGTCGGTCTTTGGTGGGGCGACTGACGTGAAGACCAAGTTCACCGGCGACGGTCCGTTCATCGCACTGGTGCGGCCGAAGTCATTCGCGGCGGAGACCTCCGACGGCGGCGAGGCCGACACCGAAGATCTTGACGTCGGCGATATGGGGTCAGCGGCTGGTGCCAAAGTCACCGAGCGCTTCGCCGAAGAGTCCGACGGCCCCAAGCTCGATGAGGCCCGCATTGTTGTGTCCGGCGGTCGCGGCCTGGGCGAGCCAGAGAAGTACGGAATGGTCGAAGAGTTGGCCAAGGCCCTCGGCGGTGCCGCCGGCGCCTCTCGTGCCATCGTCGACGCTGGTTGGGTGCCCTACTCACAGCAGGTTGGCCAGACGGGCAAGGTTGTGAAGCCGGATCTCTACATCGCGTGCGGCATTTCCGGCGCCACGCAGCACCTGGTTGGTATGAAAGGTTCGAAGAACATCATTGCCATCAACAAGGACGCCGAGGCCCCGATCTTCGGTATCGCCGATCTCGGCATTGTTGGCGATGTGCACAAGGTGATGCCTCAGCTCATCGAAGCTCTGGCCAACCGCTAGCAAGGTCTTGTCTCTACCCACGCAATCCGTGGGTAGAGACAGCTTGTAGGTCTGCGACCTTGATGTCGACCCGCTGCTTGCCTCGGGCTTTCCGCAGCTGGCCTACGCTGAGGACATGACAGACCCTTCTACGATCGGCCGGCTCACGAATGAGTCCGTCGAACTGCTTCAGGCACTCATTCGCAATCAGTGTGTCAACGACGGCACCCCAGAGTCGGGCAATGAGGATGTGTCGGCGCGGCTGCTCCGCGATGAGCTCGAGGGCACGGGTGTCGACTTCCAGACCTACGAGACTCTCCCTGGCCGCACCTCGTTGGTGGCCCGCTGGGAAGGTACCGATCCCAATGCCCCGGCTCTGTGCCTGATGGGCCACACCGATGTGGTGCCGGTTTCGCCCGACGGGTGGGACCGAGACCCCTTCGGCGGTGAGCTGGTACCGAACGAGCAGGGTGTCGACGAGGTTTGGGGTAGAGGAGCCGTCGACATGCTCAATCTCACGTCCTCGATGACGGTTGCATTCCGGCACCTCCTGAAGTCGGGCAAGCGCTACCCGGGCGACATCATCTACTTCGCCGTCGCCGATGAGGAAGCCGGAGGGAAGCACGGGGCCGAGCGACTGGTGCGCGATGAATGGGACGCCCTGAATTGCGACTACGTGCTCACGGAGTTTGGCGGCATTCCCCTGCACTCCGACAAGGGAACCTCCATCCTTGTGACGACGGCCGAGAAAGGTGTTGGTTGGCGTCGGCTCACGGTGAAGGGTTCACCAGGTCACGGATCGGCCCCCTGGGGCTCGGACAACGCCCTGGTGAAGGCGGCAGAGGTTGTCCGTCGTCTTAGTCAGTACAGCCCCAAGCCTCTCCTAGATGAGCGCTGGGGGGCTCGGGTGAAGGCCATGGGCCTCGACGAGAACCTCAGCCGCCGGCTACTCGACCCCTCGGCGCTCGCCGAAGCCCTGTCCGAGCTGCCGACCGAGGTCGCTCGCTACTCTCACGCCTGCTGCCACACCACGTTCAGCCCCAATGTGATCCAGGGCGGCGTCAAGACCAACGTCATCCCGGACAAGGTGGTTATCGAGGTCGATATTCGCACACTGCCGGGCGAGACCGGTGAGGACGTCATGGATCACCTCAGAGCCGCTCTTGGCGATGCCTACGACTGGATCGAGACCGAGATCATCCATGAGGACGTCTCGACCGCTTCACCAATCGACAATAAGCTGTGGACGGCTCTGACGTCGTCGATGGCCGAGGCCTATCCAGAAGCCAACATCATCCCGAGCATCGTCACGGGTGGCACCGACAGCCGCTTCTTTCGGCAGCGTGGCACCATTTGCTACGGCGCTGGTCTCCTAAGCGCTCAGCTCGATACAGGCGAGTTTTTTCGTCGCTTCCATGGTCACAACGAGCGCATCGACCGCGACTCGCTACGACTCACGACCCAACTGTGGCTCGACGTCGTAGAGCGACTTTGGGATCAGTGAGCTGAACCGCCCGGCGGCCGATGACGTCGACCGGCAGCGTCACTGCGTCGGTGGCCGAAACTGGCCACCGTACGCGGAAGCTGAGCGGACGAACTCCGGCCGGACCAAGCACCAGAATACGACCGTCGGATAGCAGGCGCAGCCGAGTGTCGTCACACAGTTCCGAGGGCACTTCGAGGCCCGACGACTGCACGCAGCCGATCTCGACGGGCAGCGGATCGCCATCGGGCCCGGTAAAGGAGATGGTCGAGCCAACGCGGGCATCCAGATCGATGTCGTTACCCCGCACCGGTCCAGATGAGCGGATGATCACTCCGTCGAGCAGGATCTTGCCGGTGGGCCAGCAGGCCGTGTAGCCGGCTAGAACGCCCAAGTTCAGGAGGCCAAAGACCACGGTATGAGCCTGATCGTTGACCGAGCGGACACCTACGAGGGCGGCGTCGGGCAAGACCTCTTCGACTAATTCTACGAACCTCGGGTGTTGTGAGGCTGAGCCGGTGAGCACCACGTGTTCGATGCTGGCAGCGATCTGGCGCCAGTCCCCGAGCCGGACGACCTCGTCTGATGCTTCGAGGCGGTGCGCCTCTTCGACCAGTACGCGAAGGCGGGCGCCGACCTCTTCGATGTCGTCGTCGGGCCCGATGCTCAGCGGAACCGAGAACAGGAGTCGTTTGCTGTCGAGGTCAGCCGCAGCTGCCGACAGCTGACCCCCGTCGTTGTCGATCACCAGCACCATGCCACTTGGCATGTGATCGTTGGCTTCGGCGCTCACGAGCCACCCGGCCAAGCTGGCGATGGGGCGATCAATGAGGTGCTTGCCTCGAATGGGGACGCCGCCGCCGGCCAATCCTCGCAACAGGGCTTGACGGCAGGCGGGGCCGAACGATGGGGGAATGGCCACCCACGGGCTGGTGGCGAGGGTTTCGCCGTCTGCGAGTTCAGGGAACACTGCATCGGCAACGGCCAGAGCGGTGTCGATGGCGGCGTCATCATCGACGCCGGCGAGACGAAGCAGGCGTTCGGTGACACGCTCGGATCCACGATCGGTGAGCCAGCGCAAGACGAGCCCGTCGTGTTTGTCGGACAGGGGCACGAGCCGTTGTCCGTCGGCATCACCAAGCGCGCAGAACGTCCGATGTCGTCCAAGATCGATGGCGATGGCTGTCTCGCCGGTTGGCTGGTGCATTTCCCGCTCGCTCCCCAAAACCCGTGGTTTGTGCTCGAACGCCCTCGGGGCGCCTGTAGTAATTAGCTGACGCTACCTGTCAGCCAACGTGCGGCCAATAGGCATGTTTCCGTGGGCCCTGTCAGTGGCTGGCCGTATGGTTGACCTCGTGGCAGCCGTGGTGACGACAGCGTTTGGAGAAGCAGCCATCGACACCCTGGCCAGGGTGCTCGATCGGTCGAGCGATCCATTGGCGGCGGCTCTGGTCATCTGTGCAAATCCGCTGGTGGCCGTGGGCGTTCGACGCTCGCTCGGGACTCGCCCGGGTGGGGTCGCCGCCGTCGACGTCGTCACCTTCGACCGTTTGGTCGAAGATCTCAGTCAGGCCGCGCTGGCAGAGGTTGGTCAGCGGCCCGCGGGCCGGCTCGAACTCCAGGCCGCCATTCGCCGCGAGCTTCGGGCTGCTCCCGGTCGTTTCGGCAGTGTGGCAGCGCACCGCACAACCGAGGAGCGCCTGGTCCGCCTCGACAATGACGTCCTGGGGCTTCCGCGCGAGCAGCTTGTTCGCTTGGCCGAGAGTCCCGATCTAGCCGGCGATGCCTTTCGAGTTCTGAATGGGGCGGCCGATCGGCTCGGATCGGCCAGGGTTGGGTCGCATGTCGTACAGCTGGCGGTCGAGGCCATCGAGCAGGCGCCGACGGGGGCCTTGGGGTCGATCGTTGCGTATCTCCCCGAGCCGACCCGGCCCTTCGAGGCCCGTTTGCTCAGCGTGCTGGCCCGGCGGTCGGACTGCACCGTGCTTGTTGGCCTCACGGGCCATGTCGATGTCGATCGACGCCATGTCCAACGACTCGCCGGGTCTGGCATACAGCTCGCGGTGCAAGCCACCGAGGCAGAAGCGCCGACGGCTCGAGTTCTCGAAGTTGCCGACCCCGAAGACGAAGTTCGCTCGGCCATTCGCGAGATCGTCTCGTGGGGAGCCAGCGGCACAGCGTTATCGCAGATGGCCCTGCTCTATTCGGCTACCGACCCCTACGCCTCGCTGGTCGAAGAACTCCTGACCGCTGCTGGCCTGCCGTTCTCGTTGCCCGGTCACCGCCCGCTCAGCGCCTCGCTTGCTGGCCGCACGTTGGCCCGAATTCTCCGATTGGTGAGCACCGGTCTCGAACGCTCGTCAGTCATGACGTTGGTGTCGTCAGCACCGATCGTCGGCCCCGATGGTCGCCTAGCCGCCGCAACCGCGTGGGACCGTCTCTCTCGCCAGGCGGGTGTCATCGACGGCGACGACTGGCAACCACGTCTTTCGACCCTTGCCGCGCACCTCAGCGAAGACAGCGAGCAGCAGATGGCGCACGATCTTCTCGAGTTTGTCGCCGACCTCGACAAACGTCTTCATCCCGACCCCACGCCACAAACTTGGGAGAACTGGAGCGTCTGGGCCCTCGGGCTGGTCCGTTCGCTTCTGCGAGTCGGTTCTTCTTGGCCTGAGCAAGAGCTCCTCGCACTCGAACGTGTGGCAGGTGTTTTGGATCAGCTCCGCACACTCGACTCGTTCGATCCCACCCCTTCGTTCGAGTCGTTCTCGGCCACAGTGCTCGGCGAGCTCGAGTCGGCCATGGTGCCAGGTCGACCCGCGGGTGGCGGCCTTCTGGTCGCTCCACTCGCTGCAGTGGCCGGGCTCCGGTTCGAACGATTGGCGATTGTCGGTCTGGCCGAGGGCGCCTTCCCGCGAGCCGGCCGAGAAGACTCCTTGCTGCCCGAGCAAGCGAGGGCCTTGGCCGGCGGATGGTTACTGCCGAAGTCGGCTCTGCCTCACCTTGATGTGCGTGCGGTCACTTGTCTTGTTGCCGCAGCGGCGCATCGGCCGCTCCTCACCACAGCCCGAGGCGATCTACGCAGTCGTCGGTCGAAGGTGTGGCCTCGGTTGCTCGACCATCTCGTCACACCGGACCACCGGGTCACCCTCGATTCCCACCATCGAGGTCTGGTCGATCACGGGCGACCGGCATCACTTGACGACCTCGGCCTCCGAGCCCTGGTGCGGCACACTGACGCTGGCGACCCGGTGCACACGCACCAACTGGCGCTCGATGATCAGGTGTTGGCCGACGGCCTCGCCCGGTACATAAGTCGACACCGGCACGAGCTGACACCTCATACCGGCCGAGTCCCTGAGGGTCGCGTCGACCTAACGACTCGGCCGCTATCGCCCACTGCGCTCGAGGTCTACGCGGGGTGCCCTCGCCGCTATTTGTTCGACCGGGTGCTTCGAATCGGCGACGACGAGCGACCCGAGCGCATCGAGGAGATTACGCCGCGTGATCGCGGCACCCTTGTGCACCGCATCTTCGAGCGCTTCATCGGAGAACGCATCACCCTGGGTGAGGTACCCGATCCCGACGTGCGGTGGTCGGCTGACCAAACGAGCCACATGCTCGAGCTGCTCGACGAAGAGGTAGTCGAGGCTGCGTCGAAAGGGGTTACGGGAGGTCGTGTCCAGACCGAAATTTTGCGTCGACAACTGCACAACGAGGCGCTTGACTTCCTGCTGAGCGATGACGACCTCAGGGCCAGCAAGCGTTCTCGTCCTGTCGCCGTCGAACTCGAGTTCGGCTTTGATCCCGATGCTCCCAGCATTCTCGAGATCGGTGAAGATCACCGTCTCCTCATGCGCGGTGTCGTCGATCGTGTTGATTTCACCGACGACGGTGGGGTGTTGGTCATCGACTACAAGGGTGGCTCGAGTCGGCCATTCGACAAGATGGAGGCCGATCCTCTCCGTGGGGGCACTCGCCTCCAGTTGCCGCTGTACGCCCGCATCGTGGCCGAGCAGCTTGATCGGCACGGCCCAAGGTCGGCGCTCTATTGGCTGACCAAGCACGACAAGCTGCGCGAACTTCCGCTCCGTGCCCACGTCGAGCAAGATCTTGATGGTCATGTCACCGCAGCGCTCGACGGCATCCACGGCGGCCTCTTCCCCGGTCGCCCGGGAGAAACAGTTGGTTGGCCTCGGTTCACATTCGAGAACTGCAAGTGGTGCGACTTCGATCGCATTTGCCCCACCGACCGCCAACGCGAATGGGACGACGTTTCCGGCGACGAGGCACTCACGCCGATCGATCTGCTTCTTGGTCGGGACCCGTCAGCTACAGCTGAGGCGAGCGGGACATGAGTCTTGACGGTCGGCCTGCCGACGCCGGCCAACCGGTCCTATCTGATGCCGCGGCCCGCGTCGCGGTCACCTCCGAACTTGGTCGAACCCTGTTCGTCGAGGCCGGTGCAGGGAGTGGCAAGACCTCATCGCTGGTCGAACGGGTCGTGGCGCTGGTAGTCGACGGCGTCCCGATCGAATCGATTGCCGCCATCACGTTTACTGAAGCAGCCGCCAGCGAGCTGAGATTGCGGGTGCGGGATGCGCTTCGCGATCGCGGCGACCGTCAGAACAATCGCGCGCTTATCGAGGCTTCGGCATCAGTCGAGACGGCCCCGATTACGACCCTTCACGGATTCGCATTGCGTCTACTGATGCAATACCCGGTCGAAGCCGGACTACCTCCAGGATTCGAGTTGATCGACGAGATCAGCAGCATCCTCGACTTCGATGATGCCTGGCGGGTCTTCGTTGGCCAGATCGGCGACGATCTCGAACTGCTCGACCTCCAATCACGAGCCAGCGTGCTGCAGCTTCAGCTGCGCCACTTCCCGGAGGTCGCCCGTCGCTTTGATGACAATTGGGATCTGCTTGAGGGCGTTGAGCTCGAGCCCCCGCCATTGCGCCCCATCGACTTGGCGGCGCTCTTTGATTCTCTCGCCGACGTCGCGTCGCTGGCAGAACAATGCGCTTTCTCCGACGATCTCCTTGTGGCTGAGTTGGTTCGATTCGGTACCGAGGCCGAGGCGCTTCGCCATCGCGATGCCCTCGACCAAGTCGAGCGGCTCCGAGCTCTTCGCTACCCGGCCCTGAACAAGGGCAAGAAGGCAAGCTGGATCGCGGTTGGCATCGATGAGGTGAAACAGCAGGTTCGCGACGCGAAAGAACTTGTCAAGCAGGTGCTGGGCGAGTTGTCCGATGAAGTCCTGAAGCACTACGTGGCCTTGGTCGCTGAGTTTGTCGCCACCCGAGTAGCCGACCGCCAGGAACGAGGTCGGCTCTCCTTCCATGACCTCCTCGTGCTCGCCCGTCGCCTTTTGCGGTCGAACGAAACGGTCCGCTTTCGGCTGCACCAGCAATACAGCCGCCTGTTGCTTGACGAATTCCAGGACACCGACCCCATCCAGATCGAGCTCGCAGTTCTGCTCGCTGCGGAAAATCCGGTAAACACCACCGACTGGCCAACTCTCGCGGCCGAGATACCGCCCGGGCGGTTGGTCGTGGTCGGTGATCCGAAGCAGTCGATCTATCGCTTCCGTCGAGCTGACATTGGTGTCTACAGTCGGTCGGAACGAAGCCTGGTCGACGACGCCACTCGTCTCACCACGAACTTCCGGTCGGTTCCCGGCATTGTCGACTTCGTGAACCACCTCTTCGGCTCGGCCATTGGTAATGGTGAGCTGGATGCTCAGCCGGCATATACGCCTCTCGACGCTCACCGCGAACCCAACCCCGAGGTGCCCGACGCTCCCGCCGTTGTTGTTCTCGGCGGACCCA
>JBLINY010000053.1:0-28809 GCA_047638695.1 Acidimicrobiales bacterium | reverse complement strand
TCTGTTGCTCGGCTGTCCGATGGCGCTCGACTCGTCGCCAATCCAGCGGCTCGGCCGAAACCGCCACCAATTGTGCCGCTTGCCACTCTCTCGATCACTGTGCTGTCTCGATCACTGTGCTGTCTCGCTCACTGTGCTGTCTCGATCATCGATGCAGTGCGGCTCGCGCCCGCCGGTAGGGCGACAGCAACAACCAGATCAGTCGCCAGCTCGTCGAGCTTTTAATGGCAGCCAACTCCGCCGCGAGTGCGCCCGCCGTCCGCTGTTCGGTTGCTCTCTCAGCGATTACCCGATCCATCAATGTGTCCCACTCGGCCTGGGCTGCAAGCGCCGCCTCCAACTGGTGACGCATCACCAACAGATCGGCGTCGTAGCCAGCCGCTGTCTCGGTTGGTTCGATTTCCGGGGAGGGATCCGACACATCGTCGATCGTAGATGGCTGCCGCGTTGAGGGGGCGCAGGTCGAGGATACGAAGCCCGGATGGGCTGTAGAGTCCCTGCGTGCCAAACCTCCGACGTGCCGTGCGACAGTCGCTTGGCGTCATCTCCGCCAGCGGCACCACTTTGATCGAGACTCTCGCTGCTCGATCGCCTGAAGAGCACAAACAACGTGCGATGCGCTCCGTCGAGAGGCGACGATTTCGGTCCGACGCCGACTACTTTCAGCACGTGATCGATCGAGCAACCCGTCGGGCGAATTCAGCCGAAAAACAAATTCACACAGGGATGCGCGCTGCCAACAAGAAATCGACCCTTTGAACATCGGCATCGTCACACCAGTCTCTACCAGCGGGGTGGTCGGGGGCGCTGAGCGTCTGTGGCGAGCCCTCGCAGCCCGTCTGGTCGACCGCGGCCACGATGTCGAGCTTGTCGCTATGCCGGTTGCCGAGGGCAGTCTGGGCGAGATACTCGACGGCTATCAGCTCTTCCACGACCTCGACGTCACTCGCTTCGACACGGTAATCACGGGCAAGTACCCGGCGTGGATGATCCGCCACCACCGGCACATCGTGTACCTGCTCCATCCCCTCCGCGGGCTCTACGACACCTACCCGGCTCACCTGCCAACGCTCGAGCAAACAGCTGAGGGCAGTGGCTTGATGTCCCGGCTCGACACCTGCGCCGATGCCAGCGCGTTGATGTCGCTGGCTCGACGGATCAATGACGAGCTTGGACCCGATCATGTGCTGTGCCGACTGCCTGGGGCCCTCACTCGCGAGGTGGTGCGCAGGCTTGATCGCTTCGCTTTCGCACCCGATCGTGTCGTGCGGTTCGGGGCCATCTCGAACGAAGTCGCCAACCGCGTTGACTATCTGCCGACCGATCGACCGGTCCTGGTCGCCCACCCCGAAACCGATCTCCCACTCGACGACTCACCTCCGTCACCCCAGGCAACGTTCCTCGTCGTCAGCCGTCTCGACCGGCCCAAACGAATCGATCTGGTCATCGAAGCGTTCACTGACTACGTCCACGATCCCTATGCCCGACTGGTTGTCGTTGGTGAGGGATCCGATCACCAACGACTTGTCGGCCTCGCCGAAGCCGACAACCGCATTTCGTTCGTGGGCGCCATTGACGACCCCGAACTAGCGAGATGGTACGCGGTGGCCACCGCCGTCGTCTTTACGCCGCTCGCCGAGGACTTTGGTTATGTGTCACTTGAGGCGATGCGAGCCGGCACGCCTGTCATCGCGACCTCTGATTCCGGCGGAGCGGCCGAGCTGATTGAACACGGTGTCGATGGCCTCGTGCAAGAACCGAACGCCAGGGATCTGGCATGGGGCATGCGTCATCTTTCAGCGTCCACCTTCGGTCGTTGGCAGATGGGTTTGAACGCCCGGAGAACAGCGGCCCGAGTGAGCTGGGACACGTTGCTCGACGAGATCGACGATCTCGAGCGAACCGATCCGCGACCGCACGTTCTGGTCCTCAGCACCTATCCGGTCGCACCCGCGATCGGAGGAGGTCAGCGTCGGATCCTCGAACTTGATCGGTCGCTCACTGAACGGGCTGATGTCACGGTTCTGGTGCTCTCGTCTCGCACCGATATCGATCGGCGGCGCCACCTTGCACCCGGCCTGGTCCAAATCGAGATTGCTCGGTCGGCCGATCAGCTCGAAGCCGAAGAAGCCATCTATCAGGTCATGAAGATGCCCGTAGATGATCTCACCGCCGGTCAGCTAGCCCGGGCAACGCCGGCGTTCGCCGATGAGCTTCGCCGCCAGCTCGCCAACACCGATCTGGTGGTGCTGTCCCAGCCTTTTCTCGCTCAAACATTGCCCTCGGACCTGGACATTCCCGTCGTGCACGACTCTCAGAACGCCGAGTTCAAGATGAAGCGAGATCTACTTCCGGACACGGCTGGCGGTCGCTGGCTACTCGAGCAGGGCATTGCGGCCGAGACCGTTGCCACCGAACGAGCATCGCTTCTGATCGCTTGCACCGAGGCCGATCTGCTCGACATCGCCACCCTCGACCCCAAGCGCACCATTGACGGAGTCGTGGTAGCGAACGGTGTCGACACCGCGGCGATGCCCGCTCGGACCTTGGCCGACATCGGTCGGGCCCGGGCCGAGGTTCTCGCGCTTGCGGGCGCTGACCCCGACGACCACCGGCCGGTGGCGGTCTTCATCGGTTCGTGGCATCCGCCGAACATCGAGGCCGGACGTCTGATACTCGAGCTGGCGGCAAGCCGTCATGACTGGCTCTTTGTCATGGCCGGTAGCCACACCAGCGAATTCGCGGCTGATCCCCACCCCTCCAATGTCCATCTCATCGCCATCTTTTCCGACGGTCAGCTCTGGCCGCTGTTGGCCGGTGCCGATGCGGCGCTCAACCCGATGGTCTCGGGGGGCGGAAGTAACCTGAAGTTGTTCGATTACCTGGCCGTCGGCACACCCATCTTGGCCACCGCTACCGGTGCCCGTGGCCTTGACCATCCTGCGGACTTTGTCACACTGGTCGACCCCGACATCGAGAGCCTGTCGACTGGTCTCGATCTCATCGCCGCCCTGGCCCCTGAAGAAATCGCGGCCAGAGCAATCGCTGGTCGCAATATGGTCGAGGCCGAGTTCGATTGGCGGGTTCTTGGGACCCGTTGGTCGGCTGCGTTGCTCGACCTAGTCGACGGAGCGAGTCCGCCGGTTCGACCGGTTGCATCCCGCGTCGTCAAACCAATCCTCAGCACCGATGACCCTCCTCACCATGACTCAGCCCTTGCGGCGATGGACCTGGTGGCTGGCCTGGCCCTTACCTCTCCCCCACCAACCAATCCGGACACCATCATGAACCCCATCATCCGTGAACGTCTGAAAGAAGCAAGCGCCAACCGACACGTTGGCCAAGTCCTGCCGCCAGACGCTCGCTATCCCCTGCCGAAGAAAGCGCTGATTCGGGTCGGCCAGGCTCTGTCGAACGAGCAAGTGGTGTTCAATGAGGCCACGCTCGATGTCATGGAGCAGCTTGCCCAACAGCTCGACAAGCTCACGGCTAGCAACGAAACCTTGCGCGATCGTGTCGCCAAGCTCGAGGACCGAACAACCCTGAACCCGTCGGAGGCGTCCGCCGAGTGACACTGATCGGCGTCGTCAAGCCCGACTACGGCATTGCAGGAGGTTTCGAACGGCTACTCGAGCGGCTTGTTGCCCAGTTGGTCGATGCTGGCCATCGGGTCGAGGAAGTCAGCTTCCCGGCGATCATTCTGCCTCGCCCTGTGTGGGGCCATCGAGCCGGCTATCACCAGTGGCGCAAACACATCGGCTTCTTCAATTACCTGGCACTGGCTGAAGAGGTCCGACGGCTCGACCTCAGTCGCTACGACCTGGTTATCAGCACTCAGCCGCCAACTTTCCTGGCCGATCACCCGAACGTGCTGGCGCTCTTTTATCACCACGCCCGCATCTTCTACGACTTGGCCGAACTGTTCGCTCGGACCGGCGATGTCGACCCGGTGCACCACGCCCGAGCGACTGAGATCGTTCGCCAGGTCGATCAGAAATATAACGGGGGTGTTCGCCACTGGCTGGCAGGCTCGAACGAGTGTGCCTCGAGGCTCACCGAGTTCTGGGGCGTCGACCGTAGCGACATTTCGCTGTTGCATGCGCCAGCACTTACCGCTCCGCCAACCAACATTCCGGCTTGGCAGCCAGGCGGCCCGGTCGTAACCGTGAGCCGCCACGAATGGCCAAAACGCACCGAGCTCGTGGTCGCCGCCGCCCACCTGTTGGGGGGGAAAGGGGTCGAGGTCATCGGCGGCGGGGGTCGGCTCGATCACGTCCGCGCCCTCGATCACCGTCTCGTTCATCAGCCAGGCTCGGTATCTTCTCTCGACCCCGAAGAGTTATGGATGGGTTCGGCTGTCGGCTCGGTCGCTCCCCCGGCTCCCGCCCCCGGATCGCCCGTCGTGCTGCACGGCTGGACCGACGACCAAACCCGTGACGAGCGATACCGGGCCGCATCGGTGGTTGTGGCCCCGGCCCACCGTGAGGACTATGGCCTCACGGCCCTGGAGGCCATGCTCTGGGAACGACCAGTGGTGGTGTGCGACGACGGCGGCGGGCTGGTCGATCTGATCAACGACACCGGCGGCGGACTCGTCGTGCCACCCACACCTGCCGGGATCGCCGATGGGGTGAACCGCATCATCAATGACCCAGCCCTTGCAGCCAGCCTGATCGACGCAGCCAAACAGGTATCGGCCACTTACACCTGGGATCGCTGCAAGGGGGAACTCCTCGCCGCTGTGGAGAAAGCGCTCTAACCTGCACCCGGTTCGGGCTTGCGGACTTTGTGTTTGCAGGAGTCGCGGGCGGAGCCGTTTGGCATCGCTGAGTTCTTCCTCAACTGGCGTTGTCGAAGAACTCTTGGGAGGCGGCGAGCGATGCAGCAAGGGCAACATCGTCGACCGTGAGTAGCCGGTTGGCCCAGTAGTTGAGTCCGTCGGAGTCGGGACTGCGGCCGAGGATCTGTTCGTACAGACGGCTGACGCGATCACGTCGAGACTCCGGTGAAGCGTAGAACCCGGCAGCGACCCCCCAACGGCTCAGCCGACCATCCTCGATCCGATCGGCCCAGAAGGAGCGACCGTCGTCATCGGACGGGCGGCCCAGGATGTCGATGTAAAGACCCTCCACGAACGTATCGGCAGTTCCGCCTGAGCTCGCGAAGTACTCGGGAGCTCCGTAGAACTGGGCGGCAACGGACTCGAATCGCATGCCGGCAGCCATCCGACCTAGCCAGAATGAGCGGCCATCATCGTCAGCCGAGCGACCTAGCACCGTCTGGTAGAGATCGTCGATCATCACGCCGGCCCATTCGTCCGAAGCCGCGAGCTGCAACGTGAATACTTGCTTCGAAAGGCCTGCATCAAGATCTTTAGTGGTGCCAACCCGCTCAACGATCGTAGGCTCGCGTCGAAGGAACAGCTGATAGGCGGCAACGACATAGCCATCGTTCACTGACGATCCGGAGTTCGACAGCTCACCCACAGTGAACCAGTCAGACTTCAGCGACAGGGCCTGCCGCACTTGGTTGCCGGTGAGCACGACGGTGCCACCAGAGAAGCTGAACGTGACTTCAAGAACCCGTCCGCCATCGACGCCGAGACCGTTCCCACTGGCCGTGACTCCTAACAACTCGCCTTTGCCCTGCGCCGCGGCCCAATCGGTGAGATCGACCGTCGTGTTCCAGTTGTGGTTGGGATTCGAGACGACGTCGTCGCCGTCATCGACAACCGACGGGAACGCGCCTCCGGCCGTGTAGCCACCGGTGCTCGATGAGAATTCAGTGCGAGCGATGGCGCCGTCTTTCACCCGAACTTCGCCCGCTGTCGCCTTCACCGCAGCGTCGGTTGCGGCCGAGGTCGAGCTGACAAAGCCCACGGTCGCGGCCTGGCGATACCTGCCTCGATAAACCTGACACAAGGTGGTGTCGCATGTGTCGGCGTAGGGAAGTTGTCGGGTATCGCCAGCGAGAGCGTACGACCGGGCCGCCACTGCTTGGGATTGCAGCGCAGCCGGCTCCCAGGACGTCGGCACTTCGGCCGGCAGGACACCTCGAAGATACGACTCGATGGTGGTGACATTCACGGTTCGGGCGGCACCGCCGTTGGTGTGGAACCGAAGGGAGCCGTCGTACCAAGTGCTCGAACCATCATCGTGGCAGGATCGCAGCAGAGTAGCTGAACTCTCGGCGACAAGCTCGACCGTTTCTGGGCCGCGGGAGAACAGCTCGGTCCAAGGGCCGACACAGGTTGGCGCGCTTTCGAGTCGGGTCTTCGCACCGTTGATCGACAGCCGAACGGCAACGCCTTCGACCCGCCACAATGGGTTGCCGTCCACGTCTCGAATTAGCAGGACGCCGGTCTGAACGTCGGCCCGAAGGCTGTCGCCCCGATTGGCGCGAATTTCGACCCGCACCACGTCAGGGTCCACCGGACCGGTGGCCGCCGAAGCCTGCCCTGCAGTTGTACCTCCATAGAAGTGATCGAGAATTGCAGCTCGTTCCCAGCCCTCGTCGAGGGCGTACCCCTGGGCTCCGAACTGACCCATGCCTCTGCCGTGACCCCAGCCATGCCCGGCGACTTCTGCATAGATCCGGTCATCGGCGGCGGCAGCCGGTGCGGTGGGCAGAAGAGGAACGAGCAGAGTGGCCAATAGCAGGCCGAGCACCGTTCGGCTTAGCCGCGTGCGGCCGTGTTGGATGGCGTTCATGGGCCTCACAGAGTAGCTCACCCGGGATCCTCGTTCGGTCACTCGTTGACTCTCGCTGTCATTCGGCTGGATCGGTTACGGACACATAGAACTCGACAGACGTCGCCAGCTCGATGGCGAGGGTGATGTCATCAAATGTCTGCAGCCGTTCAGCCCAATAGTCGAGCCCATCAGCGTCGGGGTCACGGCCGAGAATCTGTTGGTAGAGCCCGCCAACTCGACCTCGGCGCGACTCGGGCGATTGGTAGAAGCCCAGGGTGATCTCGCCGGGAACGGCGGCACCCGATTTGAGCTGAGTCACCCAGTAGTCGAGTCCGTCCTGGTCAGGTGGACGATCGAGAAGCGCAGCATAGAGAAGCGTCACATAACCGGCTGCGTCTCCCCCGCTGGCCACGTACTCGGGCGAAGAGTAGAAGTTGGCGCCGAGATCCTGCGTTCGAAGGCCGTTGCGAAGGCGCTCCAGCCAGTAGGCCCGACCGTCGGTATCGGCTGGACGACCCAAGACATCGACGTACATATCGTCGATCAGCCGCCCAGCCCACGCATCGGAGCGAGCCAGCTCGCCGACAACCACAGAACGCCCGTCGTACACCGTGCGAACACCAATCCAGTCGGCCTCGTCCGGGGTGGGCGCGACACCGAGGAACAGTTCGGCCAGCGCGTTGGCGAAGCGGATGAGATCGGACCGCTCGTCTCGAACCCAATCGACGATCGCGCCATCGACCGCAGTGGGGGTGCCTACCGATGTCGAGATAGGGAGAACCCGACGCTCGTCGCCGAACGTTTTGAGCCGACCCTCGGCATCAAGCACCCATCCGCCTCGATCATTGTCGCCGACCAAGACGGCTCGCGCCGCGGTGGTGGGGGCGGTGGCCGTGATGGTTCCCGTCTGCCAGTCGGGTGCGTCACCAAACGGGTGCAATAGACCGGCGGCGTCGAGTACCCAGCCGCTGCTCCGATTACTGCGGACGGCCACGTCGACGACGGGGCTGCCCGGCACCGTGGCAAGACTCATGAACGGCGCGCCTCCGAGGGGGAAAAGCTCGCCGCTGCTGCTCACGACGTAACCCACGCCAGCATCGTCGAGATGCAGAGCGACGGCGGTGCCGGGCCAGGCCGGACCCGGCCCAATCGCGGGCGCAGAGCCAAAGGCGTGGACGCCGCCATTCAGATCAAGTACCCAGCCGCCATCGCCCGTTGCGACCACGTCGAGATCGGTGGCCGCCAACGCTCCACTTGGCACACCAACGATGGTTGGCGCCGATCCGTAGTCGATCAGTGTCGATGCCGACGTGAGCACGTACCCACCGGTCGGGCCACCATCAACCGCGAGCGCAACCGATCCGCCCGGCACGAGCTCTCCGAGCGGCTGCGTTGCCGAACCGGCGGGCCGGAGACCGCCCACATCATCGAGAGTCACGAAAGCGGGCCCGTGCTCGTAGGGCTGGTGGGCAACGAAGCTGTACGGCGGCTGACCCGTGCGACCGGCAGCCAGAGCCTCGCGCATACCGGGAAGGAACGGGACGGTATGACTACCGGGGCAGGAGGTGACACCGAGATCACGGTGGCCAACAACGGTCGGAACCTCGACCCAGGCATTGAACGGGAACTTCATGACTCCCCCGGATGAGTCGTTCTTCAACCACGTTGTGCCCCGGGGATCCACACCGTGGAGACCCAGTTTCCAGCCGACCAGGGCCTGCACTGAGGCCATGGTGGCCGAGGTCGGCACGGCGGCGGAGGGGCTGGCACCGGATTGGTGCTGGCCGAGAATGGCGACACCAACCGTCCAGGTGTTGAACCCTTTGGCATGGCCCCCAATGACCGGCTGGTCGACGCCTCCGGTGCGGGCTTCCCAAATCGTGCCGAAGCGGTCAACGACGAAGTTGTACGCAATGTCACACCAGCCATTGATGTCGACGTGAAGACGATAGATGGCTCGTAGCTGGGCAGGGACCGAGCCCTGATCATAGGAATTGCCGGTCACCGTGTGGTGCACGACGGCAGCCCTGATGTTGCTCGCCAAACGTGGTCCGTCTTCGCACCCCGCGTGCTCGGTCGCGAAACCGCGGGTGGCCCAGTTCGCTCGAGGCTGAATGGTCGGCTGACCCGGCAGAACGTTGGCAACGAGCGGTGGATCGTCTCGATCGACCGGTTCAAGGGTCTCGATCGTTACCCGGCCAAGGTCACCGTCGGGCGCCGCAACTTCAATGGCATCGGCGTCATCACCAATCCAAATGGGGCCAACGGCTCGCGGGCCCCCGGCACCCTCCTCGCCCTCGAGCCCGTCGGGGGCCTCGTCATGGCCGGCATCCAGAACAATCCAGTCGCCCCACACCCCGGCGTTGCGCGAACGCATGGCCAAACTCTGTGACTCCTCCGGCAAGAGAATCACCATGTTCGGCTCGCCCACAAGTTGGGCCTTGCCCCCGCTGATCAGCCCGGCCGATCCCGGGATCTCAGCTTCGATGGTGACCCGTCGGATTTCGAAGTCGGAGCTATCCGGAGCGGGATCGAGATCGGGTGGTACGTGACTCGCTTGCGGTTGATTCGTTGGCTCCTGCGCAGCAAGTGGGACCTCGGGGATCGCCAAGAGCGAGCCGAGAACGGCGAGGGCCACGAGGAGGTGGGCGGGGCGAAAGTGAGATAGTCGATGCATACCAAAGAAAGCCCGCCCGCCGAACGCACTGTAGACGGGCTAGCCCACGTTCGGGACGCGCCCTCGGTCAGTCGGGCACGCTCGCCGAGCCGAACTGCGATTGCTGACAAGGGCTCGCACCAAGCCAGCCAGCGCCGACGGCGTGGGCATCGAAGTCCACCGACCCAATATCCGAGCCCGGCTCAGGGCCCGAGAAGAACACAGATAGCGATTGCCCATCACCGGGAGAGAGCTCGAGTTCGACCGGAAGCGCCACGTCGACCGGCTCGCCTCCAGCCATCCAACGAACGTGCAAGACCACATCGCTCGCCGGTCCAAGCACCAGTGGTCGGTGGTCGTCCAAGTTGCGGACGACCAGATCCACCGCGACATCGGCGTCCGGTCGGCTAACCGCCACGACCTCGACCGACATCGATCGACTTGTAGCGCTGGCTCCGGTGAGGTCCTGACGAATCTCGCGATCGATGCCCGGGTCGCTGCCGGCAACAAACCAGTCGGCGAATCTCGGATCCCCCGGCGTGGCAATCACCACATCCCGGGCTGACGTCGGGCAGTCGGTCTCGAGCGCAAACCAGACATCGTCAGCCCAGTACTGGAGCCCATACAGCGTCCAGACCTCGTACGGCCCGGCCAGGAAGACCGTGCCGCCGCCGGCAAGACGTTCAATCGGCTCGGCCAGTGAGGTTCGCTCTGCGCTGGCCTGGGATGCCGGTCGAGTGGTGCGATCGAGCGTGAGATAGCTAAGCGACAACATGGCGATGGCCAACCCGACCACTCCGACCTCTCGACGCCACCGAAATCCCAGAAGCACCCCTGCGCTGACAAGTCCGCCGATCAGGCCCAGCCGGGCCGGGCTCCAGGTATTAACAACAACTTCGAGGGCGTTGGCCACCGGAACGTTGACACGCACCACGGCGCGGTCACGGTAGAAGTCGGCTCCGCGGACCGCAGCGAGCACCCAGCCCAGCGCTGGAAGGGAAAGCGCCAGCAGCGGACTCCACCGAGCAAATCTTGACTCGGCCCGCTGGACCAGAACGACGCCGAAGCCGATAGCCAAGGGAGCGACGAAGTCGATATAGCGACCGTAGAAGGTCTGGTCGATGCGGATGGTCTCGATGGGATCGATCCCGATGACCGAACCAACCAGCCAGCTCGATAACGCACAGCCCCCGAGAAAGAGCGAACCACCTGCCGCCGGACCCATCTCGCCCCGACGGATGCCCCATACTTCGCCGATCCAAAACGCTACGCCCAGGGCGACCAGCCCGAGACTGGCCAAGAGTTGGTACCAGGCCGTTCCTGCCAGCGCCATGACCCATTGGCCTGGCTCTTCCAGAATTTTGTCCTCCAGCAACCCGCCCGCTGTCGCCACGATCGAGCCCTCGGTGTAGAGGGCGTCGCGCATCGTTGCGTTCACCGCCCGCACGACGAGGGTCCCGACAACAGCGCTGGCCATGCCAGCGAATGCGACCCTTATCGGCATGGCCCGTACCGCTCCCGCCACCAGCATCGTGCCAATCAGTGCGGCGGTCACCGCTATGGCTCGTGGATGGAGGCCATAGGCGAAGGCTCCCAACCCGCCGGCGAGGGCCGCTCGCAGAACAGTTGGCGAGCGGAAGACCGCCATAACTGCGGCCAGCGTCAGTGTCAGCATCCATGCGAGAGCCGTTTCAGCCCACAAGATGCTGGTGTTGACAAGCAGCGAGGGGGCCAGAGCGAAGGCAATCGCCGCAACCGCCGCTGTTGCAGGGTCGATTTCCAGGAAGCGGCGGAGGACGATGCGATAAAACACCAACGTGGCGCTCACCGCCAGCAGGCCGTTGAAGATCGTTGCAGCCCGATAGAAGCCGGCTGGCTCGGTGAACACCATCGTCAACGGGGCCAGCAAAAGGCCGTAGCCAAAGTGATAGAAAGCCGACAACATCTGAATGTCGGGTTGGCCAAATCCGAAGTAACGGGCCGCCGCTACGTAGCCCAGCTCATCGGCGTAGATGAACGGCCCGCCGACTCCTCGAAGAACAAACGCCTGGCTGAGGACAGCGACGGCGGCGACCAGGCGATTCCAGCGGGAGGTCGTCGAAGCCACCGGGCGAGGCTAGGCGACAAACCGTGGCATGCAGAGTCCGTCGAGTTCAGCGACCTCAATCAGATCGCGGTTCTCGTAGGTCACCTTGTTCTCGCTGTCGACCTGGAGCTTGTACTCCCGGAAGCTCATCTCGAGCGCATCGAATGCCAGCAACCGACCGCGCAGCGAATCTCCGAGCCCGAGGAGCAACTTGATGGCTTCGAGCGCCTGGATCGAACCGATGATGCCGGGGAGCACGCCGAGCACGCCTGCCTCGGCGCAGCTGGGGGCCAGTTCGGCCGGGGGTGGCTCCGGCAACAGGTCGCGGTAGGTCGGACCATTCTGCGGATCAAAGACGGTGACTTGGCCTTCGAATCGGAAAATCGAGCCGTGAACCACTGGGATCCCGAGCTTCACCGACGCGTCGTTCAGCAAATAGCGGCTCGGGAAATTGTCGGCGCCATCGATGACCACGTCGTAGCCCTCGAGGATTTCCATAATGTTGTCGGCGCCGAGCCGGGCGTCGTAGGCGTTAACGACCAGGTCGGGGTTCATGGCGGTCAGCGTCTTCTTGGCTGAATCAACCTTTCGTTCGCCAACCCGCTCGAGGTTGTGGAGGATCTGGCGCTGCAGGTTCGACTCATCGACGACGTCCATGTCAATGATGCCCAGAGTGCCGACTCCGGCGGCCGCGAGATACAGAGCGGCGGGCGATCCCAGGCCACCAGCTCCGAGCAACAACACCTTCGACTCGAGCAGCTTGATCTGCCCTTCTTCGCCGACCTCAGGTAAAAGCAGGTGGCGGCTGTAGCGATTCCGCTGACTGGCATTGAGCGAAACCGGTACATCCCAAGCCCGACCCTCGTCCTTCCACTTGTTGAAGCCACCATCCATAGAAACCACGTCGGTGTACCCGAGCTCGGCCAGCGACTTAGCGGCGAAGGCCGAACGAACGCCGCCTGCACAGTGCACAACCAGCTTCGTCGACTTGTCGGGTATGCGGTTTTCGATCTGCGCCTCCAGATTGCCGCGCACGATGACAACGGCTCCCGGAATCACACCCTGGTCCACCTCGTCGGGTTCGCGAATGTCGAGCACGGTCGCGCCAGCGTCGCGGAGTTGCTCCGCAGCGGCAGTGTCGACTTCGGTGATATCAGCTTTTGTGGCGGCGAGTAGTTCTCTGAACGATGGCATATAAACAACTCCTGTTTGCACCGAAACTGGCGGCGGCAATTGAAACCCTAGCGAACTAGTCAACAATCACACCAGCCCAGTCATTCCCACGAACGGCTTCTAAATCAGAAGTCGCTCGTCACACCAGCCGCGTCACCTCACGAGCTGTGTTGCTTCAAGATGGTGTTGCTTCACGAGCTGTGTTGCTTCAAGTGAAGATTGCGGGCAGCACCTCGCTGATCGAACCACGTACCAGGACATCAGCCAGGCCGTCCATCTCGGTGGCGCTGCCATTCACGATAATGATCCTGGCACCGTGCTTCTTCGCCACGGGCACCACATTGGCAACCGGAAATACTGCCAGGGTCGTGCCGACGGCCAGCAGCAGATCGCATTCTTGCGCTGCCGCCTCGGCCCGCTGCAGATCCTCTGCGACGAGACTCTGGCCGAAGCTAATCGTTGACGACTTCAAGATCCCGGAACAGTACGGGCATTCAGGATCGTCCTCGCCCAGACGCACCCGGTCGAGCGCCGTTCGCATCGGGGCCCGGTAATCGCAGCTCAGACACACCACTTCTTTGACTGAGCCGTGCACTTCGACGATGCGATCCGGGTCAGATCCGGCGTCGTGATGCAAGCCGTCAATGTTCTGGGTAATCAGCAAGCGAAGCTTCCGCATCTCTTCCAACCGAAGCAGCGCGAAGTGGCCGGGGTTAGGTTCGGCTCCCCAGACCGGTGAGTCGAGACGGCTTCGCCACGCCGACCGCCGAACGTCAGGGTCAGCGACGTAATTCTGGAGGGTTGCCTGTTTTTCGGCACCGGGGTTTTTTGTCCAAACTCCCCGCGGTCCGCGGAAGTCGGGAATTCGAGAGTCGGTGGAAATACCAGCACCGGTGAGCACCGTGACCCGTTCGGCCTCGCGCAATAGAGCCGCCGCAGCAGCCACCGACGCGTCGATCTCTTGCTGCGGTGGCAGTTCGTCGGTGGCGTCACCGCTCATCAGACAACTCCCCGCTTCGCTAGCTGGCGCCTGATGGGCCGCCACAAGGATCGCGCCTTCCTTCGGGGTCCCTCCGGTACTCGATCAGCAATCGATGCCATCACCCGATCGACCTGACTGGCATTGGCTGGCACGACCCGTTGCACTCCTCCGGGCTGGTTGTGATCGCACAGTTGCAGGAACGGCAGAGGCCCGGGCTTGAACCGTCCGGGTTTGTCGACACGGACGGCAACACAATCGAACATCCACTCGTCTTTGCGAACCAGCTCGACGACGTCCATCCCTGCCTCGTGCAACGAATGCCGGAGCGTTAGTTCGGTGAAACCTGCATGGTGGTAGTCGCCGGTGTAGGCCTGCGTCCCATACAGGTTCTGAATCAACTTTCGCTGCTCGGCAACCGTGTCGAGGTCTGACATCACCCGAGCCAGCCCGATGATGTCTGGCACACGGAGCACCAGACGGCCGCCGACCTTCAGAAGCTTCGTCCAACCCTGGAGGGCAGGGTCGACCTCGTCTCGCTCAAGATGTTCCAGTACATCCTGAGCCACAATCTCGTCGTAGAAATCCACCGGCAGCATCGACAGATCCCTGACATCGGCCACCAAGTCAGGCTCGTGAAAGTCTTGAAAGTCAACGTTCAGATAGCCATCGCGCTTGTCCCACCCACAACCAATGTTCATTCTGGTCGGGTGGGCCCGAGCGTCGAAGTCGACTGGTTCGGTGGCAACACTCGGCTCGTTCACGATTAGCGATCCTACTTGCTCACGCTCCTCCGACTCAGCAACGCTGCTCTACCGCTACTCAGGAAGCGCCGCTGCTCAGTAGGCGCCGCTGCTCGAGAACACCGCAGGAATCGTGCGAGCCAAGATGATCAGATCGACGACCAGAGACCAATTGTCGACGTAGTAGAGGTCGAGGCGCGTGTACTCCTCGAAGCTGGCTTCGCTCCGGCCAGACACTTGCCACATGCCCGTGATCCCGGGCCGCACGCGGAGTCGGCCGTACAGATCTTCATCCCACGCCGCCATCTCCGACGCCAGAGCCGGCCGAGGGCCCACCAAACTCATCTCTCCTCGGAGGACATTCCAGAGTTGCGGCAGCTCGTCCAGCGATGTTCGCCGCAAGAATCGTCCAATGCCGGTGACACGCGGATCGTCCTTCATCTTGAATAATGGGCCCGCACCTTCGTTGGCCCCGGCTAGCTCGCCCAGCGTTTCTTCGGCGTCGGCCGACATTGTGCGAAACTTCAGCACTTGGAAAGGCGCACCGTTTAGCCCAACGCGGGTCTGCCTGAAAATGATCGGCCCGGGTGAACTCAAACGCACCGCGACTGCGGCCCCCGCGGCGAGAGGGGACACGATGAGCAGACCGAGGGCGGCCAACGCAACGTCGAATGTTCTCTTGGCCAGGGCCCGCCAGCCCGTGCGCCGGATGGGTTCGACGTACACCACGGGGAACCGGCCGAGCGGTCGAACAGTCAGCCTCTGGGGATCGATGTCGGTGAGCGTCGAGCTCAGCTCAACGTGCATACCGGCTTCCATCAGATCGCGGATCAAGCGATTGCTCACGGCGCTCTCAATGGCACTGGCGGCGACGATGGCGGTGCTCGCGTCGTACTTGTGGGCCAGAGCCAGAACTCGGGTGGTCAACTGATGCCGATCGCCGTCGGCGCTCGGGTCAACCGTTCCGACCACCTCGTAGCCAAGCTTGGCGTCGGACGCGAACATTTCTTCGAGAGCACCGCTCTCGCTGTTGTTGCCGACCATCAAGACCCGACGAGTGAGATTGCCCGACTGTCGACGCCGCTCATAGGAACGTCGAACCAGTTCGCGCTCGACGACGAGCGCACTGGAGCCGAATAACACCGACACCAGCAGCCACCCTCGTCCGACCTCAAATCGACCGAGGAAAGCAACAACGGCGGTGCAGGCTCCGGCAGCGACGGACGCGTCAAAGGTCCGTCGGATCTCGTCCGACCGTCGGGTAATGAATCGAGCCGTATACAGGCGGGCCTTGGCCAGGAACGCAGCCCACGCGACCAAGAGCACGCCGGTTACTACTCGTTCGTCTGGTCCGGCTGGAAGAAGTTCAGCCGCTGCCGCCGCAGCGACGAATGCCACCATCAGATCGACAACCAGCTGGAAGAGTTTCGGCTGCCACCGAGGCGGCGCGGCGAAGGAACGCTGAATCAGCGCGCCCGGAACCGTCTGTTTCTCGGCAATAGCCACCGTGGCGAGTCCTCCTTTCGCCCGGAGGCGATCGTCACCTCGGGTACGTCGCACCTTTGGTCATGCCGACAACATCGGCTGCGGTCAGCCGAGGTTTACCTTTTGGGCGATTTATCCCTCACCCTCGGCCTCAGCCTCACCTCTGCGGCTGCTGCCTAGCTGCTCCAGTTGGTAACAACATCAGCTAGCAGCCGCACGCCATACCCGGTGCCGCCCTTAACCGTCACCCCATCGTCGGCGTCGGCCATCGCCGACAGACCCAGGTCGATGTGAGCCCACGGCGTGTCAGCATCGACGAACTCGGACAGGAACAAGCCCGCCGTCAGTGCACCGCCGTAGGGACCCGACCCAATGTTCTTGAGGTCGGCGACCGGCGAGTCAAGTTGTTTCCGATACTCCGCAGGTAACGGCAACCGCCAGATCTTCTCACCCGAGGTCGCAGCCGAAACCTCGAGACGCTCGAGCAGTTGATCGTTGTTTCCCATCACCCCGGCGTAGGAACTGCCAAGCGCCGCCGACACCGCGCCGGTGAGGGTCGCGATATCAATGATGGCGTCATGCTTCTTTTCTGAGGCGTACGACAAGGCATCGGCCAGAACCAATCGGCCCTCGGCATCGGTGTTCAGTACTTCGACCGTCTTGCCGTTCCGAGCGGTGAACACATCGCCAGGTCGGGTGGCGTCGCCATTGATCATGTTGTCGGTCAGCGGAATGTAGGCCGTCGCCGCGACCTTCGACCCGAGCGCAGGCAGTAACGAGATGGCCCCCAATACGGCGGCACCTCCGGCCATATCGATCTTCATCGTCATCATCCCGGCCCCGCTTTTGATGGAGAGGCCGCCCGAGTCAAAAGTGATGCCCTTACCAACAAGAGCCACCGACCCAGTCGGTGTTCCGCTTGGCTTGTAGTCGAGAACCAAAAATCGAGGAGGATGGGTGGAGCCCTTGTTTACCGACAACAATCCCCCGAAGCGCTCCTTCTCGATGCGTTTCTGGTCCCATACCGAGACCGAAAGTCCGGCGGCCTTGGCCACCCGACGGGCACGGGCCACAAACGCAACCGGGGTCAGGCTGCCCCCCGGTTCGTTGGTGAGATCGCGGGCCAAAGCGACCGCTTCGACCGCCGCAGCGGCAATGGTGAACGCAGCCTTTACGCCCCTGCCGCCCCCGACGATGCTCACTTTCCGAAGGGTCGGCTTTGGCGCCGACGACTTCATGGCCGTATAGCTGTACGACGCGAGACCAATGCCTTCGGTGACGGCGGCGATTGCCACTGTGGCATCCAGGCCGCCCCCCGCTTCGGCCAAGGTCGACGCCGCCGCCTGGTGATTGCTGATCGATCGGACGTACGCGGCGGCAGCTTGGCGCAACACATCAGCCGAGATCTCGGATCGGGGCCCAACCCCGACGAGCACGCTCACCGGCTCATCGACCGGTGCGGTCAAGGCCAGCGTCTGGCCGATGCCCCCCTCGAAGCCAGCCAGCTCAGCCGATCGCCTGTAGGCAGGAGAGAGCTGGTCGAGCTCGTCTGATGCCACCGGCACATCGACGGCGGTGGCGCTGCGAGGAACGGATGACGACAATGTCAGTTGAGGCATTCGTCGAGCCTAGTTCTCACGGTTCGCCGCGCCGGACGTTCGCTAGCGACCGGTCGGTAGTTCTTGACACTGTTCGAGAGTCGGAGCGAACAGATCCCCCAGTTGTCGCACTCGTTCCAACACGTCAGCGGCCTCGAACGTGAGAGGTTCGCCATCGGCAGCACCGGAGACCTCGTCCCAGGTCACCGGGGTCGACACCGTCGGCCGGTTGCGGGCGCGAAGGGAGTAGACGGCAATGGTGGTCTTATGCCGCGAATTCTGAGACCAGTCGACCAGCACCTTGCCCTTCCGTTCGCTCTTCGCCATGTTGACCACAATGTCGTTGGGCCGCTGCTTCATCAGCAGTTGCCCAACCGCGAGAGCGA
This sequence comes from Acidimicrobiales bacterium, assembly GCA_047638695.1. GTDB lineage: Bacteria > Actinomycetota > Acidimicrobiia > Acidimicrobiales > SZUA-35 > JAHECQ01. The sequence continues at coordinate 11,011 of JBLINY010000053.1, read as the reverse complement.
AGCTCGAGGCATGGTTGTGGGTATGGGGGGTATTGAGCGGCACGTAGACCTGCAGACCCTTTGAACCCGACGTCTTTGGATAACAATCGAGCCCGACTGACTCGAGAACCTCTCGTAGCGACAGGGCCACCGAGCAACACTCGATAATCGTGGCCGGCAAACCGGGGTCGAGATCGAAGACCTGCATTGTCGGGGCTTCGAGATCATGGCAGCGCGCCATCGGCGCGTGAAGCTCAAGCGCAGCCATGTTGGCGGTCCAGGCCAGCGAAGCTGGCTCGGTCAGTCGGCAGTAGTCAATGGCACCGCCGCGGTCGCCCGGGCCGCTAGCTGTCTGCAACCAGTCGGGTCGATGGTCGGCGCATCGCTTTTCGAAAAACGACGGGCCATCGACGCCATCGGGATACCGGCGCAACGTGAGCCCCCGATCAGTGATGTGGTGAAGCATGGTTGGTGCGATTCGGGCGTAGTAATCAATGACCTGCGCCTTCGTGAAGCCCGTGTCTGGATAAAGGACTTTGTCCAGCTTCGACAGGCTCAGGCGCCGCCCGTCGAGTTCAACTGTTACTCGCTCGGCCACGGCGAAAATCGCTCAGGCTGACTTGGCAACGGCTACGTCATCGCTGGTCGGGCTCTTGACCTTCGATTTCCTCTTGGCTGCCTTCTTCGCCGTCTTGTTCTTGGGCTTGGCCCCGGATCCCTCGTCCGAGTCGCCTTCGTCTTGGTTCTCTTCGTTCGAGGCCGGGTGACGCTTGCGAGCTTGTTTGGCTGCCGCCACGCTGGCCTCAAGTGCCGCGAGCAAGTCGATCACCGAGTCGTCGTCGGCCGCAGCCGGCAGTTCGGCCACGGTCAGTTCACCCGAAGCTTTCTTCTCGAGCATTTCCATCACCGCGGCGCGATACGTGTCTTCGTACTTGCCCGGCTCGAAGTCAGCCGACAACGACTCGATGAGTTGGTTGGCCATGGCCTTCTCGGCTTCAGTTACCTCGATCTGGGCCAGCTCCTCGAAACCGGGAAGCTCCAACGGATCGGACAATTCATCGGGGTAGAGCATGGTGGACAACATCAGCCGCCCGTCGACTGGCCGCACCGCCGCCAGGTATTGCTTGGTACGCATCACGAAGGTGGCGATGGCAACTCGTCCAGACTCTTCCATCGCCTGGGTGAGCAAGGCATAACTCTTTCTCGCCAGCTCGTCCGGGACCAGGTAGTAGGCCGACTCGTACAGAACCGGGTCGATGTCAACCTGTTCGACAAAGTCAGTGATATCGATCGTTCGCGATGCCTTTGGCATGAGGGCGTCGAGTTCATCCTCGTCCACGATCACATAGGAGTCCTTCGACACCTCGTATCCCTTGACGATCTCGTCAAAGGGAACGTCTTCCCCATCGAGAGCAGACACCCGCTTCTGCTTGATCCGGGAGCCGGTTCGGCCGTCAAGCTGATTGAACCTCACGCTCTTGCGGCTCACGGCCGTGTAGACGTTCACTGGGATCGACACCAGCCCGAAGCTGATGGCACCGCTCCAAATGGCTCTGGGCATGGGAGATTTCCTTCCGCTCCGACCGCGAGGCAACACGGTAGCCACCGACGGGGGAAACAGCCATCGGCAGGCGAAAGCGAAAGAGTAGTCGCAGCTCGGTAAGAGCCCGCCTACGTATCAGCCTGCTATCTAGAGGCTCAGAATGGCCCGAGCCACGAGATCGGTCCCGAAAGCGGTGAGAATGGCCAGATACAAAAGTCCGGTGGCCGCCATCACGGCGGCGTACTGCTGCTCGCTCAGGGCAGCCCGGGTCACGCCAACCAAGATGATGGTGGCAACCGCACACGCCGCCCAGAACCAGCCCAACATCCCTGCGTACCCATCATCAATAGTGCCGTCAAACGCCGAGAGCATGCCGGTGGGAATGAGCAGGAGCACGACCTCGGGCAACCACAGAGCACCGGTCCAGAAGACGAGTTCGAGGAGCGGCTCGCGGCGCAGGCCGGGCTGCACCAGATACCAGTGACCCAACAACATGCCATCGCTTACGGCACCCAGAAACAGCGCACCAACCAGCATTCGGGCGACGTTCAACGCCCCCGAATCGCCCGCATGCAGACCCGCAGCGACCAATCCAACCATCCCGAGGGCGGGTGCGACGAGATCAAGCCGAGGATCGAACTCGGCGCCGCTGCTCGCCTTCTGCTTGGATTCCCTGGCGATACCGGTCATCGCCTCAACTCGCTCTGATCTCTCCTCGGCGAGCTCATTTTGTCCGGACACGCCAACATCTCGCCGCGTGATTGACTGCGCCAAAGCGAACATCGTTGCCAGTACAACGCCAGCCGAGGCGGCCTCGCGAACCGGCTGCAAACCGAAGCGAACACCTAAGCCAAACGAGGCGAGAGCCATGAGGCCGTACGTTCCGCGGATCAGCCAGCCATAACCAAGGCCTACCTCTCGTCGTCGGGTCGTGACCCAAAGAAACAGCAGGCCACCGGTTGCCCATTGCAGCAGCACTGAAGCGCCGTGGAGATCGAACACCGATCAGCTCGATCGGGAGTGGTTAGTTGCCATCAGGCCTCGACGACCGCCAAATCGTGACCGACGGTGTTGAGCGCCAGCGGGCCATCTTCGGTCGCGACGACGATGTCCTCGATTCGGGCGCCCCACTTTCCTTCCATATAGAAACCGGGCTCGATGGAAAAGGCATTGCCGCTCATCAGCGGCTCGTCGTTGCCATCAACGAGATACGGATTTTCGTGGGCCTCGACACCGATGCCGTGACCGAGGCGATGCAGGAAGAACTGGTCGAGCCTGGACTCGGCCAGTCGGTTGCGGGCGACGCTGTCGACCGAACCGGCCGATGCACCGACAACCGAAGCGGCCACGGCTAACGCCTGGGCGTCCTGGAGGGCGTCATAAGCCTCCTGGAATTCGGCCGGGGGTGTGCCCGTATAGACGCAGCGAGTGATGTCGCTGCAGTAGCCAGGCTGTCCCTCGGGCTCTGCCGTAGTGCCGCCGAAGTCGCAGAGCACCACTTCATTGGCGGCGATCACCTTGCTCCCCGGGTGGTGATGAGGACTTGCCGCGTTTGCGCCGGAGGCAACGATGGCGAAATTGACCCGATCGTGGCCCTCATCAATGATCCGCTGACCCAAGTCGGCGGATACTTCGGCTTCGGTGCGGCCAATCAACGGGATCTGCCCGGTGCGAAGCGCGTCGGCGATCCGGTCGACGCCGTCGGCGGCGCGTTGCAAGGCCGCTACCTCAGCCTCATCCTTCACTGCTCGGAGTCCCCCAACCACGCCTGCGGCCGACACCCAGTCACTTGTTGGCAACGCATCCTGCAAGGAGATAAGGAAGCGACTCCATGTGTGCTCACCAATTGCAAGGCGACCTCGACCACCTAAAGCCTCGGCAACGCGCGCAATCGGATCATCGGTTTCGCCCCATCCATCGATGTCGAAAAGATCAGGCTGGGCTGACACTCTTGGCACCTCAAAAGCCGGTAGGACCAGGGTCGGCATCCTGTCGACAGGCACCACCAACATGGTCAGCCGCTCGAGCGGCATCGCTTCGTAGCCAATCAGCCACGGAAGATCGGGCCCCACGGAGAGCAAAACAGCGTCAACCTCGGCCGTTTTCATCGCCTGGCGAACTCGCGACAGTCGTTCTCCGAACATGGGCAAAGGCTACAGGGTCCTTGAGGGGCCGTTTGCCCCCATCTTCCGACACCGCTTTTGGGCCGTACGACCCGTTCAATGAAGCCGCTGCGGTCCGATGGATGTAGTCAAGCGGGAACCTGAAAGTCGGAGCAGGAGTGAGCACGAACAATCGAGGAACATCGGAGAACGATCATCTCCGCTGCATCAGCGAACGGCTGACGCAGCGGACGGCGGTGATCGAATCCCGAATGCGTAAACGGATGGAATCCGTCCGACTGGCGTACGACCTCGATGCTCGTGCCCTCCTGTCTTCGCATCGCCAGGTAAAAGAGCTGAGCAAGTTCGGTGCGGCTCCCTCGCCCATCGAGTTCTGGGGCGTAACGGCGAACCCGCGAGGCCAGGCCTTGGTCCACGCTGCCTCCGCAGTCATAGACGATGAATTACGCGAACTCGACCGCGCCCTCGAACGATTTCGACGGTCAATCGTGGCCTCGGCCAAACATCCGGCCTATGAGCCTGAAGTGTTCAGAGCCGTCCTCGCCGAACAACTCGAACGGCTGGCGGCCTGTCAGATGGATCCGGGCCCGATCAACAAGCTAGGAGCGCGGTGGCAAGGCAGACTTCGCCGAGCGGCGGCGCTGAGCTTGTACCCAAGGCTTCTCTTCGTCTCCGCCAACCAGAGTGATCCGCTCATCGCCCAAGCCGAGATGGCTTTGCTCGACGCAGGGCCGTGGGCTCACGACGATCGTCTGTTGTCTGCCTTCGAGCTAGCTCACGCCGATGTCAGGGTTTACCTCCGCGAACAGTTGGGCGACCGGTCAGTGGTCGTGCCCAGCCGGCCGAGCAGCAAGCTCGTCACACCGGGCTGACCAAACGGCTGGCTCAACAATGGCGTTGGCCTCGGTAAGCGATCCCAGCGCCGCCAGCCAACAGCTCCAGTAGCCATCAGCCGTGCCGGTGTCAACACCTGTTACGTCGGCAGTTCCAACCTCGTGAATCAAGGCGGCCTGGAAATCCAACCAGGCGAACGTGCCGCCCTCGGCCAGCGCAGCCGCCACCCCAAACGCTCGGCTCTGCCACGGGGCATCGAAGACAATCTCGCCGTTCGAGCGAGGCGGAGCGGCGGGCCCATCGGCGGCCAGTGCCAGATCCGTCGGAGCCAGGTGCTGGCCGCTCACGACTCGAACCCGGCCAGGCGCACACCGATCATGGCGTCGCGTCCAACGAAGGGAGCGAGCTCGTCAACCGTGTCGCCGACCGCGTGTGCTGGGCGCTGCGGCAAAACCAGATAGCGAATCTCCGCCGACGAATCCCACACTCTGACATCGACCTCATCGGCGACCTCGGTGCCGAATTCGGCCAAAACGGCCCGCGGTTCGCGGACGGCGCGGGCTCGGTATTCGGGTGACTTGTACCACGACGGCGGCAGTCCAAGCACCGGCCACGGGTAACACGAACACAAGGTGCAGACCACCAGATTGTGCACGTCGTCAGTGTTCTCGACCACGACCATCCGCTCGCCCTGGGCCCCGTCGAAACCAAGCTCGGCCATCGCCGCCGAACCGTCGGCAAGAAGCCGGCTCTTAAATTCGGAGTCGATCCAAGCCGTCGCGACCACCTGGGCACCGTTCATCGGCCCAACTTCAGTCTCGTAGTGGTGAATGAGCTCATCGATCCGCTCTGGCGTCACCAATCCCTGCTCGACCAAGATCTGCTCGATGGCCTCGGTCCGAATAGCGGGATCGGTTGGCTCCGGCTGGTGATGCTCGTGGCCGTGGTGCTCGTGATCATGACTCATGCTTGCTCCAGATAGGGCTCGAAAAGGTCGACGTAGACGGTATGGGAAGGACCTGGGTCATCGGGCCACAGGTCACTGCTTTCGAAGCCAACGGCGTAGACCCACGTCGGTTGTTCACCCAAGCCGTGGGCGTGAGTGTCCGGATAGACCCAGGCTTCGTTGATCAGGGCAATGACCCCGATCCGCCCTCGCACATAACCAGGCAGTCGGGTGTGCCCGACCACCGGCCGATGATCGGCTCGAACTACTACCCGGTCGCCGGGAGCGAAACTCGGCTCAGAATCGACCGTTCGGAGTGTCCCCTTGGCTTCCGGACGGGTGGCGTCGGTCGTGCGCTTAGCGACCCCGGTCGACTCGGTGCCCGCTATTCGGCTGCTGATCGCATCGGGGGCAACCACGCCACCCTCAACCAGCATCCGCTCACCGTTTCGGATCCACTTATCGAAGTACGGGATGGACAAGTAGAGCTCGGGGTCCTCCCGTTCGACCCCATAGCGAAAGGCATCGGTGTTGAAACTGGCGGCGCGCTGCGAGAATTGGGTGACGGCAAATGCCTTCCGCTCCCAGTCGGCGTGGAAGATTGCATCATCGTCGACGGGAACCGGACCGAAGCCCGGAACGCCACCCAGGTCATGGATTGCTGGCGGTAACGGTTCGGCGGGCGGCGAAGGTGCGGATGTCACCCTTGCAGTTTGGCATACCTAGATTCTTCACACCCTGGGCCATGCTGGTGTGATGCATCCGGCCAGCACGCTGCTGTTTCTCCTCGGCTACAGCCTCGTATTACCGGTGGTCTTCAAACGGGCGGCGCTGAACCCGAAACGGTTGAAGCTGGCGCTCGCCGGGCATCAGCTCGGACTGGCGTTGGCCGCTCTTGGTTGGGTCATCAAGGGTCGAGTCTGGATAGCTGTTGCTCACCTGGCCTGGGCTGTCGTGGCCAAGGTCTGGTATCAGTCGCAATTGAAACATGCCGCAGCGAATGGGCCTCGGGGTAAAAAAGCTTCCGGCAACAAGCAGCGAACGAAACCGAACTCAACCCAGAAGCCCAACCGCAAGCGATGAGAATGCTCCTCGGCCCCTTGGTCCTTACAGAGATCGCCATCTTCAGACCGTTCACTCGCTCTCAACCGGCGCGAGAGTCACCCGGTCTGACAGACTCACGCCATGCTCGAATTCTGTGTCCTCGGCTCTGACCCTGAAGCTGGCCTGGCGGTTGCGACCGCAGTCGGCGGTATCGCCTACGTGGCGAACGACGCGACTCACGCGAAGGCTCCGTTTCGCTCGATCGTCCGCGCCGTCGTTTCCGATCCCAGTCAGCTGGCACCAGCAGCGGACGTTGCCACTCACCTTATTTTCAGCCGACAGATCAAGTCACATGACGTCAGCTGGGAACGCGGCACCAAAACACCAGGTGTCTCGGCCTGCTTTGGCCTGGTCCACAACGAGAAGATGACCCACCTTGAGACCGACGCTCATTGGCGCGACACCCACGCCCCGTTGGCGCTCACACACCATGCCGCCATGTGGGACTACGTGCAGCTGTCGGTGGTGAAGACGCTGGAAGGCCACGAGCTGGACGGCATCGCAGTGTGTTCCTTCCCAACGCTGGCCGATCACGACGAGCGCTTCTTCAACGATGCCGAAAGCGAGAAGATCATCAACGCCGACGTCTCGAAGTTCGCCAATCTCCGTAGTTCTCCCCGCCCGGCACTGCTTACCGAAGTAGTACCAGCCTGAACGAACGCCACAGTCTTGATTGGGTGCGGCCGCCTGACAGGTCTGAGACGGCTGTACCGATCGAGAGCCTGAGATCAAGATCCTGAGATCGAGAGCCTGTAGGTCAGTCGAATAGCCGACGTCGGGTGCGTTGCACCTCTGCCTGCAGGCTCGGCACCATCCGGCTGAAGCGAAGCTGCTCGAGCTGTTCGCGCTTCGACATCTTCTTGTTCCGACGAGTCGAGCGCAATCGGCTAACCGCCCGGAACGGCGCGCCAATGCCGTGGACGAGAGCCCGGAACCCTCGGAAGAGTCCGCCGATGATCTTCAGCGGCGACATCACAACCTGTTTGGCCGACGGACGTGCGACGGAACGGCTCGAAAACCGAGTGCGCTTGCTCATGGCCTGCATCATGCCAGGCCTGCAATGTCATCCGCGCCCCAACCGAGTTCGGCCAGTATCTCCGCCGTGTGCTGACCCGGCGTCGGCGCATGCCGCCGCAATCGAGTTGGCGTGGATTCATAGGTAATGGCATCTCTGACATGACGGTAGGAACCCTCGGTCGGGTGTTCGACAACCGGCATCAGCTCGACCGCCTGCACGTGCGGGTCATCGGGCATCTGGGCCAGATCCATTACCGGGTTACCCGGGATCGAGTGAAGATCGCAGAAGTCCATCCACTTGGCCACCGAGTGTGACGGCGCCATCTCTTCGACGAACCCATACAGATCAGAACTGTTGGTAATGCGGGCGACGTGCGTGGCGAATCGTGGATCGTCACTCAACTCGGGCTGGTCGACGAATTCGAAGAAGGCCCGCCAGTTGGCATCGGTATAGGGCAGCAGACAGGCGTAACCATCCGCACAGCGATAAGGCTTTCGGAACGGGCTCAGGGTGCGGGGATACCCGATATCGCCAAGCGGCGGCTCGAAGATTCCACCGCTGTGGTGTTCGACCACGTTGAACGCCACCATCGTCTCGAACATCGGTACCTCAATTGCCTGGCCCGTTCCCGTGCGCTCCCGGTAAAACAGTGCTGCGAGTACGGCCTGCAGGATGTGGAGCGAGCAGACCTTGTCGGCCATAACAGCTGGCGAATAGCCGGGTTCACCCGTCACTCGGCCGGTCAGCGCAGCCAAGCCTGACGCCGCTTGAATGGCGTCGTCGTACGCCGCTCGCTCTGCGTAGGGACCGGTCGAGCCATAGCCGTTGGCTACACAGTGGATCAGGGCCGGGTGCCGCTCGCGGAGTGTCGTCGCGTCCAGACCAAGTCGACCAAGCGCAGCTGCCCGCATGTTCGACACGAAGACGTCGGCGCTGGCAACCAAATCGGCGATGGCCCGAGCACCGGCCTCGCTCTTTAGATCGAGGACGACACTCCGCTTGTTGCGATGGGCGTTCAGCGCCATGGCGTTCATGTACGGGTTCCGACGGGGCACAGAATCGAGGAAGGCTTCGCCACCAACTGCCTCGACCCGGATCACGTCAGCCCCGTGATCGGCAAGCATCCGAGTAGCCAGCGGGCCCATGAGGACCGTGGTGAGGTCGACCACCCTGACCCCGTCGAGGGCGAGCGGGGTGGCGGCACTATCGAGTTCGGAATCCACGAGCCGCAGAGCCTAGTGTCGGCCACGCTGCACCAAACAGGCCGTCGCACCAACGACCACAACCAACGGCCACACGAACGGCCACACGAACAACCAGGAGAGATGCCGGTATGGGAGAGAACCTGCGTTCACAGGATTGGTACGGGCGGCCTCTCGCCGGATTCGGCCACCGCAGCTGGATGAAGCGGGGCCTACCCGACGACGCGTTCGATGGCCGACCAATGATCGGCATCGCTTCCTCATGGTCGGAGCTAACGCCCTGCAACAGCCACGTTCATGAGATCGCCGAGCACGTCAAGCGCGGCGTGTGGGAAGCGGGCGGCGTACCGCTCATTTTCCCAACCACCTCGCTTGGCGAGACACAGATTCGTCCCACCGCCATGTTGCTGCGAAACCTGATGGCCATGGACGTCGAGGAATCGATCCGCGGCAATCCAATGGACGGTGTCGTCCTCCTCGGCGGCTGCGACAAGACAACACCGGCGCAACTCATGGGCGCCGCATCGGTCGATCTGCCATCGATCATGGTGTCCGGTGGCCCGATGCTGAACGGTCACTACCGGGGCAAAGAGCTTGGGTCGGGCACCGATCTGATCAAGTACACCGCCGACGTTCGCGCCGGCGACATGGGCATGGAAGAGTTCCTCGATCTCGAGAGCTGCATGACTCGCAGCCGCGGTTCGTGCAACACGATGGGCACCGCCTCAACCATGGCGTGCATGTCCGAAGCCCTCGGCATCGCTCTGCCGTCGAACGGCGCCATACCCGCCTCTGACTCGCGACGACTACGGCTTGCCCACCTCTCCGGCCGGCGAATTGTCGACATGGTGCGCGAGGGACAGACCATCTCCAAGGTGCTGACGCGCAGCAGCTTCGAGAACGCCATCCGAGTACTCGCCGCCATCGGCGGCTCGACCAATGCTGTAGTGCACCTGCTCGCCATCGCCGGCCGACTCGGCGTCGAGTTGACCATGGAAGACTTCGACAAGTTCAGCCAGCAATCTCCACTACTCGTGAACCTCAAGCCATCAGGCGACTACCTGATGGAAGACTTCTTCTACTCGGGCGGCCTCCCCGCGGTTCTGCACGAGATCGCCGACATCATCGACGGCGATGCCCCGACGGTCACCGGCCAACCTTTCTCGAGCTACGCCGATGCCGATGCCAACGCCGACCGAGACGTAATCAAGACCGTCGCAGCACCGGTGCAGGCCGATTCAGGAATCGCTGTGTTGCGGGGCAACCTGTGCCCCGGAGGTGCGGTCATCAAGCCCAACGCGGCCACCCCAGCGCTCATGACTCATCGAGGGAAAGCGGTCGTCTTCGAATCGATTGAGGACTATCACGCCCGCATCGATGACCCCGACCTCGATGTCGACGAAAACTCGGTGATGGTGCTGAAGGGCTGCGGTCCCAAGGGCTATCCGGGCATGCCGGAGGTCGGAAACTTCGGGTTGCCGCGCAAGGTGTTAGAGAAGGGCATTCGCGACATGGTTCGTATCTCCGATGCCCGGATGAGCGGCACCGCTTTCGGCACGGTCGTGCTCCACACGGCCCCCGAGGCTGCCGCCGGCGGCCCACTGGCCGTTGTGCGCGATGGCGACATCATCAGCCTCGACGTTCCCAACCGCACACTCGACCTCGAGATAGACGACGCCGAACTCGAGAAGCGCCTAAAGCTCTGGGTCCAGCCCGACCCGACCTATCACCGTGGCTACTACCGTCTCTATGTCGACCACGTCCTACAGGCCGACCAAGGCTGCGATTTTGACTTCCTCGTAGGCAGCAGCGGCCCCGCCGTCACCCGCGACGCTCACTGAGTAACTCTGTAACTTTGTTCGGCTCCGCCACACCGGCTACGCCGATCCAACACCGGCAACAGAGCTGCTCCACTCTGTTGCTTTGTTCGGCTCCGCCTCACCGGCTACGCCGATCCAACACCGGCAACAGAGCTGCTCCACTCCGCTTCGCAACGTAACGGTTGTTCGGCTTCGCCGATCCGGCTCACTCAACCCGGCTGCTCCGCTCTGTTGCTTTGTTCGGCTCCGCCTCACCGGCTACGCCGATCCGACGCACTCAACCCGGCTGCTCCGCTCCGCTTCGCAACGTGACGGTTGTTCGGCTCCGCCTCACCGGCTACGCCGATCCGACGCACTCAACCCGGCTGCTCCGCTCCGCTTCGCAACGTGACGGTTGTTCGGCTCCGCCTCACCGGCTACGCCGATCCGGCTCACTCAACCC
>JBLINY010000052.1:0-29252 GCA_047638695.1 Acidimicrobiales bacterium | reverse complement strand
ACAACCCGCCCACTACGCCACGACTACTTCGACGCGACCCGACCACCGATCCAGCCAGACCGTCCGCCACCAGACCCTCACAGGCACCCGCAGCCCCGACCTTCAGAAGTTGATCGGTGGATCGAGGTTAAGCGATCCCGTACGTTTGAGCGGTCGACCCGATCAGCCTATGCGTACGTCACTGTCGCTTGACCAGGGAAAATTGGGTGGTGAACGAAGCGGTGCTTCCTGTGGCCGACTCCGAAATCATCTCGCCGGGGCTTAATGCAACCGTGCCCCTTCACCACCACCGAGGTGGCGCCACACGGCACGGTGTACAGCTATACCGTCGCCCATTATGCGGTGCACCCGGCCTTGGCCGAAGCCGTTCCCTCCACCACCTCGATTACGCGTCGACCGCAGAGGCGATCACGTTGTCGTCTCTCGACCACATCGAGGGCATTAACGCCCTGCGCGAGAAACGTTCTCCCGAATTCAAAGGACGCTGAACCCAATAGTCGGGCCTGTGGGATTCCGCGTCGCCCGCGATGACCCCGCCCCGGGGCTACGGGCGCATCACAGCGAACTCGCGGGTCTCGACCCACCGCATCGCCTCCTCTACCGTCTGGCAGATCCGCTTTCGACGAGATCTTCCAAACCGAAGGCCTCAAGACCCTCAAGACACCCGTACGCCCGCCGGTGGCCAACGCACTCGCCGAACGATGGATCGGCTCGATGCAACCGGAGCTGCTCGACCACGCCATGATCTGGAACCAACACCAGCTCGAAGGCGCTCGTCACCGACTTCGTCGACCACTAGGGCGCTCACCGACGCCACCGGTCCTTGGGTCGACGACCCCGAGCTGAGCAACGAAGCACCGGCTCGTCCTGGCCCAGTTTCCAGCACGACCCCGAGTCGTCAGATCAACCCGATGCGACCGCCTCAACAACGGAAACCGAAACGCAGCCTGACCAGGCGCGACGGAGTTTGGGGCATCGATACGTCTCGGGAACGCGATCCCGACGATTTAGTCGACGAAACCGGAAAGACGCGACGACCCGCGGTTGGCGTCGCTCTTGAGAACTGCTGCCGTCATGGAGACGCCTGACTGAGACAACGGTCCGAGTGCGCCGCGTTCCACCTGCGCGCCGATCACCGAGACTCTCAGCTACGCCCGCCGTGGGTGAGGCCGATATGGGCATCTTCTCCCGCTCGGTACTTCGTGAGGCTCTGGTCGGCGTTTCGGTTGACCAGCTCACGATCGAACAGGGGGTGGAACATGCTACGCACCTCGTGCTCGACGGTCGCCAACACAGTGCCGCTGTCCAGGTCGACGATGTCCTGGAATCGGTACTCGTGCTCGTTGGTTTCGATGGTGATGAGGTCGCGGTCCAAGAGTCCGCCGTACGGCGCGGAGAAATTCAACAGGTAAACCGCGACGTGGTGCCCGTCGTACGGGGCTAGCTCGGCCTCGGTCTCGCGAAATCGCAGCTGTTGTGTTCGGCCGATGCGTACCGCGGCGCAAGCGCCGCCGTCGACGATCGAGGTCGGCGCGCCGAGCAACTCGTCGTAGAAGCGAGCGATGCCCGGAGCGGTGCCAGGGGCGACGTCGAGCTCGACGTAGGGCATTCCCAGGGACAGTCCACCGAACGAGTCGCTCGCACCATGGACCCTCAACCGATTCCCCCAGGGACAGGTAACGAGCAACGAGCCATCAGTCTCAGGTGTGCATCGATAGTCGGTGCCTTCAAAGTGCGAACCGTAGTGCTTCTCGAGTCGGGCGAGGCGGCGGGCGAGCTGATCGAGGTCGGGCACGATCAGACCGATCGTGCCGCGAAGAACCTGGGCTGACTGTCGCGGCAAATGCAGCTGTTGGGAACCGACGTTGATCCACATGTTGGACGTGCCGAAATCGATATACGGGTCGCGGGTAAATCCGAGCCCAGTCACGTAGAACAGCGCGGCCAGTTCCTGATCGGGCACGGTGACGTTGACGTGCTCCAACGCCAACACGTTGCCCACATCCTGCGTGCTGCGGTCGAATGCAGTTTCAGCCACGGAACTCCCCATTCGCACCCCAGGTGCCACGCCTAGGCTCACGACGTCGTTCGTCATACCTCAACCGGCCCTGGCCCAGCGTAGACCCGAGAATGGGTCCTTTTCCTGCTGGCCGACGCGATGTACTCAATCGAGGCGATCGTCGAGAAAGCGTTCGGTGAGGGCGACCAGCTCGTCGGGCGCATCGAAGTGCACCATGTGCCCGGCCTCGGCCGTGTGGTGCTCGACATCGTCGAACAGCGCCAGTCGTCGGGCGCGTTCGGCGTCGGACATCGGACCATCGAACCCCGGGCCCGGCCGGACGGCCGCGGTTGGCTTCCACCATCGGTCCCAGGCTTGGCGGCCGGTGACGATCAGCGTCGGACACGTCACTGCCGACCAGCATTCCTCGAAGCGTTCCCGATCGAACACCGCCGCCCATTCCCGCACGAACGGATCCCACTTCCAGACCAGCCCACCGTCGGGATCCGGACGGGTGCCCTCCTCGGCCAACTCCGCTATGCGCTGTTCATCGAGTCCCAGATGGGCGCGGCGCAGCCGATTGCGAGCCACGTTGATGTCTGCCATCGGCGGCCGGGCTGGATCTTCGATCAACGATTCGATCAGAGCTCGGGCAAGCACACGACGGCCGCCGGGTTCGGTCTCGCCGAAGCGTGCGGGAGGGCCGATGCCCTCGACCATGATCAGTGCCGCCGGTTCATCGGGCCACGTGCCGGCGAAGGTGCTCGTCACGATCGAGCCCATGCTGTGCCCGAACAGCACGGGGCGTTCGAGGGAGAGAGCGTCGATCGCGAACCGGAGATCGGACACGAAGTGGGGAACCGTGTACCGACCCGGATGGCCCGAGTCGCCATGGCCTCGCAGGTCAAGGTTGAGCACGTGATACCGATCGGCGAACCGCTCGGCCACCGGATGCAGCGACCAGGCCAGATCGGTCAACCCGTGAAGCATCACCATGTCTGGCGCCGATGCGTTGCCGTAATCCCAACCGGCGATCGTGACAGTGGGTGCTTCGACGGCGATCTTGCGGGGTTGGGGCACGGGGCCACCTTCTCGGGTTCTGAGGCCGGATTCTTGTCTGCCCCGGTTCTTTGTCGGGCATAGCGAAACAAGGCCGTGGGGAGGAGAATCGTTTTACGGGTGTGGTGTAGAGGTGCAGAGCGAGGACTCGCAGATTATCGTCGAATCGCGGCCGAGAACTGGCTGGCCTTCGACCGCGAGCCCGGTTTCGACATGAGTGAATAAGGTGAGCTTCGATGACCCTCGATCCTCTTCGCCCCATCGTCACCGGCGAGCACAAGTGGTGCCAGCTGTTCAGCGAACCGGGCAGCGGATCGGACCTGGCCGGGCTCACCACCCGAGCCGAGCGGGACGGCGACGAGTGGGTCGTCAACGGCCAGAAGGTGTGGAACACCGGTGCCCACAACGCCCGGTACGGCATGCTGCTGGCCCGTACCGACTGGGACGCCCCCAAGCACCGCGGTATCACGTTCTTCGTGATCGACATGTCGCAGCCCGGCATCGAGGTGCGACCGCTGCGGCAGATGAACGGCCACGCCAGCTTCAACGAGGTCTTCCTGACCGACGCGCGCGTTCGCCACGACCACGTCGTCGGTGCCGGGTGGGCCGCGGCCACCACCACGCTGATGCACGAACGGGGCATGGCGGCCGGGATCGGTCAGCGCAACGGCTCCAGCGGTAGAGGACGGGCCGCCGCCCCGGCCGGCCGCACGAGACGCGAGGCTGACGCCGAGACTGCGGCCTACCGAGAAACCTACAAGTGGTATCCGCAGCGGGCCGGCCGCATCGATCTGATCGAGGGCCAGGCTCGCGCCCATGGCTGTGCTGATGATCTGCTGATCCGCCAGTCGATCGCGTCGGTCCTGGCGTTCGAGAAGTCCGCCCGCTGGACGGCCAAGCGGGGGCGGGCAGCCCGCGCCGCGGGCAAGCCGCCCGGCCCCGAAGGCTCGCTAGGTAAACTTGCGTCAAGCGTCACGGCCCGGGCCGCCCACCACGCCCACACCGCCATCACTGGGGCACACGCCATGCTGACTGGCGCAGATACCGATGCCGGTGGACTGATCGCCGAGATTTTCGTTTCCACCCCGGCACAGTCGATCGCGGGCGGCACCGACGAGATCCAACGCAACATCATGGGCGAACGGGTCCTCGGTCTGCCCAGGGAGCCCTCAGTCGACACCGACGTCGTCTTCCGTGATGTGCGCACCAACACTCGGTCGTCGAACAGCTAATACGAGTGTCTTGGACTTCGACCAAGAGGCAAGGATGTTCAGCGCTCGCGGCGCCACTCTGGGACGCGGGACGAAATCACCCCTTCCGCACTGAGCTGCGCCATCTCGGCGTCGTCGAGTCGGCGCAGTCGAGCCGGTACCTCGCTGTTGTGCTCGCGCTGAAGCCCACGGTCGGCTTTAAGCCGCTGTCGGCGTCACTGAAGCGCCAGGGCGACTGCAGAACGGTCACTGTGTTCCCTCGGCCGAGATCGACATCGACGAATGCGCCGTGTTCGGTGGCCCATTCGGTCGCCGCCAGCTCAGGCAAGGTCCCCTCCGCAGCGAGGACGGTGGACACGCCGATGCCTCTTTCCAACTCTTCGGCGCTGTCGAAGAGTTGGCCACCCACTCACCGATCCCGGCCTCGTAGTCGGCGCGCTGCCGGACCTGCTCGGCTTGCGTTGCGAAGCGGGGGTCGGTGCGACAGTCCTCCCGGCCGGTCGCCTTGACCCAGACTTCGAAGCCGTCGTCCGTCGTGCCGTCGATGATTACGCTCACGGCTCGGCCGTCGCGCAACTTGTAGATCGCCGACCAGTTCTGCGCGGCTCGGAACCCGACCGTTGGTTGTTTGCCGAGGAGCCCGGCGAAGGTGAGATCGTTCACCATTAGCGTGGACTCGGCCATGGACACCTCGACCGCCTGGCCCTTGCCGGTGCGTTTGAAGACCGAACCCCGCGCCAAAGCCAAGACGGCAACGTCCCTTCGGTCGAGCTTGTGCGCGGTTCGTGCGAGTTCTCGTTCTCCTGAACGAACGGCCGTAGGACCTCCGCGATGTTTCACCTAGTCAGAGCCGTGCCCGGGGCGGGATTTGAACCCGCATGATCTTGCGATCCAAGGGTTTTAAGCCCTCTGCGTCTGCCAGTTCCGCCACCCGGGCTCGTTTGGCCAACTCTAGTTGTGAGCGGGCGAGATCAGAACCGAGCCCACATCAGAACTCGTTTGAAGGTGAACAGATAAGGCCGTTGGTCGCCGACCATCTCGAGCAGTCGTTTGGTGTACTCCCGTTCGAAGTCTCCGAACCGCTCGTCACCCAGTGCGACGCGGTAGGTCGACAACGATGTGCCCTTTATCCACTCCGTCACCTCGCTGGTGGCATCGAGCAGATGTGTGAAGACTCGCAACTGCACCTTCTGTTCAACTGCG
Source organism: Acidimicrobiales bacterium (assembly GCA_047638695.1). Classification (GTDB taxonomy): domain Bacteria; phylum Actinomycetota; class Acidimicrobiia; order Acidimicrobiales; family SZUA-35; genus JAHECQ01. The sequence goes on along the minus strand of JBLINY010000052.1, from coordinate 23,780 downwards.
CCCAGCGTGTGCAACAACTCGGCGTACCACTCGGGTGGTTGCACGGTGTCGGGCGCCAACGTTGGTGGCCCATCGGGAAACCAATCGGCGAGCTCTTCACCTAACGATCGGATGAGTTGGTAGGCGGGGTGGTCGCCGTTGGTCGGGACCTGAACCGCTATCTGTCCGCCATCGTTCAGGTGGCTACGCCAATGCGACAACACCACGTCGTGGCCGGTCACCCATTGCAGGGCGGCATTCGAGAAGATCAGGTCGGCGGGAACGTCGGCGGCGAGTTGGCGGAGGTCGCCTTGAGCGAACTGCAAGCGGTCGTTGGCAAGCAGATAGGCCTTCTCCAACATGGCGGCGCTGGTGTCGGTGCCGATCACCCGTAAGGCCTCGAGGCGATCGGGAAGTTCTGCCGTGAGCGACCCCGGACCGCAGCCAAGGTCGTAGGCGACGCCGCCGTCCAGGGGCGCACACATCGCAACGAGCTCATCGAACGGCATTCGACGTTCGGCTGCGAAACGGGCGTACTGGTCGGGCTGCCAGTTGTCCGTTGAGGTTGCACCATCCGACGGGTTCTTCATCAGCTCACTTTGTCATGATCTGATGCTGAGGTCAGCTATTCGGCGATGTAGAGGGGCATCTCACTACTAATAGAGCCTTCGCGTAAAACTGGTTGTCCGTACAACCTCTTTCACGCGGCAGACCCCGCGGCCGATTTTGGCTAAGGAGGCGGCGGGCGTACCCTCCCCTCGGGTGGCGCTTGATCGATCGAACCCGATGCCCCTCCGGGCTCAACTCGAGACCGTGCTGCGCGAGCAACTTGCCGGCGGCCAGTTCAGCCAACGATTCCCTCCGGACGCCCGGTTAGCCGAGCAGCATGACGTCAGCCTCCATACGGTCCGTGAAGCTCTGCGGCCGTTGGTGGCCGAAGGACTGATCTTGCGACAGCGAGGCAGGCCGACGGTTGTGGTCGGCCCGGGCGCGGACACTGATCGGGCGCCCACGAATTCCGCAGCCGGAATCGATCCTCTTCTTGGCGAGACCGACATCGAGCTCGTGGGCGTCGAAATGCTCCGCCACCCCGACGTGGCGGCGAGGCTTCAGCTGGAGTCCAAACGCAAGCTGGTGATGGTCGAGCAACTCCACCGACGCTCGGGGGTCGTCTTCGCGGTCGAGCGTCGGTATCTCAGTCGATCGGTTGGCAAGCGTTTGCTTGCGATCGACAAAGCTGATGCCGTCCTTCTCGTTGAGCTCGCCGACCTTGCCAGCGAGCTGTCCAACGGTGGGGGCCGGGAAGAGGGCTGGGAACGGGTAGGGCCCGTGCTCCCATCGTCCGCTGACCGCACTCGTCTGGGATTGAAAAAGTCAGTGCCCGCGTTCGAGGCTGCGCAGTTGCGGTCCATCGATGGTGTTCCGTGGCAGTGGCGTTGGTTGGTTGTCCGAGCTGACGAGCTTCGTTTTGAGGCCGTCTGGTCTGGTGCCCAAGATCGAGTCCACCAACCGCTTTCGGGTCCGCTCACGGCCTAGTCAAAGAGTTCGTTTGGAACCCTCGACGAAATCCGGGCGTCGGTAGACGAGCGCGCAACGAGACCTCTAGGGTTCGCGGCGAGAGGCTGGCAGACCTCTCGTTTGGTACCCCGGCGAAGATTGGCTCATGGCGAACGAAGAATCGAGCGCAGACGATGACGTCGCGAGGCGCGCCGCCTCCATCCGTCGCGCCGCGGCGCGCAGCGCTTCATCACGCCGCGCATCGGCCCGCATCGCCGCGGCCGCGCTTGCCGCCGGATCGTCGGGTTCTCGATCGACGGTGCCGGCCGCGTCGATCAGCAATGCCAACGTCACCAAGACCATCAATCGTCGTCGTACGAAGGTGGTCACCGAGTGGCAGAACGGGCCGGTCGCTCCGTGGGCACCAGCCAGGATCGTTGCCCTGGTAGCTCTTCCGCTGCTGGCCCTGCTTCTCATCGCCACAACGGTCTGGGCCGTCCCTCACATCGAACAGACGCTCGAGCGACAGACGGTCCAGCGACTCAACGAGGCTGGCTATGAGACCAGCGACCTCGAGGTCGACTTCGACTACCGCACCGGCACCATTGTTGGCGCGACGGCGAGCGCGGCCGAGCTCGAGCGTGTCGGAATCGGTGGCGGCATTCGCCAATTGTCCGTTGCGCCTTCTTCGCCTGACGACGAGCTGACCTCGGCCGACGCAGAGGGTTCGGGTACAGAGAGATCGAGTACGGAGAACGCTGGCGCAGAGAGTGCGGGCGCAGAGAGTGCGGGCGATGACGAGACAGATGCCGTCGATGCAGAAGCTGTCGATGCGGAAGCAGAGAGCGCGGCCGTAGATCTAGCTGATGCCCCCGCCGAGTCTGCGGGCGACGATGAGGTCGCGGGCGGAGCCGACGATGAGGTCGACCTCGGCACCCGGCTGGGCGCGCTCGATCCGGTGCTTTTCCCCTATGCGAAAAGCCACGTCGAAGGCGACGCCATCGCGGCGCTTGATGAGGCCATTGAAGCCCTGCGCGACTTCCCCGATCAGTCAGTCGAAGTTGTTGGGCACGCCGACTCAACCGGCGATCGGGCTCCGAACCAACGGTTGAGCGAGCGTCGGGCGCAGGCCGTGACCGACTATCTGGTGGCCAATGGGATCGACGCATCGCGACTCACCTGGTCGGGCCAAGGCGAGGACGATCCAATCGCCGACAACAACACCGACGAAGGTAGACGTTTGAATCGCCGCGCTGCCTTCGTCTTGGCATGAGCCACATGATGCACAACGTGTCAGGAGACATGTGATGGGTTGGGTCCTTCTCGAAATCATCATTCCGCTGCTGTTGGCCGTTCTGCTGGGGTTGTTCCTCGGCTGGTTGCTCTGGCGCTGGCGACGCGACCGCGTCACCTATTCAGAGTGGGAGACCGATGCTTCGTCGGAGGTCTCAGCGCTTTCCGACGCCGCGGCGTCGGAATGGCAGGCGGACAAGGCAGCGGCGGCCGCTGCATCGGAAGAGCTCGCCGGGTTGAAGAAGGAATTGGCGAACTCAACGACTCAGGTCGGGGCGCTGGAGAGCGAGCTCGAGGCTGATCGTCGTCGCCTAGCCAGTTTCGGTGGGCTGGCTGGAGTTGCTGGCGTGGCCGCAGGTCGAACCGGCAAGCCGGGTGAGCCCGACGCCGATTCGGTTCGGTCCCGACTCACCGAGCTTCACCAACAGGTGGGCACTGCAAGGGCCCGAGTGAGTGAACTCGAGGGCCCGCTCAAAGCCGCCAGTAGCCGATCGGTCTCGCTAGAGGGCGAGCTCCGTACCGCCACGGTCCGGATCAAGTCGCTCCAAACAGAGCTCGCCGAGACCAAGGCTCGCCTAACCGATGCCGAGGATCGCACTGAGGCCCAGAAATCAGCTGCCGTGCACGCCCGGCCGCTGGTTGGGGGCCTCGTCGGGGCAACTCTGGCCCCTCATACCGAGCGCCATCCGTTCGGCGTTGGATCACATGGTCCACTGGTGAATCGGCGTGAGATGCCGGCCGGGTACCCGATTAGGGCGACGACCGATTCGAAGCTCTATCACCGACCCGACTCGCAGCGATACGTTGCCACGATTGCTGATGTGTGGTTCGTCACCGTCGAGGGAGCTGAGGCGGCGGGATTCAAGCTGGCACCAACCCATCCAACCACCGGCTCCTGACATAGTTCCCACGCTCTGGACCGGGGCCCCATGAACTGATTGATCGGTTTCGAGGTAGCTCGTGCTTGACTGAGTTCGTGGTGAACCTCAGCGCGGGCCAACAGATGGCGGCCATTCCCGGACCTTCGATCATTCCTCAGCGCGTCCTCGAAGCAATGGCCCGGCCCATGACCGATCTCTACGACGGGCCGGTGATCGGGGTGTCGAACGATCTTCGAGCAGCGTTGCCCGTACTGGCTGGTACCGAGGGTGAGGTGTTCATCGTCACCTCCAACGGTCACGGGGCCTGGCAGATGGCCACGTCCAACACGCTCAGCCGAGGCGACAAGGTGTTGGTACTGGAGTCGGGGCGATTCGCTTCGTTCTGGGGTCAATACACCGGTGTCTCCGACGTCGATGTCGAGTTCCTGCCCGGCACGCTTCGTGACCCGATCGACCCTGCCGCCCTGCAGTCGCGACTCGAAGCCGACGTTGATCGCCAGATCAAAGCCATCCTCTGCGTGCATGTAGACACCGCGAGCTCGGTTCGCAACGACATCCCAGCCCTTCGAGCCGCCATCGATGCCGTCGACCACCCTGCTCTGCTGATGGTCGACTGCATTGCATCGATGGGATGTGAAGAGTTCCTGATGGACGATTGGGGTGTCGATGTGGCGCTGGCCGGCTGCCAGAAGGGCCTGATGGTTCCGCCCGGCGTCGCGTTCGTGTGGGCCGGTCCCCGAGCGCTGGAGGCCAACAAGACAGCCGATCTGCGGGTCGGCTACTTCGACTGGGCCGAGAGGTTGTCGGCCGCCAGCCAATATCACTACTTCGCCGGAACGCCGCCGATGGCCCATCTGTTTGCCCTGCATGTCGCGTTCCAGATGGTCGAAGAGGAAGGCGGCTGGGCCAAGGTATGGCAACGGCACACGGCCCTGGCCGACGGAGTTCGCGCCGCGGTAGACGCCTGGGCCCACTCAGAAGGGTTCGAGTTCAACATCGGCGCGGCCGAGCATCGGGCCAATTGCGTCACCACGATCCGCACCAACTCCATCGATGCCGAAGAGCTTCGGCGACGGTGCGACCAAGATGCTGGCCTGGTGCTGGGTCTCGGTCTCGCCGACATTCCCGGCTTCCGGTTGGCCCACATGGGTCATCTCAACCCTCCGATGCTGCTTGGTGCTATCGGCACCATTGAGGCGGTCCTGGTTGCCATGGACGCCCCGATGGGCGCGTCCGGTGTCGCCGCTGCGGCCACCAGCATGGGACATGCCCTGCGAAACCGAGATAGCTAGCCTGAGCCCTTGCTCGACGTCGAGACTGATGAAGCGCCCAAGCGCTCGTTCACACCACCAAGCAGCGGCGACGTGGTCGCCGGAGTCTCCGTAGCCCTCGTCGCTATCCCACAATCTCTGGCCTATACCGAGCTCGCCGGTATGCCCGCACAGTACGGGTTGTTCGCTACGGCGCTGCCGACGCCGTCGGCGATCCGTCGGCCTCGCGGTGGTCGGCAATCGGGTTCGCCCTTGTCACCGCCGTCATTGTTGTTGGCGGCTGGCGAATACACCGGCTGTTTCCCAGCGTCCTGGTCGCGGTTGCCGTCACCATCGCGCTAAGTGCGGGGCTGGGGTACGAGGGCGCAATCGTCGGCAAGCTCGATGGCGGATTCCTGCGTGCCAATTTCGATTTCCCTTGGTCGCCGACGGCCGACTTGCTACTGCCGGCCCTCGCCATCGCCCTAGTTGGCTTTGCAGAGCCGTCGTCGATCGTTCGAACATTCGCAGCCGAAGAACGCCAGCCCTGGGACGCGAACCGCGAGATGATCAGCCAGGGGGTAGCGAACCTGGCAGCTGCGGTGTCGGGAGCGTTCCCGGTTGGCGGATCCTTCTCGCGAACGTCGTTGAACCAACCGGCAGGTGCCACCAGCCCGTGGGCTGGAGCAATCACCGGGCTGTTCATTCTCGCCGTGCTCCCATTGACCCCGGCGTTGCGCGATCTGCCGCGAGCTGTGCTCAGCGCCATCGTGGTGGTCGCTGTCTTCAAGCTGATCAATGTTCGTGCCCTGCTGAGACTGACGAGACAATCGCGAGATCAGGCGTTCGTACACCGTCCTCACCGTTGTCCCCCGGGGTGTGGTGTGGTTTGCCACCGTTCCCGCCGTCGAGCGGGTAATACGCCAAGAACTCGCCAATCAACCCGGCCTCACCGGCGTGGAGATCGACCTCGGCGGCGTGGGTCGCCTCGACTACCCCGGGGCGGCCGAACTCAGCCGCATCATCGACCAGCTCAGGCATGCTGGCGTCGAAGCCGACGTCGTGAACGTGCCCCGGGAGCGGCCGAGGCAGTTTCTGCCCATCTGACAGCAGTTTCTGCCCATCTGACAGCAGTTTCTGCCCATCTGACAGCAGTTTCTGCCCATCTGAGAGCTGTCTCCGCAAATTTGGCAGCCGATGATCTCAAAGACTGACGGGCACAGTCAGCGGCCCGCGAAAGGCCCAGCCCCCGAAGGTTGCTGGTGCCGTCTTGTCGAGCGCCAGGTTTGGGTAGCGCTCGAACAGTCGCGGAAGGCCGAGGTCGCCGACCAAGGAGCGAGAGGCGGCAGCGCCGGCACAGAAGTGCGGACCGGCGCCAAAGGTGAGGTTGGGGGAGGTGTCTCGGGTGATGTCGAACCGATCGGCCTGGTCGAAGTGATCTTCGTCCCTGTTGGCCGATCCGAACATGAAGAAGACGCGCTCGTCGGTCTCGAAGTTGACGCCGCCGAACTCGGCCGGCTGAGCGATGCGACGGGGCGACATCGAGATTGGCGATATCCAACGACAGTATTCCTCGAACGCCTGAAGCCAGCTCACCTTGCCGCTGCGTAGCAACGCCAACTGATCGGGGTGGGTGATCAGGGCCCATGCCGCGCCAGCGATGGCGTCGCGGGGCTCGTTCTGTCCGCCCGAGATGGTCAGTTTGATGTTGGCCCGCGCCTTCTCAAGTGACATTCCCGATCCCAACATCACCGAGAGCAGGCTCGAGTCAGGCTCGGTCGCCAATTGGGGAAGGCGGTTGTCGATGGCCGCGTCGATGGCCGCCGTCGCCTCGTGGCATCTCGCCTCTACCTCGGGGTCGCCGACGTAGTTGGCGATGCCATCGATCATTGCCTGACTCCACCCGTCCATTTCCTGGAACGTGATGTTGGTAAGGCCCGTCATGGCTTTCAAGGCCTCGCCGCTGAGGGCGGTGGCATAGGTCGGTACCAGGTCGATCGATCCGCTCGCCGGCAGCGTGTTCAGCGCTTGGTTGGTCAGTTCAGCGAAAACGGCTGCCCACGATTTCTTGACCTTGTTGGGCGAGATGGCCGGGTAGTACACGAATCGCTCTTTGCGATGGTCATCGCCATCACGTCGCATCATGTTCTGACCCATCAGAAGGTTCATCAGCCCGCCCGGCTGGTCGGAGGAAAACACGGCGACGTTCTTCTCACATGTATGGATGTCGTCGCGTTTCGTCAGCATTGTTGCACCCAACTCGGGAACAAAACAGATCGGGGTTTCGGCCCGCAGGGCGGCCAGAGTCGGGTAAGGGTCGGTCCAGAAGGCCTGGGGATCGATGCTGACAATCGGGGCATTGGACATAGTTGGCTAATCCCAGACCTGGTTAGGGAGGGGAAGCCCCTCGAGTGTTGCGGCCGTCAATGGTCGATCAGGTGTGATGTGCAGCGACTCGACCACCATGGCCAGCTGTCGAGTGTGTTGGGCGCAGTGCCAGGTTGTGCGCTCGAGTACCCGATGGAGGTCCTGTGTCCCGGCGAACGTCTCGACACCGATCGAACAAGATTGGTCGGCGGTTGTGGCCCACCACTGGCCGATTGCGGATCGAGTCGTCGTTGCCCGGGCGGCGAGCCCGGTGAGGTCCCGGTCGACCGGTGGGGTCGCCGCCGCTCGGTCGGCCGTCAGCTCGGCGCCTTCGGTTACCTCGATGAAGCCAACGGCGATCTCGACCAGGTGGTTGGCGAGTGACAAATAGCTGCGGTCTCGGTGGGGGAGGGCGTCACCCAATCGGTCCGCCGGGATCTGAGCTGTCAACCGCATCGCCGTTTCGAGCACGAGGTCGAGGCGCCGCACCAGAGTGGCTGGCTTCAACGTCGGTGTGTCGTCGTGGGTCAGACCGACAAGGGCAGCGACCTGGTCGAGACGAATCCCGTTGACCCACCGGTCGCCGACGGCGACCACCGGCACCGTTCTCGGGCCAAGGGCAGTGAGGGCGTCGAAGCCACCAGCATCGTTGGCAACATCGATCGATTCGAAGACGACCTCACGGGCCGTCAGCCACTCCTTCAAGCGGAGGCAACTGGTTCAACCAGGTTGCCAGAAGACCCGAACGGGTGCCGAGATGATCACGGCAACAGTGTGACTGGTTCCGCACAGCTCTGCTGCGTGAGTACAGCTCTGCTGCCTCTCCGACCTCTGTCCTAGGCCGTAGGATCGAAGGATGACGACGAACATCGATTTCTGGGTCGACCCCATTTGACCATGGTGCTGGGTGACGGCCAGGTGGGTCGTCAGCATCGCCGAAGAGCGTGAGCTCGAGGTTAATTGGAAGCCGATCAGCCTGCTGATCAAGAACGATCCCCCAGAGGACAGCTCGTACTACGAGCCGGTCAAACGTACGCATGGCTTGCTGCGGGTCATGGAGTCGGTCCGCGCCGCCGAGGGCGATGCCGTGATGCAAAAGCTCTATTTCGAGCTGGGTGCCCGCATCCACCACGACAAAGACATCGACTTCGACCCGGCCGATGCTCTAGCCAACGTCGGTCTCGACACAATCCATGCCGCTGCAATCGATGACGAGTCGTGGGACGCAGTCATCCACGCTTCGATGGAAGACGGCCTGGGTCTTACCGGCACCGACGTCGGTACGCCGATCATCGCCAAGGTCAACAGCGACGGCAACCGAGTGGCCTACTTCGGTCCGGTCATCACCCGTGTTCCCGAAGGCGAGAAGGCTCTCAAACTCTGGGATGCCCTCGACGCCATGATGGACATCGACGGTTTTTGGGAGCTCAAACGCACCCGTACCGAGGGCCCCGAGTTCGGCGACCGCCCCTAGCGGCTGTTCCCATCTGCCCACAGCCCCAACGAACGAGAAGAACCGCTGATGGGAAGAACCGTCGATGGGAAGAACCGCTGATGGGAAGAACCACGGTCTCGGCGGGGTTGTAGGTCTTGTACAACTGAATACGTGCCACTGGGGAGTACCCCACACACGCTGTCGTCGTCATCACGGACGGTTTCTCACCGAGACTCTCCCGGCGCAGCGGTCGGCCGAGCTTGCTCGGTCGATGGGGAAGACCGGAGGCCTCTCTTCAAGAAAGAAAGGCACCCCTTCATGCGTCCGTCGCTCCGCCTCGGAAAATTTGCCGGCATCAACGTCGGTCTCCACTGGTCAATTGCTCTGATTGCCGTTTTTCTCACGTTCAGCCTCGCCGGGACCATCTTGCCGGCCACCGCTCCAGGGTTGGTGGTTGTCAGTTATTGGGCGGCCGCGATCCTCACGACCGCACTGTTCTTGGCTTCGATCGTGGCCCATGAGCTGGGGCATTCCCTGGTTGCCCAGCGCAACGATATTGGCGTCGATGGCATCACGCTGTTTGCCCTCGGTGGTGTCGCCGTGCTCGAAGACGAGCCGAAGACACCGGGCGCCGCCGCTCGGATCGCTCTCGCCGGGCCCGCTGTCAGCCTGGCGCTTGGTGTCGGTGCGTTTCTAGCCGCCGCCGGAAGCGCCTCGCTCGGGCTGTCACCGTTGGCCACCGGAGCGCTGCAGTGGCTGGGCATCATCAACGTGATCCTGGCTGTGTTCAACATGTTGCCGGCGCTGCCACTCGATGGTGGTCGGGTGCTGCAGGCTGCTCTTTGGAGCCGAAAGGGCAACCGTCACCGCGCAACAATTGGGGCCGCAACGGTCGGTCGTTTCATGGGCTGGGCGATGGTGGCCGTCGGTCTGTGGCAGTTCACTAACGGTGGCGCCGGACTCTGGACCGCTTTCATTGGAATGTTCATCATCAGCAACGCCAAGGCGGAGCAAGCGAGGGCCAAGATCCTGCTGCGCCAAGAGCAGGGCCGAGGTTGGCCGTTTGCTGATTTGTTCGGGCCGAATCCAGATGCCTTCGGGCCGCCTCGTGCTGCCGAAAGAGTTGACCTCCGCACTGATCCAACCGTCGTTGACGATGTCATCGACGTTGACAGCTGGGAAGCAGATCGCGGCCATCGGACGACAGACGTCGTCTGAGTCCGATGGCCGACAAGATGCTCGGGATGCTGACCATCTGAGTTCATGGGCGTAGATTCCTGACCATGGCAGATGCGAAGGCCGACTTCTATCAAAACGCTCGCACGGACTTGTCGGGGCCACTCGACGGCGTGCGAGTGATCGACTGCACCACGGCGTGGGCCGGCCCAATGGCCGGATGTTTGCTGGCCGACTTCGGGGCCGACGTCGTGCGGGTGGCGATGCCGGGCGATCCCGGGATTATCTGGCCGCCCTTGATCCCGGGCACCGGTCAATCGTTTGCCAGCGAGACGGTCAATCGCAACAAACGCAGTGTCAGCATCGATCTGCGCACGGCCGACGGGGCCGAGGTGTTTCTCGAGCTGGTGAAGTCAGCCGACATCGTCGTCGAGAACTTCAAGCCGGGGACGCTGGCCAAGTGGGGCGTTGGCTACGCCGAGTGCCGAGCGGTCAAAGACGACGTCGTCTACTTGTCGGTGAGTGGCTACGGCCAGTTCGGGCCGAAGTCGCCACAGCCAGGTTACGACCCAGCAGCATTGGCCTTCAGCGGGTGGATGGCGCTCAACGGAAGTGTCGACGGCCCGCCAACCAAAGCACCCACCTTCCTGGCCGATGATCTGGCTGGCCTGCACGGTGCGTTGGCTGCGCTGGCGGCGTTACGGCACCGTGACCACACAGGTGAGGGCCAGCATGTCGACGTGTCGCTCCTCGACTCGATCATCTACCAGTCGAACGGCTTGCTCACGTTGGGAGCCACCGGAGTGAAGTCTCCACGATGGGGCAGCCAGATAGCTGTAAGTGTCCCAACCAACAACTACCAGTGCACCGATGGCTATGTGTACATTGCGCTCATTCTCGACGGTCACTGGCGCAAACTGGCCAACCAACTGGGTCATCCCGAGCTGGCCGAGGCGCCCGGATACGCGACCAACAATGAGCGAATCGAAAATCGTGATGCCGTCGACGGGCTAGTAGCTGAATGGTGCAGCTCGCGCTCGTCAGCTGAGGTGTTGGCCGCCATGGACGAGGCCGGCATTGTGGCCTCGCCAGTGAACGATTTCGCGACGGCGGCCACTGATCCCCACGTCTTGGAGCGAGACATGCTGCAGGTCACGGAGTTGCGTGACGGCACGTCGGCGCCGCTGGTCGGACCAGCGGCCAAGTTCAGCCGCACACCCACCAAGGTCCGCTCGCCTGCCCCTGCCAGCAACCAGCACACCGATGAGGTCTTGACCGCGCTGGGTATGTCGGCCGAACGGCTGGCCGAACTGCGCGGCGTTGGCGCCATCGACTAAGGCCCAACGCCGTCAGTGAGGTAGACCTCAACGATGGCTTTGGATCCGGCAATCGAAGTTCTCGACAAGCGGTTCTACCGCTACGTCATGCACAACGCCCACATCGATCAGATCTGGACGGGAGGTCGTTGGACCGAAGGCCCCGTGTACTCACCTGCTGGTCGGTATCTGTTGTGGTCTGACATTCCGAATGACCGCACGCTGCGATACGACGAAACGTCGGAAAACGTGGCGGTGTTCGACCAACCAGCCCTGAACCAGAACGGGCACTGTCTCGATCTCGAGGGACGCATCGTGAGTTGCGAGCACCGAGGACGGGCTGTTTCTCGGATCGGCCACGACGGGCGACGAGAGGTGCTGGCCGATTCCTACGACGGCAAGCGGCTGAACTCTCCTAACGACGTCGTCGCAAAGTCCGATGGCAGCATCTGGTTCACCGACCCGACGTATGGGATCGACAGCGACTACGAGGGCGACCGCGCCGAATCGGAGATTGGTGAGAGCTGGGTCTTTCGGATCGACGCTGACGGATCGGTCAAACCTGTCGTCACCGACATGGTGCGGCCGAACGGCCTGGCCTTTTCTCCCGACGAGTCAATCCTCTACGTCGCCGACACTGGTGTTTCTCACGTTGGTTCGGCCTGCCCACCACAGATCCACAGCTATCCGGTGGCCGCCGATGGCCACTCGGTCACGGGTGACTCCACAGTCTTTGCCACCTGTTCCGAGGGCGTGTTCGACGGATTCCGGGTCGACTGCGATGGCAATATCTGGAGCTCGGCCGGTGATGGCGTGCACTGTTTCGCCCCCGATGGAGTTTTGATCGGCAAGATCGCCATCCCTGAGGTTGTCGCCAATGTCGAGTTCGGCGGCATCAAACGCAACCGGCTCTACATCTGCGGCACCACGAGCGTGTACGCCTTCTACCTGAATACCAGCGCAGCGCAGCTTCTCGATCGTCGGGACTCCTAGATCGGTTGAGGTCCCGCGGGAGCGAGTCTGCTCGCCGATTGCGCGTCCACTAGCGTCGCTGCCATGAGCGGAATACTTGAAAATCGGGTTGCGGTTATTACGGGTGGCGTCAGCGGCATGGGTAAGGCGACCGTGCTGCGATTCCTCGACGAGGGGGCATCGGTCGTTGTCGGCGACCTGAATGCCGCCGCCGGAGCCGAGATGCTCGAAGAGGTCGGCGCCGACGCCGACCGTCTTCGGTTCCTCAAAACCGACGTCTCCGTCGAGGACGACGTCGGCTCGCTGGTGAGCATGGCGACCGAAGCGTTCGGGCGCCTCGACATCATGTTCAACAACGCCGGTATTGGTGGAGCCTTCGGCCCCATCACCGAGATTGAACTCGCCGACTGGAACAAGACCTTCGAGGTGCTCGTCTCCAGCGTGTTCATGGGAACCAAGTACGCGGCGCGGGCGATGATCGATCAAGGTGAAGGCGGATCGATCATCAACACCGGATCCATCGCCGGCCAAAACGGTGGTGCGGGGCCACAGGCGTACTCGGCCGCCAAGGCAGCGGTGATCAACCTCTCGAAGACCACGGCCATCGACCTTGCAGCTCACCACATCAGAGTCAACACGATCTGTCCCGGAGTGATCTATACGCCGCTGATGCACGGCGGCGACAGCCGGAACATCGAGTCGGCCGACGAGGTCATCGGTGACCTTCAACCCTGGCCTCGCCGGGGCGAAGGCAGCGACATCGCCGGCGCCGCGTTGTTCTTGGCCGGCCCCGATAGCGAGTTCTACACCGGGCAGTCCATGACGGTAGATGGTGGTATCACAGCGGCCGGCACTCGTATTCATGGGCGCACGCGAGGCACCCGAAATCAGCATCGGATGACTGGCATGACCCATGGCACCACCGGCGAGCAGCCGTCGGTTCGTCGGCTCGAGGAGTAGTAGGGCCGCCAAGTCGTAAAGGCCCTGACCAGAGACGATCCGACGGCACCGGCACGCACCGGTAGCATGGCCGCCGTGCCGTACGCGCTTGCCATCGATCTCGGTACTACATACACCGCCGCAGCCATTGCCGACGATCGTGGTGTTCGGATGGTCGAGCTGGCCCACGATCGCGCTGCCGTTCGCTCGGTGGTGTCGCCGTCCACGACGTCATTGTTGGTTGGCGAAGAAGCCCTAAGCGTTGCCGCCGCCACCCCATGGAAGGTCGTGCGCGAGTTCAAGCGCCGATTCGGGGATCCAACGCCGTTCATCGTCGAAACCGGCACATATAAGTCCGAACAACTCATGGCCCGTCTCGCCGAGTGGGTAGTCGAGCAAGCAAGCAGCATGGAAGGCGAGCGTCCCCACACGCTGGTGCTGACCCATCCCGCAACGTGGGGTGAGTTCAAGTTGAAAATGTTGGACGAGCTCGCTCGTGGCATCGGTATCCCGAACGTACGGCTCCTACCCGAACCCACCGCGGCCGCCATCCACTATCACGAACGCAGCCGGGTGCCCGATGGGGCGTCCATCGCCGTCTACGACCTCGGGGGTGGCACCTTCGACGCCGCGGTTCTTGAACGCCGGGCCGATGGCTACATCATTCGGGGTCAGCCGCGCGGTCTTGATCACGTTGGTGGCATCGACTTTGACGAAGCCGTCTTCAACCTGGTGCTCGAAGGCCTGGATGGAGCCCTCGAGAAGCTCGACCCCGAAGATCTGTCGGCCCAACGGTCGGTTGCCCGACTTCGTGAAGAGTGCACCCGGGCCAAGGTGGCGCTTTCATTCGACACCCGAGTGGTGCTTCCGGTGCTGCTGCCCGGGCTCGCTACCGAAGTAATGGTGCAACGCTCGCAGTTCGAGAAGAGCATCAGTCCGTACATCGATCGCACCGTCGAGACGATGAAAGACGCGCTCGACTCGGCTGGCCTTACGAGCCAAGCGCTCCGTGCAGTTCTGCTCGTTGGGGGCTCGTCGCGCCTGCCGATGGTGTCGCACGCTCTCACCTCGGCGCTGGGTGTGAACGTCGTCATCGACACTCACCCCAAACATGCAGTGGCGATGGGGGCGGCCCTTTCAAACCTTTGCCGCGGCCCCGGTCCCGATGGAAGTGGCGAGGGCGTCAGTCGAAGCAGAGCCCACCCTGCTACCAACCATGACGATCGACGTGTCGGAGTTTCGGGCACTCCTCAATCGGCGCCAGCTTGTCGTTCTCAGTGGCCCCCACGCTGGCCGGCTCATCGACCTACCTGAGGGCTCGATTACCCTGGGTCGAACGAGCACCGGCGACATCCATGGCCTCGACGACGCCGTTGTGTCTCGACGCCACGCGACGTTCACCAAGGTCGACAATCGGATCACCGTCCGCGACGAAGGGTCGACCAACGGGACTCGGATTGACGGCCTCCAACTAACCGCCGAGGTGTCCCTCGAGCTGGGTTCAGTCGTCGAAATGGGCACGACACTGCTGATGCTCGATGGTCCGGCCGAGGTCTCCGAGTCGCCTACGGCGCTGGCCCAAACCTGGGTAATGCCTACGGAAGACGAGGTGCAGAGCCTGCTCGGCCGGTTCAAGAAGTCGGCGGTCATGGACGAGTGGATCTCGATCCTGCGGGGACGCATGGGTGAGCTGAACGACGTCGCTAGCCGCGTGGTGCGGGCCCGCCGAATAAGTAGTCCCACAGGCCCGATGACCTTGGCCTGGCGTGAGAGCGACCCGGCCCGGTTGCATCCTCGCGTTCCCGATGACGATCCTGCCTACGGTTACCTGTCGGTGGGCTATGGCCATCGTCCGTCGCTGCTTGATCTCACCGTTCCAGCCGATCTCGAGCAATCCCAGCTCGACGAACTCGATGCCTTGCTCGGACCCCGAATCTTCGACGCATGGGTGCCGGTGCCGGTAAAGGTGCTTGGCAGCTACACCCTGATGAGCATCAACTCACCGCTGGGGTTGCCGCTTTTCCGCTCGATGCTGATCGAGTTCGTCACGTTCCACCCTGATGTGCCGCTCAATGTGTTGGGAGTGCCTGCCGACGGCAGTTTCGAGTTCCTCGGCGATGCCCTCGTGCATCAGGCCCACGACATCGACACCGATGCCATTCGTCGCGGGGTGTTGGCCGTTGACGCCACCAACCTCGGGCCAGCCGAGGTAGCCAGGGCTGTGGAACCGGGCGTTTGGGCGCAAGGGCTTCTTTGGTTGGGAGACCACAACCCGGGCTTTCGTGGACCGGATCAGATTCTGCGCGATGGTCCGAGCTCGGCCACGCTGCTCGTCGAAACCGTTGCTGAGCAGGTTGTCTTTCTGCCCTGCGGGGTCGCTGCCAGTGTGGTGACTAACCCATAGCTTGATCCCGCGTTGTAGCCATCACTTTGCATAGGGTTGACTACCTTGCCTGTGGCGACCACCGACTGAAAAGAGAGTGACCACCGTTGTCTAAATCCCGAGTCATATTACTGAGCTTCCTGCTCATGCTGGGAGTGGCGGCCACCTCGTCGCCATCGGCGGCCGAAGAGTTCGAGGCCATGCCCGGTGCCGCTGACGCACACCGCGCCGCACAGGGCTTCCCGGGTCTCGACACCGGCTGTCCCGAGATGGATCACTCCATTGTGCGGCTCTATGTGGCCTATTTCCTTCGTGTCCCGGATGTGGGTGGGTACGACGGATGGCGCTTGAAGTACATGAGTGGCGAGTGGTCGCTCACACGGATCTCGGAGTTTTTCTCGGTCTCGCCTGAGTTCGTTTCGCGCTACGGAGCCAAGACCGACGCCGAATTTGTCACACTGCTGTACAACAACGTGCTGTTCCGCGATCCTGATGAGGGTGGCCTTGCTCATTGGACCGGGCAGCTGGCTGCCGGTGTCCGCCGTGGCACCGTGATGTTGGCCTTCAGCGAAAGCCAAGAGTACGTCGATGTCGCAACCGAGACCAACACCCCGATGGCCGGCTACGGCCGTTGGTATCCGGGCGGAGTCGTCTGGACCTGCGGCTCGGGCAACGAGAGCTTCAACCTGAACCGCAGCTTCGCCTATGCCGACGTGCTCATTCGCAATACCGCCACGGTCGACCAGGCCTACGAGATCGATGCCACCGACGCCAGCGGCACGCTGATCAAGGGTTGGCGGGGCGACGTTGAAACGGAGTTCATTCGTTGGGAGTTCGACAACGACGCGTCGCTTTGGACCCGCTTCGAGATTCGAACCGCCAACAACGTCTTCAGCACCCTGGTGCTCTACGACGCGCCACCGCCGCTGCCCCGCAACGGCGATTGGTGATCTAGAAAGACCTAACAACCTGGCAGGTCAGGACGGGATACACCCGGTCCTGGCCTGCCAGTTTCGCGTTTTACCCGAGGCCGGGATTGGTGTCATTGGTGTCGATCGGGTTAGTTGGCTGCGGGGCCGTCGTGGGCGCCGGTCTGGCCGTCGTTGGTGTTGGTCGCCGGGTCGTGGCCGGTCGAGGGGCGGCTGTAGTCGTCGTTGTGATGAGTTGGACGTCGTTCACGACTTCGACGTTGTCGACACCGTTGATGGCTTCGACCAGTTGATCGATTCGCTCCTGATCAGCCAGGTCGCCGGTGAGCGTCAGCTCTACAGAATCGACGGCCGAGTCGGGAACAAGCCCGTTGAGAATCTGTTCTTCGTCATAGAGGTCGGCCACTGCTGCCACGATGTCGTCTGCGGTCTGCTGATCGGGAACGGATCCGCTGAGCACCAGAGCAAGGTTGGTGACCGTCGCTTCGGCTGATTCGATGACGGGACCATTGGTTGTCGTTGTTGTCGACGCGCTGGTCGTACTCGCTGGCTCGATTGTTGTGGTGGTCGGTTCGGCCGTGGTGTTGGGGGTAGCCGTGGTCGTTGGAGCAGCCTCCTCGCCGCCGCCGATGACGCCGGTCGCGAAGAGTCCACCGACGCCAACGGCCACCAGGAGCAGCGCCCCACCGGCAAACACGAGGACCTTGCGATTGCTGCTGTCGCCGTTTGTTGTCGGAACCTGGTTGAGGGTCGCTGGCTCTGATGGCAGCACCGACGGGACGGCGGTGGTGGCGGGCTGGGCGGCGACCGCGGGCTGGGGGGTCGGCTGAGCGGGCAACGCTGGTGCCGTAGGTGCGGCTGCGACGGGTGGCACGGGCACCGATGTCGGTCCGGTGGTCATCGGGGGAAGGGGGCCAGTGCTATGGGTTCCAGGCGCGTGGGTGCCGGGAGCGTGGGTTTCGATGGCTGGGGTTCCGGGAGGAGGGCCGCCCGGCATTGGTGGGCTAGTGCCATGAAGTTGCCCGGTCGACGGACCCGTGGACGGAATCTCCATCGAGGTTGGCTTCTGCGGGAGTCCGGTTGGTACGGCCGTGGTGTTGCCCATCAAATTAGGGTTGGCTGCCAGCTGGCCGGTGATGGGATCGCGTGGCATCGGCGGTGCCGCGGCTGGCATCGGGGGAGCATTGGTAGTGGGCTTCTCGGGAACCAGACCAGACACCGCGGTGGTGGCCGGATCGCCACCTGTTGGTGGCATCGGCGGGACGTTACTGATGCCGATGCCAGGGATTGCCTTACCGCTGGCAGCGGCCGAGAGTTGTTCGATGAACTCCTTCGGCGTTCGACGATCGGTGGGTTCCTTGCTCATCGATCGCTCGATGACGGCGGCTACCGCCTCCGGAACGCCATAGGGGCGCAGATCGCCAGGGGCTTCAGTCTCGATGCGGCGAATCCAGGCCAACACGTTGTTGGTTTCGGCTCCTGATCCCTCAAACGGCACCCGGCCGGTGATCAGCGCATGGGCGGTGGCGCCAAGGGATATAGACATCGCCCGCGGGGGTCGCGGCCTCGCCTCGCAGCGCCTCGGGCGGTGCATACCCCGGTGTGAAGTCGGCAGCGGCCGAGAAATTGCCGGTGTCAGACAAGGCGGCTACGCCGAAGTCGGCCACCAGGTGCTTGCCGCGTCCGTCGATCAGCACATTGGCCGGCTTGAGATCGCGGTGCAGGACACCTGCCGCGTGCGCCTCGTCAACGACTTCGGCGATGTCAGCAACGACTTGGCACGTCTCCTGCCACCCAATCGCACCCTCGCGGGTCGTTCGATCGGCCAGCGTGCCAGCCGGGCAGTACTCCATCATTAAGAACGGCTGCCCGATCCCGGTGAGTCCGGCTTCGTGCAGGGTGACAATGCCGGGATGATTGCTGAGGCGGCCCAGGGTCTGAGCCTCGCGTTCGAAGCGGGCCCGGTTCTCGGTCGAGGTGTTTGCTCGCAGCACCTTCACTGCGACGGTGCGGCCAAGCCGGGGCTGTTCCGCCCGGTAGACGTCGGCAGCTCCACCGGACCCGATGTGCTGGGCGCCGCTGATTCCCTCGATGCCGAGGTCGACGACGGGACCACCCTGCGCTGACGCGTCTGATCCTGTGGTCATTGCAACCTTCGTTCCCTCATTGCGAAGCCTCCGCTCGGCCAAGGTACCAAAGGAAAGGTTGAGGCCGGAAGCGGGAATCCCCCTCTTGCCTCACGGGCCTTAGGCTGCCCGAATGTCTCGTCCCATGACGTCGTTCCCAGTCGCCGACCTCTCCAGCACCGATCGGTACAAGCTCACCACCGGCTTGATCGTGCCCCGTCCTATTGGGTGGATCGGCACCTACGACCCTGATGGGGTGGCAAATCTGGCGCCCTACTCGTTCTTTCAAGCGGTGGCTACGAACCCTCCGGTCCTGATTTTCTCGACCGGTTTGAACGACGGCGCGGTGAAGGATTCGTTGGCCAACGTTCGCTCGTCAGGCGTCTTCACTGCCAACCTGGTCGATCACGACCTGTCGGTCGCCATGAACGAGACCGCGGCCGAGGTTCCTGCCTCTGTCGACGAGTTCGGCTTGGCCGGGCTGACGGCCAAGAAGTTCGGCACCGTCGAGGCCCCCGGTGTTGCCGAGGCCAAGGCGGTGCTCGAGTGCAAAGTGGTCAACGAAGTGGTGCTGGGGAACGCACCGCTCACCCATGCCGTCACCTTCGGCGAGGTCATCGCCTTTCATATTCTCGATGAAATTCTGGACGGCACCCGCGTCGACGCTGTGGGCCTTGACGCTCTCGGCCGCCTAGCAGGCACGAACTACGCCACCACTCGCGACCAGTTCTCGCTCGATCGTCCGACCTGAATTAAGTTTCCCCGATGGTCAACATCGGTGTTCATCTTCCGCAATTGGGTCGCGGAGCTAGTCGTTCCGCGCTCGTCGA
The DNA here is from genome assembly GCA_047638695.1 of Acidimicrobiales bacterium. Taxonomy (GTDB): domain Bacteria; phylum Actinomycetota; class Acidimicrobiia; order Acidimicrobiales; family SZUA-35; genus JAHECQ01. The sequence goes on along the minus strand of JBLINY010000052.1, from coordinate 4,407 downwards.
ATTCTGTGCCGTCGCCGAGGATCTGGGTGTCAACGACGGTTGGGTCAGCGACCACATCGCGTGGCCCGCCAACGTTGCTTCGAAGTACCCGTACACCGAAGATGGCTCGTTCCCCGCGCCGAACGACATGGCCTGGCTCGACCCAATCGGCACATTGCTCTTTGTCGCCGCCATCACCGAGAAGATGCACCTGGGGCAGACCGTCCTGATCATGGGCTACCGCCCGCCCGTACAGACGGCGAAGTTGATGGCGACGCTTGATGTCCTGTCTGAGGGCCGGGCCATTCTTGGTGCCGGCGTTGGGTGGATGAAAGAGGAGTTCGAGGTGCTCGGGATGCCCTACGACCACCGGGGTGCTCGGGCTGACGAGCAGCTGGAGATCTTTCACAAGCTGTTCACTGAAGAAAGCCCGAGCTATCAGGGTACCTACTACCAGTTCCCGGAGATCAAGTTCGAGCCCAAGCCGCCCCGCGGCGCTATGCCGGTGTGGATTGGTGGAGCTTCGGAGGCCGCGTTCCGGCGCACAGCGCGGTTCGGTGACTGTTTCCATGCCGCCTTCGAACCCATCGACACCGTGCGAGCCGAGTGGGACAGGGTCCAGCAGCTGGTGGTTGAAGCCGGCCGTCCGGCCGATGACGTGACCCTTTCGATTCGCCTCTATCTCGATCCTGGCTCGAACATGAAACCAGCAGTCTCGATCGCCGGATCAACCGAGCAGATGATCGAGAGCCTCGGCACATGGAAGGACATGGGCGTACACCATGTCCTGGTCGATATCACCGCATCGGGAGGTCCGCCGGCTCGGCTCGAAGCGCTCCAGCATTTCATGACCGACGTCGTTCCTGCGGTCAACTAACAGTCAGGCTCGCATAGCTCCGTCGACCACGAACTCATGGCCGCTGCAATAGCTGGCTTCGTCAGAGGCCAAGAACAAGACGACGTTTGCCACTTCGCTGGCAGCCGCTGTGCGGCCCATCGGAATCATCTCCTTCACTCGTGGCAACGCGTCGCCAAATTCGTCCAGCATCGCCGTTTCAATGATTCCGGGATGGACCGAGTTCACACGCACATTGTCCGGCGCCAGCTCCAGCGCGGCGGACTTAGTCATGCCCCGCACGGCCCATTTCGTTGCCGCATAGGCGTGGGCTGAGGCTGCGCCGGTCAGCCCGGCAATCGACGAGATATTCACGATGCTGCCTTGGCCGCGGTCTCGCATCGGCCGACCCGCAGCCTTCAGCCCCAGGAATACGCCGGTCTGGTTGATGGCAATCATCTGATTCCAGTCGTCCAGCGAAGTATCGAGCATTGGCTGGCGGCGGAAGATGCCGGCGTTGTTGACCAGAACGTCAAGTTTTCCCTGCTCCTCGATGATCCCTCGGACTACCCCGGCCCACTCGCTCTCGCTGGTGACATCGTGGTGGAGATAGGTGACGTGATCGCCCAGTCGGGCAGCCGTCTCTTCGCCGACGTCATCAAGCACATCAGTGATGTAGACCAGTGCGCCTTCGGCCGCGAACAGCTCGGCTTCGGCTGCTCCCTGGCCTCGTGCGCCACCGGTGATCAGTGCGACTTTGCTCTCGAGACGTCCCATAGCTTGGACCCTAGGACAGGCCTGGACACCGAATCGCTTTCAAGCAACGAAACGGCGACACTCGCGCCGTGAGCGAACGCCCGAAGATTCCTCGTGGCGTTCAGGCGTTGCTGGCATCGAAGTTCTTCAACACCGTCGCCGTGGTTTGCCAGGTCACCGCCCTTGGCGTGCTGGTCTTCGACATGACAGGCCGAACCCTCGATCTTGGTCTGCTCGGGCTGGCCGAATTCGCGCCGACCGCCTTGCTTTCGCCGTTCACCGGAGCGATCACCGATCGGTTCGACCGTCGATACATCCTGGGCATAGGTCTGGCCGGCGAGCTTGTCGCCTCCTTCGTGCTGCTCTTCTATGCCCGGAGCGGGCCGAGTTCGCTTCCGCCGGTTCTGTTGATCGTCATCTTCTTCGGAATTGCCCGCGCTTTCTACGCCCCACCAAGTCGAGCCCTGCCGGTCGACCTCGCGCCGCCGGGCACGATCGAACGAGTGCTGGCACTCAACGCCGCCACCTGGCAGACCGGCGCCATCATCGGGCCTATCGCTGCTGGTTTCCTCTACGCCGTCGAACCTTGGACGGCATTTGCCTTCAGCTCGGTGCTGTTCACCCTCAGCCTGCTCGTCGTCCTTCGCCTGCCGAACTCGGGGGTTGCCCGCCTCGAAACCAGCGGCGTCAAAGCGGCCGTGGTCGACGCTCTCGAAGGACTCCGCTTCATTCGGCGAACCCCGGTCCTCTTCGGTGCGATCTCGCTCGATCTCTTTGCGGTGCTCTTTGGCGGCGCCATCGCCCTGCTTCCGGCCATCGCCAAAGAACGGTTGGGCGTTGGCGCTGTTGGTCTCGGTTTCCTTCGGGCCTCGGTCGGGTTCGGGGCCGTCAGCATGTCGCTGGCCCTGGCCGTGAGGCCGCTGACTCGCCGGGTGGGGCCCGTGCTGTTGGCTGCCGTAGCGCTGTTCGGTGTCGCCACCGTTGTATTGGGCTTCACGAGGTCTTACCTCGTTGCTCTGTTCGCGCTGCTCGTCGCGGCCGCATCCGATTCGGTAAGTGTCTTCATTCGCAGCACCATCGTTCCGCTGGCAACGCCGGAGAACATGCGAGGTCGAGTGTTGGCCACCGAGAACGTTTTCATCGGCGCATCGAATGAGCTGGGCGCGTTCGAGTCAGGTGTCGCCGGCCACTTTCTCGGTCTGGTTGGCGGCATCGTGTCCGGCGGTCTAGGAACGCTGGCCGTCGTCGGGGTTTGGTGGAAGGCCTTTCCTGCCCTCCGGAAGATCGATCGTTTCGAGGAACTCAGACCGGCCGAGCCCGACGCCGCTGTCCCCAGTGGCTAGCTAAAGGGTGGCTAGCTGAAGTCGGCTGGCCACACCTTGGTCTCGGGATGGAACTGGCTCCACGCGAACCAGAACGCTTGATGGGCGCCGACGTCGCTGCCATCCTCGTTCTGACCTCGTAGTCCGCCTCCGTCGAGCACCAGGGTGATGTTTCCGATCGTGATCTCGTCGCCCGCGTTGAGGGCAGCGACGGCATCGGCTACATGGACACCGACAAACGAACCGTCGTTGAGGGTGAGGCCAAGCACCTGCTCCTGAACCGGGAGCCGAGGATCGACGTCACCGACGGGGAAGATTGGGCCATTGGCGTCACGGCTGCCCAGCGGATCGAGTGAGTAGGTTCGGCCGGTGCCGCCGTCCTCGGCCACGATGGTCGTGTCGGGGTGGGCGTCCTTCCAATCGGCCCAGGTTGTAGTCACGATCGAGACCTGCTCGAGTTCGACGCTTGCCGCTGCGAGCGGCCCAGTGCTGGCTCGCCCCGTGAAGGTGTCGATCAACGAAAAGGTCTCGAGATCGAACATCATCTTGTTCGAGCGGATGAGCAGGCCGGTGGTACGAAGCACGGGGGCAAAGGCCGTCCCGTCGTCGACGGCGGGGACGTTGTCGGTGTAGTACGCCTGGGCCGAACCGCACAGAGTGCAATACGGCACCCCAATGCGTCGTCCGCCGAGATCGTCATTGACCATCTCGTGGATTTCCATGATGTTCCGGGGGTAGGCCCTGGCCGCATCGTTCACCACAACTCCGAATACCAGCCGTTCGTCCGGGTACCAGCTGCCGCCATCGGCATCGGTGACGGCGGGGTCGTCGAGGGCGGGGATGCAGCTGCCGACACAGCGATTCGGATCGCCAAGAGGGCGGTCATCGATCAACACGCCGCCCCATCCGACGTGGCGCCAATCGACATCGGCTCCTGCTTCGAAGAACGGCTCCCACTTTGGTTCGGCCAACAGGTAGAGCGCTCGCTTGTAGTCCACATAGTTCGGCGGGGCCGGAATATCCCACGAGATCATCTGATTGGAGGCCGCCGTCCATGGCGCGAACGGGTCGAGTCCGGCGCCGGTGAGTTTGGCGTACACGCCAACCAAGCGGTCGGCTGTTGGGCTTCCTCGCAGGAACTGAAGCAGGTCGACGACGACCCAGGCGGCTCGGGGGTCGCCGCTTTCCGCGATGGTGGTGAGGGTTCCAGCTGGTATGCCAACGCTGGCGGAAATGACCGCTTCGCCGAGGGCGAGATCGAGTTCGTCGCTGAGGGCGCCGGTGGGTACGTCCGGCCGGGGCCAGTCGGTGGGCACCGGCGTGGCAACGCGGTCGTTCGCTTGGTCGTCGGTGGTGTCGGCGGAGGTCTCGCCGCTTCCCGACGCAGCACCGTCGGAGCTGTCGTTGCCACGATCTGTGGTATCACTATCGCCTATGGCGTCACTATCGGACGAGCTGCAAGCGGCAGCGCCGAGGGCAAAGGCCAGGGTTGCGGCAGCCAATCGTTGTCTCATG
>JBLINY010000051.1:0-29938 GCA_047638695.1 Acidimicrobiales bacterium | reverse complement strand
ATGACTGCGGGCTCGTTGGTGGCAGCGGCAGGCATTGCCCTTATTGGGCAGGTGCGAACGACCTGGCAGATGTTCGCCGTCTTCGTCTTGTTCGGCACCGGGTACGCGTTCGCGGGGCTGGTGCCAACGACAAGTCTGGTCACCCGCTGGTTCCACCGGCGTCGATCACTGGCCTTGGCGATTGCATCCACCGGACTCTCCATGGGAGGCATCGCCATCACCCCACTACTCGCTCAGCTGATCGAGAAGCGGTCGCTGGTCTCCTTGGCGCCATGGTTCGCGGTTGCGTATCTGGCCGGCATCATCCCGATCGTGTGGCTTCTGTTGCGGGTTTCGCCCGAGTCGATGGGACTCCGGCCCGATGGTGACGCTCCAGCCTTTGATGAACCCGACGATGTCGTGCTGCCGGGGACCTCGTTTGCCCTCGCGGTGAGGTCCGGCTATTTCAAGATCGTGTCGGTGGGTTTCGTCATCCTTATGTCGGCCCAGGTCGGGGCGCTTCAGCACCTGTTCAAGCTGACGAAGGATCGGATCGATATCGACGCCGCCAGCCTTGCACTGATTGTCGTGACCGCGACCAGTGTGGTGGGTCGAATAGCAGGGGGTCTGGCCGCCATGCGTTTTCCCCTGATGCGCCTGGTGTCGGTGCTGGCCGTCGTGCAGGCGATCGGTATTGCCATCATCGCTGTGAGCGACTCGATCGGGATGATCCTGTTGGGATGTGTGGTGCTCGGTAGCGCCATGGGGAACCTGCTGATGCTGCACCCGTTACTGCTCGCCGATGCGTTCGGCGTGCGCGACTACTCCCGCATTTATGGCCTGGGCGCCTTACTCATGGTCTTTGGTGTCGGCCTCGGGCCGTTCAACGTCGGCATTCTCCGAGACGCGACGGACTACCGCACGGCCTTTTTGGCCATGGCAGCACTAGCCCTGGTTGGCCTCGCCGTCTTACGGTTGGCTCCTGCTCCGCCGACTCCTGATTCCGGCCCACACTGAGACCGTGAGTGGCCCGGCGGCCCGAGGGCCGGGAGCGGATTAAAGAACGACACCCTCGTCACGAAGTGCTGAGATGGCTGTCTGATCGAGACCGAGTTCGGCCAGGACCTCATCGGTGTGTTCGCTGCGGCCAGGAGAAGGGTTACGAATGCCGGTCGGTGTCTTGCTGAAGTTGGCGGGAGGACGAACGGTGATGGTGCGTCCAGCAGTGGGGTGATCGGCCTCGACCAGGATCTTCATATGCTGGACTTGAGGGTCGGCCATGGCGCCCGCCCGATCAAGCACGGGGGCGCAGGGGACGTCGACGCTGCGCAAAGCGGCCAACGCCTCCTCGGTGGTGAGACCGGCGAGAGCTTTGCCGAACTCGGCCCGCATTGCGAGCGCGTGTTCAAGGCGACCACCACGGGTGGCGAATCGAGGGTCTTCAGCCACATCGGGCCGGCCAACGGCACATGCTGCGCCTTGGAACTGACCGTAGCTCACCCACACAGCGCTGACCTGACCATCGCTGGTGTCATAGGGCGAGTACCAGACGCTGTAGGACGGCACGTTGACTTCTTCGTCAGGCAGCGATTCGTTCCAGTAAACATCGGGCCACATCCAAGCGAAGATCGATTCGAGCAGGCTGAGTTGGATGTGCTGTCCGCCGGCACCGCCTGATCGGGCGATGTAGGCGGCAAGAAGGGCGTTGGCGGCGGTCATGGCCGTCGTCTTGTCGACCAGGATGGTCTTCACGAAGTCGCCGCCCTGGGCATGGGCCATGCCCGAGAGGCCCTGCACAATAGGGTCATACACCGGCTGATCGGCGTACGGGCCATCGGGGCCAAACCCAGAGATTGAGAGGTAGATGAGATCGGGGTTGATCGCAGCGAGGTCGTCATAGGCGATGCCGAGGCGACCAGCGACGCCCGGCCGGAAGTTCTGGATGAAGATGTCGGCCTCGGCTGCGAGCTGTTTGATGATGTCGACGGCCCGAGGATCGCGCAAGTTCATGGCCATGCCTCGCTTGTTGCGATGCATGCTTACCCAACAGCCTGATTGGTCATCTACCACGGGCCCGGTAAGTCGCATCACGTCAGCGCTCTCGGCCCGTTCGATCCATATGACCTCGGCGCCCATGTCGGCCAAGATCGAGCTGGCCCATGGCCCAGCCACCACGGCCGAACAGTCGAGGATCTTCACCCCGGTGAGCGGCCCGTTGCTAAAAGCATGAGGCGTAGGGGAGTCGGAAGAAGTCTCAGATGTAGCGCTGGTCACCGACCAACCATCGCACGGCTCGACCCAGTTGTCAGAGTCGAGAACTGGGCGGGTACTCCGGTGTTGGCGGCGTACTGGGATCGAGTGGAAATATGGGGCGACGCACGTGCCGGAAGTCGAAGAGGTCATTGTCGCTACTGGTGACGCCGACGCCATCGCAAGGGATTTCTCGCACCGCGATGTCGCCGAACCCGGCCCGAAAATGGATGCGTGATTTCAGCACCAGATAGCGCTTCTCGGTCGGTTCAATTCCGAGACTACGGAAGTGGCCGAGGTCGAACGGTTCGGTGTGGCGCGATATCACCACGATCTGGACGTCCCCGGCATCGAGCCGGGCCGATGGCCCCATCGCTGCCTTGGTACCTCGGCCCATCTCGGCCGTGATCTCGAACACGCCGTCGGTGAGGGCGCCAACGGTGCCGGTAATGGCAAGGGGCTCGCCGACCCGACCGATTGTTGGCATATCGACCTTTCCGCCAAGCTGCAGCGACACCTGGGCCCCGACACCGGCCGTGTGCATCAGCCGGACGGCCTCCGGGTCGCAGATTGCGAACATCGCAACGTTTTCAAGTCCCTGCTCGATGACCTCGGCCAGCACAGCGACGGTGTCCTCGGTGCCGCCGGAGGCCGCATTGTCGGCGTGGTCGAGCAAGATGGTCGGGCCATCGGCAAAGTTCTTTGCCCGGGCAACCGTCTCGCTGAGGGGCAGTGATGTGAACATGAACTCTTCGCGTTCGGCCCATGCCGCGTCCAACAAAAGGTCGCGAGCCTCTGCGGCCAAACCAGGGTCGCCGTCGGCAACAGTGACAACGGACAGTCCGGCGCCCCAAATGTCGGCTAAGGGAAAACCGCCGAACACCGAGGCCGCGAGAAGGCCCTGGGCTTCCTTTTGCCTGGCCATCTCGAGTAGCGGACCCATTGGCTCGTCGACGTGCCCCATACGCAGCGTCTGGGCCAGAATCGGGCGACTGCCCCAGCTCATGACGGGTGTGACCTCGCCAGCCATGGCTCGAACCATAATTGACCCTGCATGCTGCCCGGCTTGGTACATATCAATGTGTGGGTAGGTCTTGAACCCAACGAGCACATCGCAATTCTCGACAATGGCGGGCGTGATGTTGGCATGCAGGTCAAGGCTGATGGCGATTGGCAGATCGGGGGCGATGCGGCGGATGCGGGCCAGCAAAGGCCCTTCACCGTCGTCATCGCCCTCGGGCACCATGGCACCGTGCAGGTCAAGAAAACAGACATCGCAGCCGGCGGCCACGGCCTCGCAGATGGCGTTGGTCATGAAGGCGTAGGCGTCGGCTTGCACTTTGCCGCTTGGCGCGGCATTACCAGCGACTGGCGTCACCACTTCCATGCCTGCGTCGGTGGCAATGTCGAGAAAAGCCCCGATGCCGGTGCCGGTGCCGGCAAAGGCACGCTTGACCTCGTCGCCAGTCGGCACATTCATCCCATCAGAACCGAACCGGGAAAGTGGCGTTGGGACTGGTGAGAAGGTATTGGTCTCGTGTTGCATCATGGCCACAACAGCGCGCAATCCCATGGTGAGCTCCTGGTCGGTCGAAAATGATTGGCTAGTCGCTGGAAAGTTGCTGGCCATTCGTCAACACGGTGACCGAGCCGTCGGCATCGTTCGGAATAACCATGGCCGTCGCCACCCGACCATCGTCGGCGAATTCGCGCAGGTCGAGCGCGATCTGATCGCCGTCGTCGGCCGGGACGATGGCGAGCAAGGAACCGGAATCGATGGTTTCGGCCCGCAGAATCGAGGGCTCCGACAAGCGAGAGGCCTTCACCAAGAGCTCCTGGGCTACTCGTAGGACCAGGTGAGCCATTGCCGGATCGGCGATTGGCTCAAGCTTCCATTCAACGGTGAGGAAGGCGCCGACTTCGTCCCGCAACGCAGCCGCCTCGGTTTCGACCGCCAACTTCAACAGGTCGTCGGCATCGGGGAACGGGGAGGGGTCGTCAGGGTAAATCGAGACGCTGTATCGCCAGGTGCGCTCGGACCGGGCAAGCTCAAGCTGCCACATCGTGGCTGCGTTAACCCCTTCCGGGGCGGTCAGCCGGTTGATTTCCGCAAGCTTCAGCGCGTCGGCCAGCTGGCTGGCCAGGTCTTCGGTCTCAATGGCCATCGATGCCAATTCGGCCGATTGGTGTTCGGCCAGCCGGTCGGCTTCTTCGACCTCGTCGTTCAGATCGACGAGCTCGGTTCGAAGATTGGCGTTGTCATCGTTGGCCGCTCGGAGTTGTTGCTCGGTGACGTTCAACTGGCGGTGGTGGTCTTCGGCGTTGTCGAGCGCATCGGCGAGGTCGCCGTTGACCGCATTGAGGTCTGCTTGCTTCTGGTCGAGTTGTGCCCGAGCGTCCCTGAGGTCTGTCTGGAGCTGTTCCTCGAGCCGAGAAGTACTGCGTCTGGCAGCGATGAGGAGAGCGATAGCCGCCACCAACATCACTCCGAGAAGCCCTGCAATCAACGCCATGACCCAACTGTACCGGTGGGTCCGACGGTCGTCGGATCGGAGATAACCGGCCTCGTCACCACAATGGTCTTGCGTTCGCTTTTGCGGTCTCGTTTGCGTGCCCCGGTGGCTCCATCAATACTGCTCGGCAGTATCACTATCGCTTGATCGTTCACTGACCGTGTGATGCCGCCTTGAGCGGTTGACAGAAGGAGCCTTGATGAAAGCTGCAGTCCTAAACCAGATCCCCGGTGAGCTCGTCATCGAGGACATCACCGTCTCGAAGCCAGCGGCTAACGAGGTGTTGATCCAGACGGTCAACGCCGGCCTCTGTCACAGCGACCTTCACTTCATGGATGGCTCGTGGGACCGTTTGCCCTTGCCCGCCGTGATGGGGCACGAGTCGGCCGGCCTTGTGCAAGCCGTTGGTGCTGACGTTGACTATGTGAAGCCGGGCGATCACGTGATCACATGTCTTTCGATCTTCTGTGGCAAGTGCGACTTCTGCCTCACCGGCCGTCCCAACCTCTGCCAGAACAATGCGGCAACGGCGCGGCCCAGGGATGCCGAGTCTCGGTTGACCCGCGGCGGCGAAGCCGTTGGCCAGTTCGCCCGGCTCGGTGGGTTCGCCGAAGAAATGCTGGTGCACGAACACGCGGTGGTAAAGATCCGCGAAGACATGCCGCTCGACAAGGCTGCGCTCATTGGTTGCGGTGTCACCACTGGCGTTGGCGCCGTGTTCAAGACCGCTCGTATCGAGCCTGGCTCGACCGTGTGTGTGGTTGGTGCCGGTGGCATTGGCCTCTCGGCCATCCAGGGTGCTCGTATCGCCGGTGCCGGTCGGGTCATCGCCGTTGACGTTTCCGATGCCAAGCTCGAAACGGCTCAGATCTGTGGTGCCACCGATGTCATCAACGCCACCAAGGTTGATGATGTCGTTGGCGAGGTGCGCGAGCTCACCGGTGGAGGCGTCGACTACGCGTTCGAAGCCATCGGCCGGAAAGAGACGGTCGAGCAGGTCTGGAAGATGTCGAAGATGGGCGGCACGTCGGTCGTCATCGGCATGATGCCGTTTGGCCAGAAGATCGAGATCACCGGCTACGAGATCTTCATGATGGAGAAGACCTTGAAGGGCTCGATGATGGGTTCGAACTCGTTCCGGGTCGATATGCCGCGGTACTGCGACATGTACCTCGATGGCCGCCTGATGCTGGACGAGATGGTGTCGAACACCATGGCACTCGACGAGATCAACACCGGCTACGACATGATGAAAAAGGGCGAGGGATCGCGCGTCGTCATCGACTTCGCGAAATAGGGCAGCGAAATAGGGCCGCCCAATAGGAAGTCCACGATGTGGGTACTCCACCAAAATTCCAAGGGATGACGTGTTATGGCTGAAATGATGCGCGCTGGGCAGATGATCGGTGTCAACAACATGCAATGTGTTGAGACGCCGATTCCAACGATCGATGACTCGCACATTTTGGTGAAAACCAAAATGGCATCGATCTGCGGCTCCGACCTCCACGTCGTTTGTCATGGTGCCGGCATCACCCACGGGTTCCCCTGTCCCCACGGCTATCCGGGCCACGAGGGCATCGGAGAGGTCGTCGATTCCAAACACTCGTCGGTCGAGGCTGGCACCAAGGTGTTGTGCTTCCCTTTCGCCGGAATGGCCGAAGGGTTCAGCGAATACCAGCGGATGAACGGCAAGTACGTTTTGCCGCTGCCCCAGACCGACGTGCCCGACGAGCAGCTACTGATGGCTCAACAGCTGGGCACCGTCATCTTCGCCGCCCGTCAGCGACCCGTTGACGTTGTCGGCAAAACGGTCATGGTGATGGGGCAGGGTTCGGCCGGGCTGTTCTGGGCCTACTGGATGAAGCGCAGCGGTGCGGCCCGGGTGATTGTCTCTGATCTTTCCGATAGCCGTCTCGCCGTTAGCAAGTCGTTCGGCGCCGACGTCACCATCAATGCGGGCGAGGTCGACGTTCACGAGGCGGTGCGCGAGCTCACCAGCGAGGGTCCCGATTACGTCGTCGAGGCCGTCGGCCGCAGCGGCACCTTGTTCCAATCGATCGAGCTGGTGCGTCCGAGCGGCGATCTCATGTGGTTTGGTTTACCCGACAGCGACGACAGTGTGCAGGTCAGCTTCGCCAAGTTCTTCCGCAAGAAGCTCAGTGCCAGCAGCACCTTCGGCGCACAGGACGAGGGCGACGCCGTGTCCTTCCAGCTCGCCCTCGACATCATCGGAGGCGGCCACCTAGACGTTTCAGCGTTGCTGTCGCACGTCTACCCGGTGGAAGAAATCAACACCGCATTCAACGTCGCCAACGAACCCATCGAAGAAGGCGCCCTAAAGGTCTCCGTCACCTTCGACTAACCAATCGACCCGTTCTGAACGAGCTCAAGAGTCTGAACGAGCTCAAGAGTCTGAACGAGCTCAGAGAGAGAGAGTCTGCGGGGCTCAGAAGCCGTGGGCTAGCCAGTCGGGTTGAGCTTTGTCGGGTGTGATCACGAGCAGCACACGTTCGTCGCGTTCCATCTCGGCTCGTAGCTCTTGATCGGTCTGGTCGTCTCGTCCGTGCTTGTGTCGAAGCGCTCGAAAGAACCGGAGGCCACCGTCGATATCGTCAGAAATCTCGACCGTGCCGTCGATGACCACGTAGCGAAAGCCGGTTGAGTCGTCGATCGCCAGCTGCACGCGGTTGTCGCGACTGAACAGCCGATACTTGGCCCGCCCCTTTGTCGTCGAGATGTAGAACTGACCCTCCTGCCACAAGAACCAGTTCGGCGTCATCTGCGGTCGCCCGTCGGAACGGAGGGCGGCCACCAACGCATTGCGTGGCTCGGCCAGGAATGTGTCCATGGCGGTGAGATCTGTCACTGAGCGAGTCTCCTAGGACTTGCGGGCTTCGGGCAATGTCGGCGGCCCGGCGAAAGCCTGGGCGATGCTGAGCCACTCTGCGGCGAGATTGCCCTCGGCAGCCAGAGCAGTGTCCGACGGATGTCGTCGCTGGGTGGTAACGAGGGCAAAGTCCTCCGCCGGTCCGGTGAGGCGGTCGGGTGCTGTTTCGGGTCCCCAGGTCCATGTGTCTCCGGAAGGAGCGGTGAGTTCGACCCGAACGTCGCCGCCGGGGAACTCCATGTCTCGATTCACATAGCTCCAGCCCCGGGTGGTGACGCCGATGTGGCACACGTGCTTGATGCGGTCGGTGGCTGGCCAGTCGGCACCCAGGGTGTCGGCAACGTCTTGGCCATGAGACCACGTCTCCATGAGGCGTGCAGTCGCGAACGACAGCGTGCTCATGTCGGGCCCAAACCAGGGGATGCGATCCTTGGGACCGCGGCCACGAAAGGCCTTGAGCATCTTGGAACGCTCGTCCCGCCAGCTTTTCAATACCTCGGCGCCCGTCTTGCCGGTGGAGGTAATGAAGAACTCGAGCCCGCCACCGCCGGTGGCCATGCGTTGCTTCGCTGCTCGGAATCCGTCCTCGTTGTCGACGGCCAAACTAGCAGCCATGTCGGCTTGGATGAGGTGGACGATGGTGTCCTTCACATTCCAACCGGCAGCCGGTGTCGCCGTCTCCCATTGCTCCTCGGTGAGATTGGCCACTACCGAATCCAGCGCCGAATGCTCGGCCGCTAGGTCATCGCAGATCTGATCCATGGGCGGATCGTAGGAGCTAGCGTCAGTCCTCACCACACCAAGACTCACTGAGCGAAGGAAACTGATTAATGACCGAGCAAGCAAAGCCCGACACGCTCAACGACGTTGGTGTCCTAAAACGCCGAGAGATCGAGGCCCGAATTGTCGCGCCGCTCCTCGAACGGTTGGGCCAAGAGTTCGGCGAGGAGCGGGTCTACGAGCTGGCTCGCGAGGTTGTCGTCGAAGTTGCGCAGGCCCAGGGTGGCGAGTTGGCGGCGCATATGGGAGGCAACGATCTTGCTCACTTTGCCAACTCCATGGAGAACTGGACCAAGGGTGGCGCGCTCGAGATCGAAGTCACCGAACAATCCGCCGAGGTCTTTTCGTTCAATGTGAATCGGTGCCGCTACGCCGAGATGTACCGCGATCTTGGCTTGGCCGATCTCGGAGCTGCACTCTCATGCAACCGCGACGGAACCATGGTGCAAGGGTTTAACTCCAACATCGAATTCACCCGCACGCAGACCATCATGAGCGGCGCCGACCACTGCGACTTTTCATACCGCCTCGGTGAAACATCAGTCGAGCTCTGATTCAGCTGACCAAGTGAGGGTTAGCTGTAGTCGCCGAAGTCGAACAGCTCGTCGTCGGTCGGCTCGGGCGTCGCGGATCGCGGTTCGGCCAAGGTCTTGGCCGCGGCCAGCCCAGCGATGGCGCCAAACAGGTGCCCCTCCCACGAGACTCCGGAGCGCGGCACGAAGCCGAGAATAAAACCGCCGTACAACATGACGGCAACGAGGGCGGGAGCGATCGAGGCGGGCCGACGCTCGAACACCGCAGCACCGATGAGAGCACCGAGGTAGCCGAAGACGACGCCGCTGGCGCCGATGTGATTGCCGCCGCCGCCGAACAACCAGGTGAGGCCGCCGCCAAGAAGGGCGACGGTGGCGGTGACGATGACCCAACGTCGACGCCCTCGAACAGCAACGAGCCCTCCGAGGACAATGAAAGGCACCGTGTTTGAGATCAGGTGTCTCCAACCCACGTGGAGGAACGGGGCCCAGAGGATGCCGTCAATGCCATCAGCACGCCGGGGCCGAATGCCGTTGCGCTGCAACCGATCGTCGAGCACGACCGAGTCGATCAACTCGACGGCCCAGAACAGGGCGATCAGCCCGACGATGATGCCGTAGACGCTGGCGACCAAGCCGGAGGTCTTGCTGACTGTCCCGCCGCCGTCGTTCTCAATCGCTGTCACAGGTGCCCCACGTCAGGCGCCGGTCGGTGTGTCGTCGCCGGCGAGAGCGTTCCTCTCTCCGGCCGAGCTATCCGCTCGAAAGGCGACATTGCGACGCCACCAAACGAAGCCGATGGCGAGGAATGCCAAGCCGGCCAGACCGCTCAACAGGTTGATGGTCGAGATGGCCAAGAGGAGCATGAGTCGAATACTACTCGGGCGTCGCCGAGGGCTCCCGTCGCCGGAATCGTGCACTCGGTGCGGACGCCATCACCGGCGGTGAGAACATTCCGATGGCGGGTCCGAAATTGTGTGCATATGCCCATGTGCGTCGCTGGTCGAAGACAACAAGCTTCTCGGTGTGGAGGCAAAGACCGTTCTTTTTGGTGTTGGGCCCTGTTGCTCGGGTAGTGCAGGCTGCTCGGGTAGTGCAGGTCGCCCCGGCAGCGCAGGTTGCTCTGGCAGCGCAGGTTGCTCTGGTAGCGCAGGTGTGGGGGAGTGGGCGAGTGTCAACGGATTCTGACGGACTGACCGGTGATGCCGCGTTCGAGGCGCTCGATCTCGCGGTCATCGAGTGGGACGATGACGTGACCGAGCTGTCGGAGCATCTCAGTCGCCTCTGGTCAATCGCCGGTGAACAGCAGGCGTCGATCTCCGAGCTACACAACGTGCGCGCTGGACTCTTCGGCTACGGCAAAGTCACGAAATAAAGCGCGGAGGCTGGACTTTCCAGCACGCGGCGCCGCCGGTTATGTTCGGTTTCTTATGAGCAACCTCGTCGATGTCGCAGTGGAGTCTGACGGTGCGGTTCGGGTGGTCACGCTGACCAGGCCCGAGCGGCGCAACGCCCTGAACCCCGAGATGCTGGGGGCCCTCCAGGAACTCTTCACGGCCGAGCCCGATCCGGCCGAGCGGGTCACGGTGATCAGGGCCGAGGGGCCCGCGTTTTGCTCGGGTGTCGATCTGAAAGAACGCCAGTCCAACGGCATGGCAACCAGTGCCACCGCCATCGAGGAGATGTTGCATTCGATCGAGCTGTACCCGCTCCCGGTCGTGGCCGTCGTGCAAGGTGACGCCATCGCCGGCGGCAACGAGCTGGCCCTTCATTGCGACATCGTGGTGGCGTCGTCGCAGGCCCGCTTCGGTATGTCGCTGGCCCAAATCGGGTTGGCCCCCAGTTGGTTCCTGGCCAAGCGACTCTTGGAGGTGGGCGGACCCGTCTTCGCCCGTCGAATGCTGCTGCTCGGCGATCCGCTGCCGTCTACTCGGTTGGCCGAGCTCGGGCTGATCCACGAGGCAGTTGATCCGAGCGAACTCGATGCCGCTGCTGCGGCCGTGATCGATCGATTGGCGGCAAACGCCCCGCTGAGCCTGAAGGCTATGAAAGGGGTGCTGACCCGTCAGATGACCTTCCGCGACGGCCTCGAACACGCCGATGTTGATGCCTTGGTCGAGACCGCTCGGCAGAGCTCCGACGCCAAGGAGGGCATTGCAGCCCTTCTCGAGCGACGCAAACCAACCTTCACGAGCGAGTGACCCAATGAACACGAATCGAGCCGGTGGGCTCCATCTGAACAAGCCATGGTTACCTCTGACGATCGAGGTGATCAACGCGCTGCCTGCTCAGCTCGGTGTCTACGAGATCGGCGATGACGCAGGCACGGTATTGAAGATCGGCTTCGCCGGGGGCACAACCGCTTTCGGTATGCGTACCGCACTTGAGGCCGAGCTCGATCGGGCCAACGCGACCCAGTTTCGCTACGAGTTCACTCACGGCTACCTCACTCGCTGGGAGGAGCTTCTGATGGTTCACAACGGCGAGCATGGTTCGCTTCCGGTCGGCAACGCCGATCACAACAAACCCCTCGGACGGCTCGCCGTTCAACCACTCGCAACTCAATCGCCCCCTACAACACCGACAACGAACGAAGGCTGACAAATGGATCTGATGCTGTCGGACGAACAACAAATGATCGTCGACACCGTGCGACGCTTCGTCGCCGAGGAAATAGCGCCGCTCGAGGCCAATCTCGACCCGGATGCGGGTGCCCTCGAACCCCATGACTTCGAGCGCCTGGTCAAGATGACAAAAGAGATGGGCTTCTACGGCCTCGACATCCCCGAGGAGTTTGGTGGTCCGGGCCTGGACGTCACGACTCGGGCTCTGATGGCCATCGAGATGAGCCAGCATCGGGCCGGTCTGTATAACCCCTGCTATGGCACGTTCGGCGGCGCCGGGTTGGCGCAGCTCTACGAGGCAACTGATGAACAGAAGGAGCGCTATCTGTATCCCGCGCTTCGAGGAGAAAAGAAGGGTTGTTTCGCCCTCACCGAGCCTTCGGGTGGAAGCGATCCGGCCCGAGCCATCCAAACGCGAGGTCACCAGGACGGCGAACAGTGGGTGATCAACGGCTCGAAGCTCTACATCTCGGGTGCTGACAAAGCCGATTTCGCCCTCGTCTTCGTCCGTACCTCCGACGATCCCGGGCGCAATGGTGTCACCGCATTCATCGTCGACACCGACACCCCTGGTTTTAACGTTCGACGAGTTGTACACACGTTGCGCTCAACTCACTACGCAACCGAGATCAGCTTCGACGAGATGCGGGTATCCAACGACCAGATTCTGGGCGAGGTCAATCGTGGTTTCGCTATCGCAAACGACCGTCTGAGTCGTCAGCGCATTCCCTACGCCGCCGGGTGCCTCGGGGCCGCCATCAAAGCGCAGGAGATGGCCATTGAGTGGGCCAAGAGCCGCGAGACCTTCGGTGGGCCTCTGGCCGAGAAGCAAGCGGTGCAGTGGATGATCGTCGACAACGAGATCGATATCCGTCATGCCCGCTACTGCATTCTCGAAGCAGCGCAGCGGGCCGATCGGGGCGAGCGGTTCCGTACTGAAGCAGCGATGGCCAAGCTGGTCGCCAGCGAGGCGTCCGGTCGAGTTGTCGATCGGTCGATGCAGATCCATGGCGGCCTGGGTATGACCAAAGACCTCCCCCTCGAGCGCTGGTACCGAGAACTGCGGATCCGCCGCGTTGGTGAGGGCCCCAGCGAAGTGCAGCGTCTCATCATGGCCCGCGAGATCCTGGGCGGATCATTCAAGTGAGCGGCCTTTCCCGATGAGTCGGCCCCTTCCCCTCGCTGGCATCACCGTCCTCGATCTTGGCCAGATCTATCAGGGGCCCTACGCCGGCTTCTTGCTGGCCATGGCCGGTGCGAGAGTCATCAAGGTCGAACCACTAGCAGGTGAGTCGCTGCGCTCCCGGGGTCCATCGCTGCCGCTGGCCATGCTCAACTCGTGCAAGGAGTCGGTGACGGTTGATCTGAAACATCCGGACGGCGTGGCCCTGTTCAAGCGGCTGGTGGCGAAGGCCGACGTGGTGCTGGTCAACTATGCGCCCGGTGTACCCGAGCGCCTGGGCATCGGCTTCGAGCAGCTGTCCGAAGTGAACGATCGGCTCGTCTACGCCCATGGCTCGGGGTTCGGCGTCCGGGGTCTCGACGGTGAGGTCGTCGACTCGTCGGTGCCGGCCATGGACATCACCGTGCAGGCACACACTGGCGCCATGAGTCTCACCGGGAACGAGGGCGAGCCGCCCTTGAAGGCCGGTGTTGCCTACATCGATTTCCTTGGGGGCACGCACCTGTACGGCGCCGTTACCACCGCTCTTTTCGAGCGTGAACGGACGGGCATCGGCCGATCCGTCGAGTCGTCGATGGCCGACGCCGCCTACTTCCCACTGTCGACCGCGCTTGGCCAGTGGCACGCCGAAGGGTTCACCCGCCGCTCTGGCAACAGACATGCGCAGCTCAGCCTGGCGCCCTACAACGTGTATCGCTGCGCCGACGGCCACGTTGCCATGATGGCCGTGAACAACCGTCATTGGCGTTCGGTACTGTCGGCAATGGGGCGAGACGACCTTCACGCCGACACCCGCTACACAGGCAATGCCGAGCGGGTCGAACGGATGGACGAAGTCGATGCCTTGGTCGAGAGCTGGACGAGCACCCTGTCGCGGGCCGAGGTTGCGCGGGCTCTTCAGGATGCCCATGTTCCAGCTGCCGCGGTCCGGGAAGTCGATGAGGTAGTGAGAGACCAGTCCCAGCACGAACGTAAGGCGATGCAGTGGATGGACCATCCCCAGCTCGGTGAGGTGCCCCTACCGCACAGTCCCATTCGGTGGCATGGCAGTGATCTCATCGAGCTGGTCCACAGTCCATCGCTTGGCGCCAATAATCGCACGGTTTACAAAGAGCTCGCAGGTCTCGACGATGACGCCGTCGACCAACTTGTAGCCGATGGCGTGGTTGTCGAAGACAGCGCGGCTTGACCGCTGTCGGCGGCTAACGAACAATCCGAGTGGAAGGCGGGTTAGGGCGAGCCGGCGCGACCGAGGGGCCAGTAACGAACGAAGGCTCGTCCTTCGATGAGATCGACATCGATGGTGCCGAAGACACGCGAGTCGCTCGAGTTGCCACGGTTGTCGCCCATGACCCACACCGTGCCGTCGGGGATCTCGACTGGCCCGAAGCTGCCGGTGAACACTTCGGGGTCGAGGTAGGGCTCGTCAACGACTTCGCCGTTCCGGATGAGTTGTCCCTCCCGGCCCTCGATGGTGTCGCCGCCGATGGCGATCACCCGTTTGATCAGATCGCGAGTGACGCCAATTGCCTGTTCCTCGGGACGTCGGAAGACGACAATGTCGCCCCGGCCTGGCTCCCCCCACTGATAACTGAGTCGGTTTATTACGACACGGTCGTTGATCAGGAGCGTCCGCTCCATCGATCCTGACTCGATGTAGAACGATTGCAGCAGGATGGTGCGGATAACAAGGGCGAAGACGATGGCGGTGATCAGCACCAGAATCCACTCGACGACGTTCCTGATGAAATCCGAAGCGCCGCCGACCTCATCGGCGATATCGGACTCATGCAAGTCGTTGCCAAGACTCGAGTCGGGGTTCGTGGCATCGATGGGGTCGACGGTCATCAGCCCCTCGACATGATGGGCGAGCCGTGATGCAACGTGAGCTGCCAACCCGTCGGAGTTCGATGAAAGACGTTGGTGGCAGCAATGGTGCCCGCACTGGGACCATCGACCATGTTTTCGTCGAGCGTGATCCACGCCATGTCGCCATCGATCATGACTTCCTCATTGGTGAGGATGAACTGGTTCCGACCGGGCCCGGAGAAGATTCGGCGCCACGACTCTTCGATCGGGCCCCAACCTCTGAGGATGGGCCACCCAGGGTGTACACAAACAGTGCGGGGCGAGTGTTCCCACACGGCGATCATCGCATCGATGTCGCGGGCTTCGTGGGCCGCGTAGAAGGCGGCATTGGTCAGCTCAACCGCAGCGATCGCCAAGTCGTCTTCTGTTGACACATGGGCAACGGTAGTCGTGCGCGCCACCAAGCGGTCTGACCGGCGCTTCACAGCCGCGAACCGGTGGTAGGAAGAAGTGGTGCCGGGCTCCGAGATCAATGCCATCACCTTTCATGTCAGCGACATGCCGACATCGGTTCGGTTCTACCAAGCGCTCGGATTCCAGGCTGCATACGGCGGCGAAACGTCGGCCTTCACATCGTTCGAACATGGCGAGAACTTCGTGAACTTGCAGCTCGTGGACCAGCCGCCACCGAACGGCTGGGGCCGTGTGGTTCTGCACGTCGAGAGTCCCGACGTGGTGTATCAGCGCTGCCTCGATGCCGGAATCAAGCCTGAAATGGCACCATCGGATGCACCTTGGGGCGAGCGTTACTTCCACGTACGCGACCCCGACGGCCACGAACTCAGTTTCGCGTGCAAGCTCTGACTGCGGTTGACGACCTCAAGACGAACACCTCGAGCAACTACTGATAGCTGACGTAGTCGGGCGCTGGATCAAGTGCCAGCACGTCGGCCGGCGACATTCGCTGTGTGTCCTCGTCGTAAAAGACTTTCATGCCTCGAGCGAATCGTGGCGGCAACAAGGTGTTGTAGTCGGCGATCTTGGGCGGCGGACTGCCTTCGCCATCGGCCTGGAACAAGATCACGACTCCCGGGTGGGTGACGATCGCATCGGTGTTAGTGACCATGTCTGGCCGGAACCGGTGAATCACCAGCAACTTGTCGGGCAGACCGTTCGTGACGACCAGGTTCGAGAGATGGGCCGAAACTCGGTTGATTTCGGCCGCATCAAGGGACCCGACGTTGCCTGCCGGCGTCTCGTTTGGCCCGACAGCCCATTCGGGGTCCAGGGCTAGGCCCACCTCAGGTTGAAGGAGCAAGGGCTCATAGAAGCGGGCCTCGGTTTCGAAGTCGGCCCGTCCCGGCTGGATATCCAGAATCAGACGGCCGTTTATGACCCGAATAGCATCGAGGTAGGGCTGGATGAGCGCCAAGTCCGTGCGGGCGCTGTAGGTGTTCCGTTCGCCCGGTGCCGCGGTGGCGAGAGTGGCGATCAATTCGAACGCCGGCACGACCGGCCGGCCATCGACCCGATACGGCTCGGCTTGAGTCAGTAGGCGTTGGGCCGCTTCGGTGGGTGTTCCTTCGCCCATCACTCCGAGAACCGGAGTCTTGGCGTGGCCATAGAAGGCGACAATAAGTTCGTTCCGGCTGCCACCCGTGCTACCTGGTTGATACACGAATGAGTAGTCGGTGCGGTCAACCTCGGTGCCGTCATAGGCCAAGACGGTGACGACGACATGGGCCCGCTGGCCGGCTGCAATGCCGGCCGGTCGTCGGGTCGCAGTGAAGACCAGTTCGGTGTCGGTTCTTCCTGCAGTAACGCCGCCGGGCAGCTTGGTGCCGTCAACCGAGACGAGGATCGCTGATCGAGCGGCGATGATCGGCCGGTAGAGCGTGACCCTGACTGCGTCGAGCGACGGACTCACTCGATCAGGAAGGGGAGAGGCATCGACGATGCCAAGATCAGGTTGCAGCGCCGCCTCCGGGAGGGCCAACAGCGTGCGAGCGACGTTCAACCGACTGGCGCCACTGGTCAGAAGCGATGACCAATAAGCAAGTCCGGCTTCGTCCGCCACGCGAGTGAGAGCATCGCG
Source organism: Acidimicrobiales bacterium (assembly GCA_047638695.1). Taxonomy (GTDB): domain Bacteria; phylum Actinomycetota; class Acidimicrobiia; order Acidimicrobiales; family SZUA-35; genus JAHECQ01. Next base: position 13,282 of record JBLINY010000051.1, on the reverse strand, counting down.
GTAGATCGCTTCCACGAAGGACCCCGGTGTCGAGCCTACCGCTGCGTAGTATTCGGCCGACGCAAAGAGCTCGGCATGCAGCTGTCGCTCCGACCGCTGATCGATCAGCCCATCAGACCAGTACGAGTGTCCGCCAGCGTCGGGTTCTCGGCCGAGTATGGCGACGTAGGCATCGGACACGACCTTTCGGCGGTGCTCGTTCGAGTCGCCAATGGCGGCCAGCACGGTCGAAGGCAGACCACCGCCACCAAGTCGCGATCCCCAGTAGCTCTGACCTGCAGCATCAGGCTCGCGGCCGACAAGACCGACGTAGGCCGCGGCAACGAATCGTTCGTCGGCGATGCTCGGAACCTCGGCTGCTTGAGCTCCGCCAGCCGGAAGCAGTCCGGTCAGCAGCAATGTGACGGTCAGAAGAAGCGAGCGGACCATGTCTTCCCGTCGGTCGGACTTGGGCGCTACTGAGCAAGGTGGTGGCTTCCGTTCTGGCCGAGTGTCGGACTCAGTTGCTTGCGCTCAGCGCCATCGCCCTCGACACTCGTCTGTCATGACACCTCCGAGTGCACCCGATGCCGAAGCTCCGGTCGACCCCTTCGCCGACGAGAATGTGCTCGAGACCGACACCGTCCGCCCAGGTGAGGATCTCGATTGGAAAAGGATCGAGTCATTCCTGCGTTCGAATCTGCCCGCCCAGGTCGACACCGACGGGGCCTTTGTCGTCGAGCAATTCCCCAATGGCAACGCCAATCTCACCTACCTCATAGCGTTCGGCGCCAACGAGCTGGTGCTTCGGCGTCCGCCGTTCGGCACCATCGCTCCAGGGGCCCACGACATGCGGCGCGAATACGCGGTGCTTTCGCAGCTATGGCGGAGGTTCGACAAAGCCCCACGGGCCTATGTGCTCTGCGACGACCATGCTATCGCCGGCGCCGACTTCTTCGTGATGGAACGTCGTCGAGGCGAGGTGATCAGAGGCGTCATCCCCGAGTCGATGCGAGGCCATGAAAACGTCGGCCACCGCATCGGACTGGCCTTGGTCGATGCCATGGCCGAGTTCCATCTGCTCGACCCCGCAGCCAGCGGGCTCAGCGAACTTGGCCGACCGGTTGGGTTCATGACCCGCCAGGTCGCGGGCTGGAAAAACCGTTGGGATCTCGTCGCCGATCCCGCCTACGACCAGGCGATGACCGATTTGCACCGCCGCCTCGAATCATCAACGCCCGAACCGCAGCGGGCTTCTCTCGTCCACAACGACCTCAAGCTCGACAACTGCATGTTCGATCCAGCCGACCCCGACCATGTGATCGCATTCTTCGACTGGGACATGACGACCCTGGGTGACCCCCTGGCCGACCTCGGCACGCTGTTGAACTACTGGCCCGACCCCGCTGATCCCGAAGAGGCCGCCCGAATCAGCCACGACGGCATGGGCCGAATGGGTTTGCCAACCAGGGCCGAGGTAGTAACCCGCTACGGCGAACAATCGGGCTTTGATGTGTCGCAAGCCGATTGGTACGACGCCTTCGCTCAGTGGAAAACCGCCGTCGTTGTGCAACAACTGCACCATCGATGGAAGGTCGGCGACAGCACCGACGACCGGATGGAGACCATCGCCGAACGACTACCCATTCTGATCTCGCTGGCCGGCAAGCTGCTCAGCTAGCTCTACTTCTTTAGGCGGCGACTGCCGCTCTACTTCTTTAGGCGGCGACTGCCGCTCTACTTCTTTAGGCGGCGACTGCCGCCGTGCCAATCCTCGGTTTTGCCGACTTCGCCCGGCTTCACGCCGAACGATCGAAGCTGGGGCCGCTCACGCAAGCTTCGCTTCATCTCGGTGAATCCACCGAAGCTTGCCAGGTTGATCACCGAATCCCACAGGTCACCTGCCTCCGCCTCGGTGGGTAACCGGCTGATGACCGGGCCGAAGAACGAGAGTCCGTCGGGGGGCTGGAAGGTGATGATGGGGGTACCGACATCGCGCCCGGTGAGCAAGAGGGCTTCCTCGGTCTCGGCCTCGATCTCTTCGTCCCAAGAAGGGTCGTCCAGGGCGCTGATCGCAGACAGCGGAAGGTTGAGTCTCTCGAGAATTGGGGTGACGTGCTCGGCGGTACCCCACGAGGCTCGGCGCTCGGTGCGCTCACCGTCGCTACCGGTGCCGCCAGCGGGATCGACGTCGAAGATGCTCTCGCCTAACGCCGTGTACAGATCTCCCATCGCCTCGCGGCCATGTTCGTGACGGATCTGCGCCGCCATTCGCAGAAGATACAGCCCGGCGTTGTGTCCGGCTTCGTACTCAGGCGGGAACTCGGTGTCGTAGTCCTTGTCCTTGTTGAGGACACGGAGCGAGATGAAGCGCCAGTCGACCGTGTAGTCACGCTGCTCCTGAACCATGCGAATCCAGCGCGAGGTGATCCAGGCAAAGGGACAGACCGGATCCCAGTAGAAGTTGATGTCGTGATCGCTCATGACTGAACCCTAACGCCAGGGGCTAGGTCGTGAGAGTGGACAGAAGCAACTGAAGGGCGGCTTCGGTGAATGCAGACATGTTCGCTGCTCGGTCGGCGCTTCCCGTCAGCACGTTGCGTGCTTCGGTCGAGCCGTCGGGTCGGGCGACACAGACCCAGGCATGGCCCGCTGGGTCTCCATAGGGGTTGCCGCTCGGGCCGGTTGCCCCGGTTTCTGCCAAGCCCCAATCCGAGCGCATCTTGGTCTTTGCGCCGAGCGCCAGTCGTTGGGCGAAGTCTTCGGTTGCACCGCGGGTTTCGGGCGGCAACTCGTCCTTCTCGAAGATGAGACCCCGTGACCGGCTTGTGTAGACGACAGCGCCGCCCAGATAGAACGCAGATGCTCCCGGGACCGAAAGTAACGTTGCCGAGATCAGCCCGCCGGCCGACGATTCGGCCACAGAGACAAACTGCTCGCGCTCTATCAACGCAGCTCCGACGGCCATGGCCACCTCGGTGTGTGCGATCATCTCAGCGGTCCTTCGATCCCAAGAGGCCGGCTTCTTCCCAGGCATCGATGGCTGAGTCGTCGTAGCCGAGAATGCTCTGGAGCACCTCTCGATTGTGCTGTCCCATGGTCGGTGCCACCAGGTCGGGCTCGGGAGCAGCGGCCGAGAACTTGATGGGAAATCCCGGGATGCGGTACGGACCGGCGATGGGGTCGTTGACTTCGCGCACCATGTCCCGGGATTGGAAGTAGGGCTCGTTCATGGCATCGGCCGGATTCATCACCGGTCCGGCCGGTACACGCCCTTCCTTCAGCGCTGCTAGCACCGCCTCGTTTGAATCAAAGGTGGCCATCCACGTCTCGATGATCTCGGTGAGGTCGTCGCGGTGTTCGCTGCGAGTCTCATTGGTCGCGAACCTCGGATCGTCGGCCAACTCGGGTTGGCCTAGGGTCTGCCACAAGTTCTGGATCTGATTGACCCCGCACAGCACGACAATCCAACCTTCGGGACCCTTGAACGAGCCAGCGGGTGCGACCGGGCCGTAGTGGCGGCCATTTCGAGAGGGTACGTACTCGTCGTCGGTCAGTGATGGCGCCACCACATGTACCTCGTGCATGTGGAACAGGGCATCGACCATCGAGATGTCGACGTGGGTGCCCACTCCGGTGCGCTCCTTGTGGAACAGGGCGTACCCAATACCGGCGAAGGCATGAACGCCGCTGTTGGTATCGGCCAGGCCGGTTCCAACGAAGGTCGGTGGCCCCTCGGGGTCGCCGGTGACGTGCATTATCCCCGCGTAGGCCTGGGCGATGAAGTCGAAGCTGGACTGACTGCTGAGCGCACCGGTCTGCCCGTAACCGGACACCGAAGCCATGATGATCCCCGCGTTGATCTCCTTCAACGACTCATAGTCGAGTCCCCGTCTGGCCATCACGCCTGGCGTGAAGTTCTCGACCACCACATCCACATGAGGGATCAGCTCCTTCACAAGCGCTACCCCTTCGGGCTGGGCCAGATCGATACAGAGCCCCTTTTTGCCTCGGTTCTGTTGCATGAACGACCCAGATCGTCGGTTCCGGCGGGGATAGGTGGCTCGCATTGGATCGCCGTAGGGCGGTTGCTCGACTTTGAGGATCTCGGCGCCCATCTCGGCCATGAGGCGAGTCGATGCGGGCCCGGCGAGATATTGGGTGAAGTCGAGGACGCGAACGCCGTCGAGCAGATTTGGTGGGGTGGAGCCGGTCATTGCCATGTTTTACTCGGTCTCGCCTTTCCCTGAGTACCTGGCCGGGGCAAGATTTCAGGAATGAGACTTGATGGTGCGTTGTCGATGAAGGTCGAAGAGGCTGGGCAGGAGGCGTCTGACTTCGAATCACTCGGCTTCGACGGTGCGTGGAGTTTCGAGGCCAACCACGACCCTTTCATCCCGCTGACCCTGGCGAGCCAGCGAACCGAACGCATTGAACTCGGCACTGCGATTGCCGTGGCCTTTGCGCGACCACCCATGACAATGGCTGTGACCGCCTGGGACCTGCAGCGCCTTTCGGGTGGGCGTTTCATTCTTGGCCTCGGGACTCAGATCAAGCCCCATATCACCAAGCGATACGACATGCCGTGGTCGAAGCCAGCTGCCCGTATGAAGGAGTACATCGAGGCCCTCCACGCCATATGGCATTCGTGGGACACCGGCGATCGGCTCGACTTCCGGGGCGAGTTCTACTCGAACACGCTCATGCCAGCGTTCTTCAACCCGGGGCCCAATCGAAACGCCGATGGCGAGACGCTGCCTCGGCCGAAGGTATACGTCGCCGGCTACGGACCCCTGATGGTGGGTGCCATTGGCCAGGTGGCCGATGGGTTCTTTGTCCACCCCTTCCACAGCCCAGAGTTTCTGGCTGCGGAGACCTTGCCGGCTCTAGCCGCCGGTGCCGCCGCTGCCGATCGCCCAGTCGCCGATATCGAGGTGGCGTGCCTCAACATCGTGGCCATGGGTTCGACCGATGCGGCATTGGCCAAGGCCAGACGCAAGGCCAAGGAGCAGGTTGCCTTCTATGGCTCGACGCCGGCTTACGCCGGCGTGCTCGATCACCACGGCTATGAAGGCCTCCAGGCCGAGCTCAATACGATGAGTAAGCAAGGTCAGTGGCAGGAAATGGCCAACCGGATCGACGACGACCTTTTCGACCTGATCGTCATCAGCGGAACACCGGCCGAGGTCGGTGGGAGAGTGGCAGCTCGAAACGGCTTCGCTGATCGCACGAGCCTGATGTTCTACGGCCCAACGCCTACGCGCGAGGAGCTGGTGGAGATGGTGTCGGCCAGCAACTGAGCCCGCATTGGATCCGAACAGGTGTTCGTATCCGCTACAGTGGCGGTATGGCGGTCGAGATTGATCCGGCCTGGCAGGCCACCTTCATCCCCGCCGACCCGCCCCGAGCGTCGTGGTTCGCGCTCTGGAACCCCGATCAGCCAGGCGCCATCCTGGTGGCCGGATTGAAGACGGCCGAGGTCGAGCTGGTCATACCCGGTGGCGATGGGGTCGCTCGCAGGACGGTCACAGCAGCTCGGCTACCGCTTCGCGACGCCATCGACGAACTCGGTTCGTTGCCGGCGACGGCCAACGTTCAGCGCTCGGTCCATGCGTGGGCCGCGGTCGTACGTGCCGGCCTTGGGCTCATCGCCCGTGGGCGGATGTTGCCGTGGGTCAGCCCAGCCGGCTGGGACACTTGGCGGGTCGATCCCCTCGATGGTGCCGACCTCGCCAACGTCGAGGCGCTTGGTCGGTCGCTTCCAGCCTTCGGCCACTGCACACCGGTGCCCGATGTCCCTGCCGACACGAAGTCGACAGGCAGCCCGAGCCGGCACTCCGGAGTAGACGATGAGGGCACCACTGCGGCCGTTGGTCTTCGCGTGAGTCACCCCGAGCACAGCATCCGGGCATGCTTCGATGGTTTGGGTGATCGGCTCGTCCGAGCACCGGCTGCAGCGTTGCTGTGTGAGAGCGACGTGTTCGCCGAGCTTCAGCCCACCCGAGTTCGGCATCTCCGGCCATGGGTCACCGACGTCGCCGGCCCGCTTTGCCGAAACGCTCAGCTGACGCTCCATGCCATCCCGCCCGAGTCGCAGAGCGAGGCCGCTTCCCTCTTCGACGATGCCGATGACGACCCGACCATGCCACTGTGGCGGCTCGAGTTCTTTCTACGAAGCGCCCGCGATCCGTCGCTTGTTGTCCCCGCCGCCCGCTTGTGGGATGCCCCGGCAGAGGTTCAACGACTTCTCGGGGGTCAAGTCGAGGTAGACCTTCTCACCGGTCTTCAACGAGCATCCGAGGTCTGCAGCATTTTTCGAAAGGCGCTCGACCATCGGAACCCCACCCGGATGTCGTTGGACGATCTCGATTTTGATCTTTTCCTCGATTCGCTCGACGATCTTCAGGCTGCTGGCATTGATGTGAAATGGCCGGCTGACCTCGTGTCGGCCGACCTCGAACGCCGACTTGTCGTCGGCGAAGGCACCAGTGCTCCTGGCGATGCCATGCCTGTTGTCAACGACATCGACAGCTTGCTGAAAGTCAACTGGGAGTTCCTGCTCGAAGGAACACCCCTTTCTTCCGATGAGCTGCGAGTTCTGTCCGAAGCGAAGCGTCCGGTTGTTCCCCTGCGCGGCCGTTGGGTGCGACTCACAGCCAGCGAGCGTCAACGGTTGCGCGAACCAGCCCCCACGCTCAGTTCAACCGACCTGTTGGCGGCAGCCCTCGGCGGCGGCCTCGACGGTTCTCTGGTCAGCGGTGCTGCCACTGACGACGGCAGCCTGTTCGGTCGAGTGGCCACGGCTGACGAAGGCGAGCTCATCGATGTCCGGGCGGTCGGGAGGCCAGCGGCCCTCATCGATCGTTTGCTTGAGATCGCCGATGGGCGGCTGGAGAACGAACCTGAGGGTCTCGAGGCGACCCTGCGACCCTACCAACGGCAGGGTCTGGCGTGGATGGCTGACCTGGCTGCATTTGGTTGCGGCGGATGCCTGGCCGACGACATGGGTCTTGGCAAAACCATTCAGTTGTTGGCCTTGCACCAATTGCGGGGAGCCAAGACGCTCGTGATCTGCCCGACATCGCTGATGGCCAACTGGGAACGCGAGACGGGTCGGTTTCTCCCCGCGGCGGCCGTGCGCCGTTACCACGGACCCAATCGGTCGCTCGACGATCTTGCGCCGCACCAGCTGGTGGTCACGACCTACGGCGTACTTCGCTCGGACGCCGAGAAGCTGGCTGCCGTTGGCTGGGATCTTTGCGTGGCCGACGAGGCTCAGTACGCCAAGAACCCGCGGTCGAGAACGGCCCGAGCGCTGCGGAAGATCCCGGCTGCGTCACGCATCGCGCTTACCGGCACACCGGTCGAGAATCGTCTCACCGAACTGTGGTCCATCATCGATTGGGTGATGCCAGGCCTGCTGGGCCCACTCGCTGCCTTCCGAACCAACACCGCGGTTCCAATCGAGCGCGACGACAACCAGATCGTGGCCAAACGGCTAAGCAACTTGCTGAAGCCTTTTGTGCTCCGACGGGTCAAGACCGATCCAGAGATTGCCCCCGAACTGCCAGCGAAAACCGAGAGCGACGTCGTGGTGCCCCTCACCGCCGAGCAGGTGTCGCTCTATCAGGCGACGACCTCTGAGGCGCTTCTCGACCTGGCCGAGAACGACGGCATGGTCCGTCAGGGGCTCATCCTCAAGCTCCTCACCGCGCTTAAACAGATCACTAACCACCCGGCGCAATACCTTGGCGAAAGCGAACCTCTCGCTGGTCGGTCGGGCAAGCTCGATGCGCTCGATGATCTCCTCGATAGGGCTCACGCCAACGGTGAATCGACGCTGGTTTTCACCCAGTACGTGCGTATGGGTCAGCTCCTGGTCGACCACCTCCGGGCCCGTGGGGTCGAGGTCGATCTGTTGCACGGTGGGCAGAGCATTGCAAACCGTCAAGTGCTAGTCGATCGAATGCAGTCCGGTGATCTCCCGGTCCTCATCCTCTCGCTAAAGGCCGGAGGCACCGGCCTCAACCTCACCCGGGCGACGCAGGTGATTCACTACGACCGCTGGTGGAACCCGGCCGTCGAAGACCAAGCCACCGACCGTGCCTACCGTATTGGACAAGACAAGCCGGTCATGGTTCATCGGTTGGTCACAGAAGGCACGGTCGAAGATCGAGTAGCCGAGCTGCTTCGAGAGAAACGACGCCTGGCCGACCGTGTCGTTGGATCGGGTGAGAGCTGGATCGGGCAACTCGACAACGATGAGTTGGCCGACCTCGTGCAGCTGGCGGACCACGATGGGCACCATGAGGCGGGCAACGAACAGACTGCCACCCCCGGGTCATCGATGTGAGGTCGTCACCGTGAGGTCGGCATCGTGAGGTCGTCATCGTGAGGTCGTCATCGTGAGCGATTGGTTTGTCGATCAGTGGCGCTCTGCGGTCGACGACGATCTTGGCATCGACGCGGCCATGCTCCGCCAAGGACGGAATCTCGTGCGCCGCTTGCGGCCAACGGTCGAGGTCGAGCCCGGCGGCGTCTCGGCTCGGTACTCCTCCACCAGAGAGGCGGCGGTGGCAACGGTTGGCCTCGCACCGATCGATGATGGCGTCTGGCAGCACTTCGGCGCCGAGCTAGGGGCCAAACCAGCGTTGCTTGCCTCGGTGCTCACCGGTGAGCTGCCTGCGGGGATCGAAGATGCCGCCGACCCGGCCGGCCTTCGTCTCGTCCCCAGCCGCTCGACGGTGTCATGGGTTTGCTCCTGCGAGGGCTGGGACGACCCCTGTGTTCATGTGGCAGGAGTGCTGCATGTCATGGCCGACCTCATCGAGGCCGACCCGTTCGCCGTACTCGTCTTCATGGGTCGCAGCCGAGAATCGTTGGTTGAGACCATTCATCGGGTGCGCTCCGGAGTGGCCGCTGATCCGACCGACGCCGCTAGTTCGGGCGAGCCCCGCGGCGCCGACCCCGGAGTCTCGGCTTCATCAGCCTTTGCTCGCCACACGCCGACCTTGCCCCGGCCCCATCCCATTCCCCGCCGGGCGGCACCACCGGTCGATCTGCGCTCGCAACCCCCGGCAGACTCCGGTGTGCGGGCGAGTGACCTCGCCGGCCTGGTCGCCGATGCCGCCGATCGCGCCACGGGCGTTCTCCAAGGTCGAGCCGAAACAGGCCTGTCATACACCGTTGAAGCTGATGTCGTTCGTCGGGCGGCCCGCCTTACCGGCAGCCGACTCGAGACATTGGCCGATCAGGCCGATCTCGATCCCGACGAGTTGGCAGCGCGAGCACGAGCGTGGGCACTCGCCGGCGCCGAAGGCCTGGCTGCACACGATCATCGCTGGGATCCGCCCGACGATCTGATGACACAGGGCGTCGACGCGCTCGGCGGTCGAGCCCGACGCTCGGGCAACGCTCTGCTTTCGGGCGCTGTGCAGCTGCGAGTTGACCCGAGCCGCCGATGGTGGCGCTTCGAACCCCATCAACAGCTCGGTTGGATCTTGGCCTCGGAAGGATTCGACGATCCGGCCGATGCCGTGCCCGAGACGCCGCGGTTGGACGCCGAGCAACGTGGCAGCCTCCCGCTAGCCGCCACGTTGTTCGAGTGACGCTTCTTTCCGTGACCCTTTTGGTTGTGTGACTCCGTGGGGGTTGTCAGCCCCGAGTCTGTCGGCTCGGTTTGGCCAGGTCCAGGTTGTTTAGACTGCGGGCCCGAAGCGGACGAGGTTGCCACCGTCGGCGCCAGGATCGAATCGCACACTGACAGGCTGACCGATGGCCAGGTCGTCGGGATTGGCCTCGATGATGTTGCTCATCATGCGTGGCCCTTCATCGAGTTCGATGTAGGCCAAGACGTAGGGGGAGTGCTCGCGCCATCGGCCCTGGCCACGTTCGACGACGGTGAAGCTGTAGATCGTTCCGGTCCCAGCCGAATCGGTCCAAGTAACGTCACTGCCTCCGCAGTGGGGGCAAAACACCCGCGGGTACCAGATCGCCTCGCTGCAGCTGTCGCACACCGGGAGAACAAACCGGCCCTCGGCCGCTGCGTCCCAGAAAGGTTGGGTCTCGAGATTCGCTTCTGGCGACGGCGATGGAAGCGTCCCGGCCACGGTTGCGTGGTTGTCGTCGGTGGTCATGCGTCCTCCCGGCCCAGAATGAGTGTTGCGCTGCCCATGCGGGTGGCCAAGCTGCCCCCCGTACCGTGGGCGAGTGCGATCTCGCAGTCGGGCACCTGCACCGCCTGGTGCGCCTCGCCCCGCAATTGTCGTACCGCTTCGATCACTTTGGTTATGCCTCCACGGTTGGCAGGATGGTTGTTGCAGAGTCCGCCGCCGTCGGTGTTGAACGGTAGATGTCCGTTCGGCGATTGCAGACCGCCGTCTGAGACGAAGCCACCGCCCTGGCCCTTTGGACAGAATCCGAGGTCTTCGATGGTGATCAGCACTGTGATGGTGAAGCTGTCGTAGATCGAGGCGTAGTCGATGTCGCTCGGTTTCACCCCCGCTTCGTCAAAGGCGGCCGGTCCCGAAACCGAGGCACCGGTGTGACTGAGGTCGATTCGACCGTTCGTGCTGGTGTGCTTGACCGCCACGCCGGTTCCCAACACCGGGCATGTCTGGCGCTCGAGCTTGGCGGCTACAGCTGCGCTGACGACAACGAGTGCGCCTCCACCATCGGTGATGACGCATGAGTCGAGCCGGTGGAGGGGCCGAGCAACGATGGGCGAGTCGAGTACTTCCTCGATCGTCACCAGATTCGGCAGGAGTGCGTTCGGGTTGTGTTGGGCGTGCGAGGACGCCGCCACCTTGATCTCGGCCAGCTGTTCGCTCGTCGTGCCGAATTCGTACATATGGCGCTGGGCCGCCAGTGCGTAGCCAGCGACGACGTTGAGGCCGAAGAGGTTTTCGAAGCTGCCCTCCGGTGCCGTCGACCGCATGCTGCCACCAGGAAGCGACCCACCCGTGCGAGGCTTGCCGGCAAGAGTGATCAGTGCCACCTCTATGTGGCCGGCAGCGATCGATGCAGCGGCGTGCTGAACATGCACCAGGTAGCTTGAGCCACCGGTCTCGGTCGAGTCGATGTTGCGGCAGTCGAGCCCGAGGTAGTCGGCCATAGACAGGCCGCCGAACCCGGGGGCATCTCCAGCGCAGTAGTACGCGTCGACATCGCCGAAGGTCAGGCCGGCGTCCGCAAGCGCCCCTGCTGCGACTTCGGCGTGGATCTGGGGCAACGTCTTATCTGGCAGATCACGACCGGGGTGTTCATACGCCCCGGCAATGTGTGCCGCTCCTCGGATGCTCATGCCGGCTGACTGTAGAGGGCAGCAGGCCACCGCCGAAAGTTGGGCCTTGTTTTGATGCCGGCCTCTAGTTCGCTTCGTCCGCCACGACCTGGTCGTGTCCGGCTTCCTGGGCTTCCTGCACCGCTGCGAGTGCGCGCTCGGTCAACATCTGGGGGTCATCGTTGTCACCCGTCGTGACGCCAATAGAGACGGTGATGTTGCCCGCGATCAGTTTCTCCATGCCTGCGATGGTGGCGGCTGCCACCTCCTGGCGGACGCGTTCGGCCACCCATGTGGTCTCGTCTTTTGTGGCGTCAGGCAGAAGGACGCCGAACGTGTCGGTGTCGGAACGGTAGGCAACATCTCCCGGGCGGATGCTGGCAGCTACGGTCAGGGCCACCTGGCGGATGAGATCCTCGGTCGCTTCCGCTCCGTTGACCTGTCGGAACTCGTTGAAGAAGTCGATCTTCACCATAGCGAGACCAACCAGACCCTCTCGAGTGAGGTCGAGGAAGTCTCGGTCGAGACGTCGTCGGTTGCCAAGTTTCGTGATGGCGTCGGTCTCTTCCTTCTCGACACTCGACGCTGCGGCCAGGTGAGCGGCCCCGGCGGCTGGGGCCAACAGGTTGAGCACTTCGAGGTCGTTGTTGCTGAACGGCAGGTCAGAATCACGCAGAACAATGAGAAGACCAACCACGCCACCGCCAGCGATTGCGGGAACGGCTGCCATGGCGATCGGCGAGAGCGCGAGCGTCGGTTCTTTGACCGCAACTTCACACACCGCGGCTCGGTCTACCAGCGTTTTCCGGAAGAGGCCGGCCCCGAGTGTTGTGCCCTCGAAGAGCTGTGGGTGCGATTGGAAGACGAATTGCGCCAGGTTCGGGTCGGCGTTTGGGGTTGCCACGAAGGCTCCGGCCTCGGCATTCGTGAGAGCGATGGCCTCCCCAGTCGCGACTCGATAAATCTCTTCGCGCTGGCGCAACGCAGCGATTCGGCGAGCTGCGTTGACCACATCCGAAAGGCCGCTGTCGGTTGTCGTGGTCGCTGATGGACGATTGGCCGAGAGGGCATGCTCTTGGCTGGTCGACAGCGTTGTCGGGGTCGTCGATTCGTCGCCGGCCGCGGCCAGCAGCTCTGGCTGACGGGTTCGCCACTTGTTGAACATGGTTCTGTTATCGGCACGCGGTTGGAATTCTTCAGCGCCAGACATGAGGCAAAACCACTCAGCGGTCTACGGTTGAACGCGTGCAAGAGCGCCGCCTGACCGACGCTGAATGGGCAACGATCCGTCGTCTCGGCCGACTAGTGCGATATTCGCAGGGCCAGCGGTTGTGTAGCGAAGGTGACGACGATGCTCGGGTGTTCGCCATCCAGACCGGGGAGGTCCGAGTGACCCTCAACGTCCTCAGCGGGGCTGAGCGAGTTGTTGGAGTGCGCCGGGCCGGCGAATTGGTTGGGGAGATGGCAGCCCTTGATGGTTCGTTGCGATCGGCATCGATGGAGGCTCGTGACCCGACCGTGGTGTACGTACTAACCGAATCAAAGTTCCATGAGTTCCTGCGTCTTCACCCGGAGGCTTCCTACGACCTGCTCATGGTCTTGGCCCGACGGTTGCGGGACCTCACGGTCCAACATGCAGTTCGGAGCGAAGAGCTTTCGTCGCGCGTTGTTTGGCGGCTCACGCAGCTAGCCGAAGAAACGGGCGAAACCCGTCTGAAACTGACGCAACAAGAACTCGCCGATTGGATTGGGGCCACCCGTGAGGCGACCGCCAGGGTGCTTCGAGGGCTCCGCGACACCGATGTGCTGACAACCGGCCGGGGCTGGATCGAGTTGCGGGATCCGCCAGCGGTTGCCGTTCATCACCGACGGGGCTCCTAGCGTCAGCCCGCGGTGGGACAACCCGAAGTGTGGCGAACGTCACACCTGGTATGTGATGCAGGTTCCAGACGAGGAGGCCTCTAGCGGGCCACGCTCTTTTGGTGGTCCAGCGGCGGGGACCTCAATAGTGCGGGTGCTGGC
>JBLINY010000050.1:0-29960 GCA_047638695.1 Acidimicrobiales bacterium | reverse complement strand
CCTTCCCCTCGCCTGTCGAGGATAGGTTCGCCGGGAACCCGCCACGAATCCGACCTCCGAATTCGATGGCAAGACCCCCCACACACGAGCCGAGACCAGAAGCAGCGACCCAGGGACGTAGCGATGCTCGCTATCCGGCACGACCGGATGGTCACGAGACGGGACTTTGAGGCGTTCTGGGCTGCGTTACCGAGCGCATCCCTGCCGAGCCCGTGCGCAAACAATGGGCTAGCAGTTGCGGCCCATGAGGGCTTAGAACTCCCATGTTCCGATGGCGGCCGCTGACTGGGCCATGGATTTCCCGGAAGGCCGGGAACTCCAACTACCTAGCCCGTTGGTTCATGGATCGTCCGCCGATGTGTGAATTGATGGCCGATCAGCCAGCACAGGCGGGCACGAAACGAACGCGAGCAATCATGGGAATCATGGACAAAGGCTTCGAGCGACAGGCACAGAAGGCACAGGACTTCTTCGGTGACTCCGAGGAAGTACGGGTGTCGATGCTTGTGTTCGGCCGTCATCCGGCCTTGTTGGCCGGCGGTCTGCTGGGAGCGTTGTTGGGCAAGCCTCGGTTGCTGGTGGTGACCGACCAGTCGGTGAAGCTGCTCAAGGACAGCGGCAAGGTCAAGTCGAACATCTCCGAGGAGCTGGCATCGGTTCCTCTGGACACCGATCTTGGCGAACTCAAGGGCCTCAACGGCAAATACACGTTCCCCAATGGCGAGTTCGCTTACGTATCAAAGCTGTACTTCGGTCGGATCAACGAGGCTCGCGGCATCGCTTAGGGGCTTTGCGCGAGGGCGGCGCGCTTGCTGGCGTTCCGGGGCCGAACCCGCGATCACCGGCCGACAAAACTCGCACTCGACCACTCTGTAGCCGGCATTCTCCGATGGTGTTGAGAGCCGATTTTGCGGACGTGGTGAGTGTCGTTACCGGGCGGTGTGGATGGTTTCGTTAGTGATGGCCGTCGGGCAGTCCACAGGTCTGAACATGGTCACCCCTCTAAGGTTCGGGCATGTCTGTCGTCGAATTCGAGAAACAAGGTCACGTAGCTCTGATCACCCTCAACCGTCCGGAGGCCAGAAACGCAGTCAACCCTGAGGTGATATGTCGTCTGGCTGATGCATGGGATCAGGTCCAGGATGACGATGAACTGCGGGTGGCGGTGGTCACCGGTGCGGGTTCGGTGTTCTGTGCCGGCGCAGACTTGGGTCGTCTCGTTCCTTTGATGACCAGGAGCCGTGAAGCCGAGGACGAGTACGACGAACGGGTGCTTGGGGACAAGTCCTTGAGCGATCGAGCGTTTCTGCGAGTGAGCGATCTGGACAAACCGGTCATTGCGGCGATCAATGGCACGGCGGTCGCTGGTGGTTGCGAATTGGTGCAAGGGACCGACATCCGGGTGGCGGTGAGCACCGCCCGGTTCGGGGTCCAGGAGGTCCAACGGGCGTTGTTCCCTGCCGGTGGGTCCACCGTCCGCCTACCCGTGCAGCTGCCGTATGCGGTGGCGATGGAGTGGCTCCTGACGGGTGAGCTGGTGGATGCCGATCGGGCCTACGAGCTTGGCTTTGTGAATCGGGTAGTCGATGCGGACGAGCTGATTCCCGAGGCGATGCGGATTGCCGAGCGGATCGCGGCCAACGGACCGGTGGCGGTGCGCGCCATCAAGGCTTCAGCGAAGGCTTGCATGGGTCTTCCCAAGCGGGAGGCAATGACGTTGGAGGCCGAGTTGAGCGCGCCCGTTTTCCGATCCGAGGATGCAGTGGAGGGCCCCCTGGCGTTCATGGAGAAACGGGCCCCGAGCTACACCGGTCGCTGAGGGCACCGTTGCCTGTGGGTGCCCGAGACTTGGCGGTCTCGAGTCTTGGGTGAGATCGGTGGTCACTTCGTCTGGTTGACCGTGTGCGTCCAGCGCTCCTCGGACGAACCTCCGCCGGGCGGCGTTCTGGTGATGTCCGGCGAGTTACTGGTCGGGGTTGGTTCCGAGGTCGAGATAGAGGTCGGTCATGTCGGCCTGTTCTGCGGCTCTGGTGCCGAAGCCGAGTTCAACGGCGCGAGCGAGACGTTCGGCGACGAACGGGTGGGAGCGGACCTGGCGGTATTCGTATTCCTCAGTAATCAGGCCCGGGACCGGGTCGACTGTTCCTGCGAGGACCGCACGTTTGGTTGCAGCGACGGCTTCTGGTGGGAACGAGGCGATGCGGGTGGCGAGGGCATTGACGAACTGGTGGATCTCATCGGCGGGCATGGCCCGGGTGATCCATCCGTAACGCTCAGCTAGTTCGGCGTCGAAGTCTGCGCATCCGAGGGCGATCTCGAGGGCACGATCGCGGCCACAGAGTTCGGCGAGGCGTTGCGTGCCGCTTCCGGCCGCGATGATCCCGATCGCGGTTTCTGGTTGACCGAACACGGCTTGGCCGATGGCGGCGAAGCGCATATCCAACGACATGACAAACTCGCTACCCCCGCCCCGGGTACGGCCCTGGATCAGGGCGATGGTCGGCTTGGAACAGGTTCGCCATCGTTCCATCAGCCGATGCAACCCCACGATCTCGTCGCGGGGTGGTGATAGGTCCTCCTCCAAGGCGCTGATGTCCCCGACCTCAGCGTGGGCGATAAAGAAATCCGGATCGGCGGAATCGAACACCACCACCCGGACCTCGTCATCGGCTTCGATCAGACGATGCAACAAGTTGAGCTCTCGCATCAGATCGACCGAAAGCAGGTTCATCGGCGGGTTGTCGATCAAGACCCGGGCCACCCCACGGTCGAGCGTGACTCTCAATAGTTCGAGGTCTTGATATGCGGTCATGGGCCGATGTTACGTGTCAGTGCGGCCGCGCTGCCTGACGTCGAAGACAGACCGACCAACCCCACGACGACCGCGCTTCAACACTCCGGTTCAACGGCGCTCAGACTGTCCGAGCGGTAGGGTCGGCGAGCCGCAAGCGTTCGGCGATCAGGGGGAAACGGAATGAGACTGAACGGGAAAGTCGCGATAGTCACCGGAGCCGGACAGGCGGCCGGAGACGGGACCGGCAACGGTCGGGCCACAGCCTTGGCCTTCGCTCGCGAAGGAGCCACGGTGGTTTTGGCGAACCGGAGCCTGCCTTCCCCCGAGGAAACCCAGCAGCTGATCCAAGCTGAAGGATTCGAGGCCGAGACCGTGGTGACCGACAACAGTGTCGAGGCCGACTGCAAGGCCCTCATCGACCGGGTCGTCGACCAGCACGGTCGTGTCGATGTTCTTCACAACAACGTTGGCGTCGGCACCGCTGACGGGGACACGACCGCCATCGAGTTGGACAACTGGCGGACCACTCTCGATGTGAACGTCGGCCAGCTTCCACGGCGACGACCTATCGCCGGCTGAGCGCTGGCGATCAGCGAGCCCGGAGAAGTCGCTCGAGCTATTCAGCGGTCACTAGGTAATACCGCACAGAATCGCTGGTTATCGCCGACGATGACCACTCGGTATCGGCCCCAGTGCGGCGCCGCATATTGACGGCCTCGTCGGAGACGAAGACCTGTTTGATCGCTGCTGGATCAAGGCAGAAGGCTGAGATCGCCAAGCTTGGAGCGCACGACGGTGAAGTGTCGTCGGTCGAGTGTGGCTATCTCGGAGATGCCTAGTCGTTCTGCTGCTGCGATCACCGAAGCGTCGGCGGTGCCGAGGGGAAGGTCTCGGTACTGGGCCACGAGTTCAGCGATCCGCATCCAGTCGCCTGCGTGGACGTGTTCGGAGAGAAGGTTGCCTGCTGCCAGGTCGCCCAAGAATCGGACCTCGACATCTGCACCGAGGCGAGTCCCGATGAGGTAGGTCACTTCGGTGATGACCAGCGCAGGGACGATGAGGGGTCCTGGGTGGGTTTCGAGTAGATCCAGGCACGCGGTGTGGTGGCGGTCGTCGCTGTCGACGTAAGCGTAGAGCGGGCCGGCGTCGACGATCAGAGCGATGGCTGCACCTCGGCGGCGAGGATCTCTTCAATGCGTTCAGAAATGTCGTTGTGACCGCTTGCCCCGGCGCCAGCGGCGAAAAGTCGCCGTCTGCCTGGTTGGGTGCCGAGGAACGTTTCGATTGCTTCGCGGGTGAGGTCTGACACTGTGCTTCCTCGGCGTTCGGCTTCGTGTCGAAGACGTGCGTCGAGCTCGTCAGGGAGTTTTACGGTCGTGCGCTGCATGTATGCCAGCATACTCTTGGGCTAGGAGTGTGGCTAGGGCGCACACTTCAACGCACGTATTCACGCCTCAACAACGGCAGCGACCACTCGGTATCGGCCCTATTGCAGCACCGCATAGTCCCGTGAATGTCACGTTTCAAGCGCCAGAGAGCGGTCGACGGCTGGTGACGGCATCCCGAATCAGGACCGGGTCTTGGAGATTGATGCCGTATGAACCCGGATCCCAGGTCTTGGTCACGGCCAAAGGGATTCGCTTGTCGTCGTGTCCTTTGCTGGCCCAAAGAGACGCTTCGACTAGTTCGTTCAGCGTCGCTGGGCGCTCCGGCTTTTTGCGCAGCACGCTACGGCACTTTCCAGCGAGCATTCTGAGTTCAAGCGCGGGGGTTTCCAGCAGCGTCCTCAGGGCAGGGAGTGTAGATCGCATGACGGAAGAGGAACGCCGGGCAGTGGAGCCGACCACTCGATAACACCCGCACGTAAACACGACTCCGACCCTCCGGTGACCACTCGATATCGGCCCTTATGTCGGGCACCCGATAACCGCAAAGGTCTGGAGCCTCGCTTCAGCTCAGCTCAACTCAGCTCAACGGAGCAGGCGCCGATTGTGGGATATGCGACAACTGCGAACTCGGCATCGATGCAGAGCGGCCGGATGATCTACGCGGCAAAGGGACATCTGATCGCAGGCCGGCAGCGCAACATCGTCGAGCACGACCCGATCGTCGAAATGCCTGCGGCGCCCTGACCGCGCGAGAGGCATGATGGTGCGATGGTCGCACCGATCGATGACGTCAGCCTCACGCTCTTTTCCTGGGATGACATACCCGCCACCACCTATGGCCGTCACACGGGCAAGTTTGGGGGCAGTTCGAAGATCGGCTTGCTGCGGCTCCACACCGCCGACGGATTCACCGGACATGCGTTCCTCGGCTCCGCCATCCGCAGCGCCGAGCTCGACTCCTACGCGGTTATGGCGGTGCTGGCTCCCGTCGTGCTCGGCGCTGACCCGACCGATCGGGAGCGCCTCTACAGAGAACTGGTCAGCAAAGGCCGCTCCGCGTCGCTGCGCGCGATCGGAGCGGTCGATGTTGCACTGTGGGACCTCGCCGGCCAGATCGCCGGCCTACCGATCCATCGGCTGCTCGGGTCGTACCGATCGTCGATCGGCGCCTATGCCAGCTCTCCAGTGCACGACAGCACCAACGCATACGTCGCCGAGGCTCTCCACTATCGAGACACCGGGTGGAAGGCGTACAAGATCCATCCGCCAACCGAACCAGACTGGGACATCGAGGTCTGCCGGGCAGTTCGCGCCGCGGTTGGCGACAGCTACCCGATCATGCTCGACTCCACCTGGGCGTATTCCTACCCGGACGCGCTCAAGGTCGGGCGGGCGGTCGCCGACCTCGGCTTCAAGTGGTTCGAGGATCCCCTCGCCGACGATGACCTCTACAACTCGGCCAAGCTCCGTCGTCAGCTCGACATCCCGCTCCTCGCCACCGAGTACTCCCCCGGCGGGTTCACCGCGTTCGCGCCGTGGGTGATCGCGGAAGCCACGGACTACCTCCGGGGCGACGTTGCGGTGAAGGGCGGGATCTCCTCGCTGATCAAGACCGCCCACCTCGCCGAGGGCTTCCACATGAACCTCGAGATCCACCACGGCGGCAATTCGCTGAACAACGTGGCCAACCTCCATGTGGCCATGGCGATCCCCAACACCACATGGTTCGAAGTGCTGCTCCCCGACGAGGCTCAGAAGTACGGCTTGGTGAACGACATCACCGTCGATACCGACGGGCTCGTGCACGCGTTCGACGGCCCGGGCCTCGGTGCAGAAATCGACTTCGACCTCATCGAGAACAACACGGTCGACGTCATCAGCGTTGCGTAGGAACAAGACCCCAGCGACACCTCGACCACCCCGGTCAATACTGCTGTGGAGAAAGAGTGGGTGCGAAGTGCGATCTGAGGCCGCTCGATAACACCCCTACACAATCACGTCCCCTAGCGGCGTGGCAGCGCCGCATCACGGCCCAAGTGCAGCGCCCAATAATCGCGAGCGCCTCCGAGCCGGAATCGGCTGCAAGCGTCAAGCAACAATCTGTGTCAGGTGCCGCGAATATGGTCGGCTGCGACAGAAGATGATCGAATCGATCAGATCAGCCGTACTGCTCGGGCTCGGCTGCCTGGCCAGCGATGAGATTATGGGCGGCTTCGGGCGCGGCCCGGGTCGCACACTTCGCATGGTTTTGTGGCACTGGTCGGCGGCGGTGATTATGTGTCGCCGCAGACTGGTCGTTGCAAGCCAATGCCAACTCACCGGCAGAAAAGGGCACTAATACTGTCAACGAACGATCTTGGCCAAGATCGTTGCGCGGTCAATGAGACTGGGGTTTGTGATTGACATACGTGTGGCTGGGAGCCGTCGGAGTCGCCCTGTGTTCGCTGAGGCATAGCTACATCACCTCGCGGACTGACTTCGTTGGAGGCGTCGGGAGTTACCGGGTCACAGCGTGGGTCGGCGTCGTGGCGATGTTGCTCGGTCTGCTTCGAGAACTGCTGTCGGCTAGCTGAAACCTAAAACGCCGTCGTATCGCCATTGGAGAGACCACGCATTCTTGGCCAGCGTCGAGAGTCCGGCAATAGTGGTGTTTCAGACTGAGCGTGCGGTCTGAGCGACGCTCCGGTCGAAGCAGCATCTGGTGGTTCCAAACCGAGGACTCGTGGTCGCGAAACAGACGAAAGCTGAGAAGATCGTCTATCTGCTGGTTCTTGGTGTCATCGTCGCAATGGGTGCGTCGATCGTTCTGGGGGCGGGCTTCGGGTTCGTCTTCACGGTCATTATTCTCGGAGGTGTTTCGGTGCTGGCAGTGATGCCGTTCGTGCTCGGAAAGGGACGTTAAAATCGAATCGTTAGCCACCACACGTTGGCCTTTTGGACGTTCTGCTGCGAGGTGGCCGTCCGCCGGAACGCGATGTGGTTGCCCTGTTATCGGGTGACGGTCGCAGACTCCCAGGGCAGCGATAGATCGCGGGAAACCTCGTCATCGATGACGTCTCTCGCTGCCTCTGCCAGTAGTCGGCCTTCAGCGGCTCGAATGAGTCCGCGGGGCGCCGGCTTGTGGAGCGCTCCCACTCCTGAATCGGCGACCATCCGGTTGTGATCGGCGCTTGGGGTAGTTTCGCCGCCAAGGATCAAGGTGATGGGCGAGATCAGCAAGCGCAGGACGAGTTTCATCGGCGACTCTGTCGAGGTCGGCTTCGGTAGTGCGGTGGTGGTGGCGCCTTCGATTCCTTGTAGCGCGGTTTCTACCTTTGACAGCAGCATCTTGACCTGGTTCTTTGCGTCCTCGTTGAGAGTTGAGCGGGCTGCGTTCAGAGCTGCGTTGAACCCGGTCGAGGTGGTGGGAAGGACCGTGACTTTTCCTGGCCCCATCTGGCGCAACTGGATCGCCTCATCGATGACAATGCTCGCATGCGTTGTTCCGGGCTCTGTCTCTCGCGAAATACCCTCAAATGTCGGCACTTGTACGTTGTGATGTAGACAGAAGCCACTCAGCATGCACCCATCTTTCGGCTACACGGGTCACGCTCTCAGCTCGCGGAATTGAACCAAATCTTGAAGTCGGTGTCGCAGGGCGAGTACCAGAAGCTGCCCCATGGGATTCCAGCCGCCCAAACGCCTCGATCGACAGGGACAAGAGTGCGCCCGCAATCGGCGAACTCGACAAACCAGACCGATCCGCCAGGGTCAGCGAGTTGTTCGACTTGGAGCGAGACACGAACCCCGTCGACGATCACTACTCCACCATCGTTACTCTGGAACACTGCGTCGACCTCGTCTGCCGACAACCCAGCGTCGCCCGCAGCACTACCGGCTGTTCGCAAACAGCCGCTGTTTTCGATATCACCTTCGGGGTAGACGATCATCAGACTCTGGCCGTGGCGATGAAGCTCACCGCAGTCGCTTCCGATCCTTGCCTCTACGGCATCGAGTGGTGAGTCACCACTGGAGCGGGCAACGAGGAATCCGGCGATCGCAACCAACGCCAGCGCTAAGAGACTTATCCAACGGCTTCGCTTCAAAGCGATCTCCCCTCTCGTGTCGACACACAGTGTCGACGAACCGTCACGTGACGGCATGTCATCTCTCCAACCAGACGAACTCAACCACCCGCGCAGAATCAGCACCCGGAGCGATAGGGGGTGTGCGATATCGGCCCCACTGCAGTGCTCGATAATCACGACGCCGAAACGATGATTCGGCCGAGCAGATCCGTCCAAACCTGAGCGGGTTCGGACAAGGCCCAACTAGTAGAGAGCCCAGCACAACGACGACGCAGAATCACTGGCGGCGAGACCAGTTCTCCACTCGGTATCGAGCGCCTGCGGCGCCACATAGTTCCGGTGGAGGGTGGATTGGGTCGTGGCCGTGTTGGTTTCGATTCAGTCGGGGTTGTGGTTTGTCGATGCCTGGTGATGAAGATGATCTCGTTGCGAAGGCCAGATAGTTGTGTGGGCTGTCGTAGCCAGATCGCTGCCGGGACTCAGGCGCTTTGGGACCGAGAGTCTCGCCAGGTCACTTGTCTCGATTGTCGACCGCGGAATCAGGATCCAACCCCACTGGTTGCGGCAACCGGTGTCGCTGGCGGGTCAGCGCAGAAGGAATACGCCCGACGGCGTCGACGCCACGAGAAGGCGGTCGAGGAGAAATGGGGTAGCGGTGTCGTTGGAACCATCGCTCAGGTTCTGGTATCCGAGCCGCAGTCAACGACTGCTTGGGCCAAAGGAGCCGATGGCGAACGTCGACTCTCCAACCATCTGAATCGTTTCCTCGACGATGCTGTTGTGCTGGACGACCGCCAGATTCCAGGCACGCGGGCCAACATCGACCATCTCGTTGTCGCCCGGTCAGGGGCCTGGATTGTCGATGCCAAAAACTATCGAGGCAAGGTCGAGATCCGGGCGGGT
This sequence comes from Acidimicrobiales bacterium, assembly GCA_047638695.1. Classification (GTDB taxonomy): domain Bacteria; phylum Actinomycetota; class Acidimicrobiia; order Acidimicrobiales; family SZUA-35; genus JAHECQ01. The sequence goes on along the minus strand of JBLINY010000050.1, from coordinate 20,808 downwards.
GGCAGTTGGCGTAAGCCAACAAGGCAACTCTTCGTCGCTGGTCGAAACTGTTCCAGACTTGTCGCTGGAAAGGACCATCAACTAGCCGCCGTCCAAACGGCGCTCGACCAGACAGGAAATCAGAACACGCCGGTATTCAACGCTATCTGTTTCACCAACGCTGACTGGCCGCTGATCGGGGGTACTGGACTATCGACGGTGTATGGATTGGATACCCACGGAAACTGGTCGACCGGATTTCCTCGACCCGACCCGATGCTGGGGAGTATCGCGAACTAGCGGACCACCTTGCCGTCGCCCTTCCACCCGCCGCCGCTTAGAAGGCAAGGCCCCGTGTCCGCTACGTCACCCTCCCCACCGGTGATTGGGTTAGCGCCGTGTGTGAGGCGGCGTCGTGTTGATGGTGATTTCGTCGGGGTTCAGGCCGTAGTCGCTGGCGATTTCGCGGAGCCTCTCTTCGCCTTTTCCTAAAGTAAATCGGTGCCCATCTGGGTCAGCTACCTCAAAGTCGCGCATGCCGTAAGGGCGGGATTGCACTGGGTCGATGATGTCAGCTCCGGCTAGCTCATACTCCGCACACAGGGCGTCGGGATCTTCGACGTAGATGTAGGCCGTTCGCGATTGGATCGGTGAGTCACCGGTCCATGGCACGAGGAGGAAGAGTTCGATGTCGCCGCTGGCGAGGGCGGCCAGCGTCCCGTCAGTGGTGCGCCAGGCGAGTCGGAAGCCCAGTACTTCTTGGTAGTAGGCAATGGAGCGGTCCATGTCGGAGACTGGTAGTCGTGGCAGGACGTGCAGCCACGATGAGAGGTCAGTGGTCGTGTCCATTGTTGTTTCGTCCTCTTTGGTCATGGCATCGACGGCGTCAAGAAGCGAGTGGACTTCATCGAGCCTGGTCTCGAGGCGGGCACGATGGGCAACGATTAAGCCTTGCCGATCGTCTTCATCGACGCCGGTGAGAATGCGCCGTATATCGGCGATTGGCATGTCGAGCGATCGCAGCAAGGCGATCACGCGGGCTGTGCCGGTTTGGCCAGAGCTGTAGAAGCGGTACCCGGCCTCGGACCGACCTGCAGGCGAGAGAAGCTGCAGCCGGTCGTATCGCCTGAGCTGCGGGACGCTCAGCCCTACCAGCTCAGCGAACTCGCCGATCTGAAACCGTGTTCGCTCTTCGTCCATCTCGCCATCATGGTTCCCTCACGCGGGTGAGGGTCAACAGAAAGGTTGCCTGACCCGTCCCGCCGGCCTAGCTCCGATAACACCAGTAAATAGTCACGGCCGCAGACCTGTCGGCAGCGCCGCATCACCGCCTAATTGTCGCGCGATAGGGACTCATCGCAACCCGTCTCGCAGCTGTCGTTCTGGCCAATCGTTCCAGGCCAATACCCACCCGGTATCGCTCATCGAGTCGGGTAACCGACGGGCCTCCCGACCGCCCCAATCTCCCGGCTAGCGCTAACCGCACGATGCGATCACTAGGCGCCTAGGTGTAGGCGTCGGGCCGTCGAGGCCTAGTGGGTTGCACTAATGTGGAAGTCGGTCGATTCTCGGGGCGCGTCTTCGGACCCTTCGGTTCAGTTGGGAGCAGTTAGATGGCGACGCAGTTGATGATGTCGCCGGGGCCGCCGAAGCATTGGTCGACTCCATTGCCCTGATCACCGTTCCCGTAGAGCTCATCGACGTCGGAATCGTTACCGGCCCACAGGATGTCGCTACCGCCAGCCCCATACAGGCGGTCAGCTCCGGCGGAACCAATCAGCACGTCGTCGCCACGATCGCCAATCAGGACATCGTTACCGGGCCCGCCGATCAGGCGGTCAGATCGCCAGCCTCCAGTGATCTCGTCGTCACCGGCGCCTCCGTAAGCGACCGAACCGACGCCGTCGATCGAAATCGTGTCGTCCCCGTCACCGCCGTAGACCGTGTTCATCGCGTCCGAATCAGGGCCACCAGTGACGATCCAGTCATTGCCAGCACCACCAACTATCCGATTCTGCCCGTATGGATCAATGAGCACATGACGGTAGGGGGACCCATAGATGACATCGTCACCATTTTCTTGAGCCAGTTGAGGGAGCACGGCCAGCGCACCACCATTCGAGTAGATCCGATCGTCGCCGACGCCGCCGTCGAAAATCAACGGACGGGAACCGGCACGACCGACGAGGATGTCATCGCCCCCAAAACCGAACAGATGGCCTGCGCCACCGTCCACCCCGTCCCATGGCTCGAAGCCGTCGTCTTCTCCTGCGTAAAGGCGATCGTCGCCAGCGGCGCCATAGAGGTAGTCCTGGAGTCCGGCGCCGCCGCCGAGGATGTTGGTGTCGGCGTCGCGATCTGTCCGGGCAGTCATTTCACGATCCTCTGGCGCCTGATCGACGAATTCGTCGGCTGCAAGGAAGTCGATGCCGTCGCCACCCCAAAGACGATCGGGACCGAGGCCGCCCTGTATGACGTTCATGCCCGTATTGCCCCACACGACATCCGCACCGTCGCCGGCATGCACAACGTCTGATCCTGGGCCCGCGCCGATGCGGTCATTCCCAGACCCGCCGTCGATGGCGTCGTCTCCCGCGCCGGCCCAGATGGTGTCGTTGCCGCCCAGGCCACAAATAATGTCGCGACCTGACGTGCCATACAGCACATCGTCGGCTTCGGCGCCAACAATCGTGCACGCCTCGCCGTCGAACTCAGGAACCGCTTGCGCACCAGCGACCGAAGGCAAACCCATTGCGGCCAAGGCCAGTGCCACAGCGGCGGGTGAAGCGAAACGGGCACGTCGGGATAGCGAGGTCACAGACCAAACGCTAAAAAACAGCGCCTCTCGGCTGAATGGGCCGATATCGCAGCCGAACAGTCCGTAAGACCCACAATGAGGAACCGATACCAGGCTCATGACACACTCACAGCCCGACAACCGCGCCGCTGATCTCGCCTTCCGGCCCGTATGCGACATCACACAATGCCGTCGGCGCCCGATATTCTTCGGCTCTCGGATCGTTGCCTTGGTTCGCCGCAGCGACAGTTCACGACCTGCCGTTCTCGCGCAGGCAGTCGGATCAGTGCCGTTGCGCGTTGTGCGTGCTCGACAGCACCGCGATAGCCGGAGCCTTAGCTGTCGCTTATCCTGGCGAGATGTCCGATGCCGCTGGCCAAGACGATCAGGTGCCAGACGGCATATCACTGCTTGCCCGCGACCTCACCACGGACGAACTCTCGGACGCACCAGTCCTCGAATCGTTGGATGACCTCCTCACCGAGGGCCTAACCGACGACGAAGACGACGCGTTCGCCGCCGCCATCAACACGTGAGAATCGCAGGTGAGTCAGACGTTTGCCCTGGTCAGAGCTATATTTTCGCTTGTGCCCCCGGGCAGAATCGAACTGCCACACATGGTTTAGGAATGGGCCATTCACTGTGACGCCTCATGTCGCAGAATGCCGGAACGTCAGTTTTCAAGGGTTGAAACGGCGATCGAGATAGCGCCCGGATGTCACCTGATGCTGCCTCGTATTCACCGATCCGCTCGGCCAACGTGGGACAAAACATGGGACACCTTTCTCCCGGGTCGTCGTCGGGCCGAGGAGGTGTCTGGGACCAATCTTTCCGAGCGTGTCCCGGTGCCAGCCGGCCAGGGTGAGGTCAGCGCCCTGGCCGTCACCATGAAGGAGATGCTCGACCGGCTGGAGAGTCACCGGGATTCCCTCAGACAGTTCACCGCCAATGCATCGCACGAGCTCAAGAGCCCAATCGCCAACCTTCGCCTGCTGGTCGAGACCACCAGGCTCGACGATCCAGCGTGGTTGGAGACCAAGGACCGGTTGGTCGGCGGGAGCGACCGCCTGGGAGAATCGCGGTGGGGGTTGGTCGGGCGATCCGACCCCCGCCCCTTTGATCGAGACACATGGACCTCAGGCTTCGGCGTCGAGGGCCTCTTGAAGTTGCTTGACGGTTCCGAGTTCGGTTGCCCAACGCTGTAGGTAGTCCAGATCGAGGGCAGGCCGCTGTATCTGGATCATGGCGTTGACGTCGCGGAGCTGTTGCTCAGAGCCCGAGGTCTTGGACCATTCCAGTTTGGAGAGGATCGTGTCTTCGACGCTCGCAACGAAGGTGGCGACGCCAGAGATTACGACAGGGATCCGGCGACCAAATTCCTCAAGGCTGAATGGCCGGTCCTTGCGAATGATGAGATCGACCTTCCAGCCTGTGGTCACGTCGATGACGTTGAACATGTCACGGCTGGCTGTAGCGGCGGCGTTGTCGATGTAGAAGGCTTCTGGTTCGAACTGCTCGACAAAGAGGGCAATGGTCGTGGTATCGGGGTCGATGACGAGGTCGATATCTCTCGTCATTCTTGGTTCGCCGTGGAAGGTGCTGGCAAAAGAACCGGTCACCATGTGAGGGATTCCGGCGACGTCGAGAGCGGTGACGACCCTGGCCAGGAGGTCGTGCTGCATCTAGGAGTCTTTTGAAGTCGCTATGTTTTCGAAGCGGTCGGCGCGATCCCCGTGGACCAAGCGAAGCCAGGCCCGGTGGATCTGTGCTTCGGAGAATCTGGGGCTACGTGCCCGAATGCCTTCGATGGCGATGGCCTTCGATTGCTCAGCCATTTCGACGGCCTGCATGACCTTGTCGGCGCCGGCCATGTCGGCGTACACGGCAAGCTGTCGTTGGCGAGCCTGGTCGCTGGTGTCTGTCGTGGCCATCCTGTCAGTCTACGGCCCGCCTGTGACACCGCCAGCAGCGCCGCTCTCTCAACCGTCAGATGAGCAGCGCCGGGCGGAGGTTGCTGTCGAGTCGTAGTGGGCCGAGTTCGGCGGTGCGGCGAGGCACTCATCTGCGGGTGATCGCGACCTACGAACCGTCCGCACTTTTTGTTGGTGCTGACTGAGGGTTATGAATCTCTTGCCTCGCTTAACTCGACGGTGATCACCGAAGTCGCCTACCTCATTTCGAGTCGGCTGGGCACGGAGCCAGAAGTTCGTTTCCTTGGCGATCTCGCCGGCGGCGACTTCGTGATCGAACCTATTGCGGCTGCAGATTGGATTCGTATCGCCGAACTCGTGCACCAATACCATGACATGCCGCTCGGCACTGTTGATGCTTCGGTGATCGCGGCGGCAGAACGTCTACAGATCACAACAGTTGCGACCATCGACCGCAGGCACTTCTCTGTGGTCCGACCTAGCCATTGCGAGACACTCGACCTCCTGCCCTGACCTCACACTGAGCGAAATCCCCCAGATCCCCAGTCGGAAACCCGGTTCGCCTACGGGGCTGGTGTTGGGACAAAACGTGGGACACTTTCGTGGTTGACCGCCCTTGGCAAAGATTGCCATAGGCGAATAGACTGATGAAATGACGACGATGAATGTGTCTTTGCCAGACGAGCTCAAGGACTTCGTCGATGATCGTGTTGGCCAGAGCGGGTACGGGTCGACGAGCGAGTATGTGCGAGATCTGATCCGTCGAGACCGTGAGCGGCAGCACCTGCGGCTGCTTATTGTCGAGGGGCTCGAGTCCGATGTGGTGGGGCCGGGAGATGAGGCCTATTTCGAGGGTCTTCGTCGGAAGGTCTCGGCCGGCGACTGAGGTGCTGCCAGCGCGTTTTCGCAGCAAGGCCACGAAGGATGTTGACGAAGCAGTCCGCTACTACGTCGATGGAGCAGATGCAGAGGTTGCAACGCGATTCGTTGATCAGCTGGAACAAACGATCCGGCAGTTGGAACTGCACCCTGAGCTCGGGTCAGTTCGGTTCGCTTTCGAGCTGGATCTGCCGGGCGTGCGATCGTTTCGAGTCGAGGCGTTTCCGTACTTGATTTTCTATCTGGTTCGTAGCGATCGTCTCGACGTGTTGCGGGTTCTTCACGCCAGCCGTGACGTCCCGACGACGCTTCGGGATCCGTGAGTAGGGGCCGTCCAGAGAGGGACGGTCCGATACTACGCGGCACGATCTAAGTGCCCCCGGGCAGAATCGAACTGCCGCACATGGTTTAGGAAACCAATGCTCTATCCACTGAGCTACGGGGGCGAAGGCCAACTTCTCGGCCGCCGATGAGGGTATCGGTCGGCTCGTCAGCTCTGAAGATCGACCAATGCTGCGATGTGATCTGGGTTGATGCCACAACATCCGCCGACGATGGTGGCACCTTGCTCGATCCAGCCAGCTACGTGTCTGGCGTACACCGAGGGAGTCAGCTCGTTGCGGGTTTCGTGCAGACCTTGCTTGGCTAAGATCTCGCCGACGTCAGCAATGGCGTTGGCGTAGGCACCGAACGCGATCGATGGCTTGGGACCGAGTGCTTCGGCCAGCTGCCCAATGGCGATGTCGATTGTCTCTGGATTCGAACAGTTGAACAGCAGAGACGAGCAGCGGCCGGCTACGTGTTCGACGAGAGTGCCGATGGACTCGCCCGATCGGAGGACAGCTTCGGTAGCGGTCTCGCCCAATAAGTTGTCGGCAACGGTGAACGAAGCCCAAAGTTCAAGGTCATCTCCTTCGTCAGCGACGTGGCGCTCGAGTCCCTCTACGACGGCATCGAACTCCTCCAAGGAGCTCAGCGTCTCTGCCATCCACAGGTCGACAAATGGCGCCTGGCGACTAATGAACTGATCGATGATCTCCGGTGCCCGCTCGGGGTCGAACAGTTCGGGCTGATACGACCCGAAAAGCGAAGGTAGGCATCCGGGAACCAGCACCGGGCGCTCGGCTTCGTCGGCGGCTTCCCGGGCAACCTCTGCGGCCACCTCGACCAGGTCGCCGCCGATCGTGTCGAATCGCTCGTCGCCAATGTGGAAGGGCACGACGGCAAAGGCGTTGGTAGTTATGACCTCGGCGCCGGCATCGATCAAGGATTCGTGTGCTTCCAGCACCAGGTCGGGAGCATCGATCAACGCGAGCGCCGACCACTCCGGCTGTCGGAACGGTGCCCCGATGCGCTTGAGCTCCTTGCCCATACCCCCGTCGATGACTGTGATGCTGTTCGCCACTGGTTCAGAATATTCAGCGCTGCCGGAAACGAGACAGTTCGGCGTGCCTAGTAGGTCGCAAATCACACCAAATTTGGTGCGACGCGATGTACGGGCAGTGAGTAGTTTGGCGGCGTGACATCGGTAGAGCTCGGCCCATCCGGCAAGCCACTCACGATCTTGGCGGTCGCGGCCGCTAGGTATTGGAAGGTCACCATCGGCCTGTGGATCCTGCTGCTGGCGGCGGGCGGCTACGCCTATCTTTCCGGACTCGACCGCGAGGGATTCCCACCGATCAACACCCCGATCGTCTTCGTGCAGGGCCCCTACTTCGCTGACGACCCCGAGGCCGTCGATGCCGACGTGTCCAAGCCGCTGACCGAGGCCATCTTGGCCGTCGATGGCGTCGAGGGGGTCGAAGCCTTCGCCGGCCGCAACTTCGCCTCCCTCATCGTTGAATTCAACAGCAGCTTCTCGTCAGCCGAGGGCGTCGCCGCCATCGAGGGCATCCACGAGGGAGTCGTTCCCGATCAAGTCGAAATCACCTACACCGAACTCGACGCGGCCGGCTTCTTGAACGAATTCGACCTTCTTGTCTCGGTCGTCAATGTCGGTGGCGGCGACGATCAAGATCTCGAGGCGGAGGCGATAGCGGTAGCGGCGCATCTCGAGGCCAGTGCCGACATCGCCGTGGCCGACCCTCAATCGCAGTTCACCGATGCATTCGATATCGCGACCGGTGAGGCCGAACTCCGGCAGACATCGTTTACCCGGGTCTTCCTTGAGGGAGACGACGGGTTCGGGTCGGCCATCCATATCGGCGTCGACCGATCCGATACCGGTCTCGACACCCTCGAGCTCAGCGACACGGTCGCTGGCCTGCTTGAGACGGCACCGGTTAGCGATGGCTTCGAGCCCCGCATCACGGCCGATTTCGCCAAAGACATCCGCCTGCAGCTCAGCAATCTCCAGAGCAACCTCCTCACCGGTCTTATCGCCGTCGCCGTCGTGAGCCTTTTGTTGATTGGTTGGCGTACTTCGGTGATCACCGCTGCGTTCATGGTGACGGTGATGGCCGCCACCCTGCTGGCGCTGATGTTCCTGGGTCAGTCGCTCAACACGATCACCCTGTTCGCCCTCATCCTCACTCTTGGACTATTGGTGGACGACGCGGTGGTGATCGCCGAGGCGATTGATGCGAATCGTGATACGGCCGTTGAACCAGCCGATGTCGTGCGGGTCGCCATCGATCGGGTGGGCACAGCATCGCTGGCCGGCACGCTCACCACCGTTCTGGTGTTCGCTCCGATGCTGTTCGTCACCGGCATCCTTGGTGAGTTCATCCGCATCATGCCGGTCACGGTCATCGTGGCGTTGCTGATGTCGTTCTTCTTGTCCATCACCCTGATCTCGGCCCTGGCCGCTGGCTTTCTTCTCAAGGGTCAGGGCAGCTCATCGCCCGTCGTACGAGCCCAGACTTCGGTGGCAAGCGCACTCGGCCGCATGATTCGGTTGGTCGAAACCAATCGCGTTGGTGGCATCGCCGTGGGCGTGGTGTCGGTGGTGTTCTCGCTCGGCGTAATCTTCGCCGCCGTTATCGTGGCTGGCGGACTGACCTTCAACATCTTCCCGCCCTCCAAAGACTCGAACAACATCTTCGTTGCCGCCGACTTCGACCCGGGCACCGAGCTTCCCGAGGCCCAAGTACTGGCCGATCAGGTTGATGCCGCCATGCTCGATGTGCTGCGGGACGACTTGGTATCGGCGGCCTACGTGTTTAGCGGTCCCGGCGGCGTGAACGTCTTCGTCGATCTCACGAACTTCAACGACCGTGAACCGACGGCCAAAGAGTTCGCGGCCCAAATCGAAGAGCAGCTGCAGGGAATCGACGGCATGCGGCCGAGCGTCAGCCAGGTCGACAATGGCCCGCCAAGCGAAGAGTTCCCCTTCGCTGTGCAGATTCGAGCCGACAACGATCCGGCGGCGGCCAACGAATTGGCCTTCACCCTGGCGACCGAACTCGAGGGAGCGGACGTCGAGCGAGCCAACGGCGACCTTGCCCGCATCATCGAAGCCACGGTGTCGACCGACGGTCAGGTGGCCCGGTCTGACGGCGAGCGAATCATCGAAGTGCGGGCACGATTCGATGCGGAAGACGTCACCGCGTTGCTGGATGCAACCGAGAACAAGGTGTTGGAACTGCACCCCGAGTCGGACCTCGCCAGTCGAGGCCTCGTCACCGACGCTCTGAAGTTCGACTTCGGCCAGGAGTCAGAGAACCAGGAGGGCTTTGCATCAGCCGGCGTCGCCCTCCAGTTCGCTCTCCTGGGCATGCTTGGCCTGCTGGTGGTGCTGTTCCGTTCGATCGTGCAGCCGATCCTGATCATGCTGGCCATCCCCTTCGGACTGTTCGGCGTGTTCACCGCTCTGCGACTCAGCGACAATCCGATCAGTTTCTTCGTGGTGATCGGCCTGATCGGTTTGATCGGTGTGGTCGTGAACAACACCATCCTCCTTACCGATGCCGCCAACCGAGCCTGGCGAGAAGGTGCGGGGAACGCCGAGTCGATTGCCATCGCCGTGCAAACCCGCTTCCGCCCGCTGGTGGCGACAACGGCCACCACCGTTGTGGGCCTGGCTCCGCTGGCGCTGAGCGATCCGTTCTGGGAGGCACTCAGCTTCACCATCATGTTCGGGCTGATCGCCTCCACCATCCTGGTGCTGGTCAGTTTTCCGTTCTACTACTTGGCCCTGGTGCCGCCCTCCCGCTGGCTGTTCGCCAAGGTGAAGGGACTGTTCGGGCGCGGTTCAGCGCCGGCCGTCTGATCGAATTCGAGAGGCGTTCGACGTAGGGCCATACTGGTCGTCATGTACATCAACGGTGAGTGGGTCGATGCCATCTCGGGTGGCACGTTCGAGGTGACCAACCCGGCGACCGGCGAGGTGATCGGCGAAGTCGCCGACGGCAACGCGGCTGACGCCGAACAAGCCATCGCTGCTGCCGATGCAGCGTTCGGTTCATGGGCATCGACCACCGCATATGAGCGTTCTGACCTGTTGTACAAAGCCTGGCAGCTGATGACCGAACGCAGCGGTGAGTTGGCCGAGCTCATGACCAAGGAGCAGGGCAAGCCGCTGAAGGCGAGCGCGGCCGAGGTCAAATACGGCGCCGACTTCCTTCGCTGGTACGCAGAAGAGGCCAAGCGGATCGCGGGGGAGTGGCTGCCATCGGCCAGGGCCGACCAGCGGTTCCTCGTACTCAAGCAACCCGTGGGTGTGGTCGCCGCCATCACGCCGTGGAACTACCCGATGTCGATGCTGACACGGAAGATGGGGCCGGCCGTCGCCGCCGGTTGCACCCTGGTCCTGAAGGCTGCCGAGGCCACGCCGCTGTGCGCAAAGGCCATCTTCGCTGTATTCCATGACGCCGGCTTTCCACCCGGGGTCGTCAACCTGGTTACCGCTCTCGACCCGAAGCCAATCGGCGAGGTGTTTACCTCTGATGAGCGCGTGCGCAAGCTGACCTTCACTGGCAGCACTGCGGTGGGCAAGATGTTGGCTGGCAAGGCTGCCGGCAACCTCAAGCGGGTGTCGGTCGAGCTGGGCGGTCACGCCCCCTTCATCGTGTTCCCCGACGCCGACCCGGTTCATGCAGCCAAGGGCGCAGCCGCCCTCAAGTTCCTCAACTCCGGTCAGGCATGCATCAGTCCTAACCGCCTCTACATCCACGAGAGCGGCGCTGATGCGTTCCATGAAACGCTCACCGCTCGCATCGGCAAGGTTCGTGCAGGCAACGGCATGGACGAGGGCGTCGGTGTTGGTCCGCTAGTGAATGATGCGGCAGTGGCGAAGGTGGAACGACAGGTAGAAGACGCCATCGCCAAGGGTGCTGCCGTGCCAGTTGGCGGTACCCGCTTGCTCGAGGGCGACTACGCCGCCGGTCACTTCTTCGCTCCGACGTTGGTAACCGGGATCACCGACGACATGACCATCTACCGGGAAGAAACCTTCGGCCCGGTGGCTCCCGTGATCACCTACGACGACGTCGACACCGTGATCGAGAAAGCCAACGACACGAACTACGGACTGGCTGCCTACGTCTACACCCAGAACCTGAAAACGGCGATGCGGACATTCGAAGGCCTGCGATTCGGAATCATTGGCATCAATGACGTGAATCCCACATCGGCTGCCGCTCCATTCGGTGGGATGGGCGATTCTGGTTTGGGTCGTGAGGGCGGTCACGAGGGCATCGCCGAGTACCTCGAAGTGAAGCTAGGCGGCTTCGCCATCTAGGACAGTCATCTGTCTAGGACACCCGTCGCTCGAGCAGTAGCAGGCGGTAGGGGACATCCCCGTTGTTGGGCAACAGACCTATCGGAGGGCGGACAGAGCTTCTATCGTCAGAGTTTGTGACGGACAGTGGAGAACCCCAGGCACCTCAACCACCACGGCGCCCGGGCGAGGCCGCGCCCGAGGTCCAGCCTCCTCCGGCTGCCCCAACTCCCACCCCAACCCCTCAGCCGCCTGCCGACGAACGCCCTGCCGACGAAACCCCTGCCGACGAAACCCCTGCCGACGAAACCCCTGTAGAAACGCGCTACGAACGCCCGGCTCAGCCGGCAACGATGCCCATCCCCAGTCGTGTGCATCCCGACGTCCGGCCGCTGCCCAACCAGACGCCGCCCACGCCGCCGGCATCCATCCCACCAACGCCGCAGGTTCCAGCCGCCTCCCCTCCACTGACACCGCCAACACCGGCGTACTCGCCCGCCACCCAGCCGCCGCTCGTCCAGCCGCCACCTCCGCAACCGGGACCTTCGGCCCCGTTCGTCCCTTCAACGCCCCCGACTCCATCGGGAGCCGGTGGCTCGCCGCCCAGCCACTACGCAACCCCCGCTGCAGCTGGGTCATCGGGCAACTCCAAACGTTTCGGGCTTTTCGCCGGTGCCGGCGTGCTCTTGGCCGCACTGGTCGGTGGCGGTGTGTATGCCGGCACACGGGGCGGCGATGAAGCCGCTCCCGTCACCACGGTCGCTGCTATCACAACAACGACTGTGGCTGAGACGACAACCACCGCGTTTGTTCCTCGCACGGTCGCCGAGCTGGCCACGTCCACCGTGATGGTGATCCTCACCGATGACGACGGCAACGGGCTGTGTTCTGGTTCAGGAACCATCGTCGAATCCGACGGCACCATCCTCACAAACGCCCATGTCGTTGCACGCGACGACTTCTGTCCTTACAGCAAGATCATCATCGCCATCACCGACGACTCGGGAGTGCCACCCGTTCCTGCCTTCGAGGCCGATCTTCTTGCCGTCGATCCTGAACTCGATCTCGCCGTCGTTCGGGCCGTCCGCAACCTCGACGGCTCGCCAGTAAGTGAGTCATTCGTGGCAACGGCGATTGGTGACAGCGATGCCGTTCTGATCGGCGACGACATCCGCATCCTGGGTTATCCCGGTATCGGAGGCGAGACGATTACCTTCACCAACGGTTCGGTCGCAGGCTTCACGGCCCAAGCCGGTGTTGGCGATCGTTCTTGGATCAAGACTGACGCCACCATCGCCGGTGGCAATAGTGGCGGCACGGCCGTGAATGACGAGGGCGAGCTGATCGGCATCCCGACCCAGGGTGGCGCCAGCAGCGAGAGCCCAATCGTCGACTGCCGAGTGATCACCGACACCAACGGCGACGGAGTAGTGAACGGCAGCGACCAGTGTGTTCCTTTCGGTGGCTTTCTCAACGGCATCCGTCCGGTGAACCTGGCTCGGCCACTGTTAGAAGAGGCAAAGACGGCGTCGCCGATCACGTTTGCCCCAGCACCGACCCAATCGGTCGATGTGAGCAACCTCTACTTCTACCTTCCTGCTTTCAGCAGAAGTGTGGCCGACGTCGAAGAAAACACCGACTTCATTGTCACTGCGAATTCGACTGACACCGAGCTCTGTTTTTGGATCAACTGGGCCAACATGGTGCCCGGTGCCCAATGGGACGCAATCTGGATTGTCAACGACGAGGTCAGCGATAAGTACAGCTTCTTCAACCAGCCCTGGGAGGGTGAGGCCGACGGCACGGACTTTTGGGTTTGTGCGACCGAAGAGGCGGGCTTCGTACCCGGCTTGTACGAGATCGCCTTTCTAGTCGAGGGTGAGATTGCGTTCATTGAAGCCATCGAGGTCACCGCTGCTCCGGTTCCGGTGCACACCGTTACCTTCGTGAACTCGACTGACGTCGAGGTCTGCTTTCTGGCCGTGAATCCGCTCGGTTCGTCAGACGTCGGTCTGGATGAGCTCGGTACTGAAGAGACCCTCTTTCCGGGCGACTCGAAGGATCTGTTCCTTCCCGAGGGAACGATGATTGCTGAGGCTTACGACTGTGACAGCAACCCGGTGAGTAGCGCGCTTGACGGCCTTGCTGTCAGTGAAGACACGGTCGTCACGATGACGGCCAACTAGCGCCGATAGGGCAATCGACTACGAGTCGGAGGTCGGTCGCTGCCGGTCGGCCTTGCGACGACTCTGGCGTTTCTTGGCGTCGAGTCGCCGCCGAGTTGAGCCTCTGCTGGGCTTGGTCGGCCGCCGTTTCGTCTTCGGCTTGAGTTGCTGGCGGATCTTTTCAGCCAGCCGATCGGCCGCGGTCTGCCGATTTCGGAGCTGGCTTCGGGCATCATCGGCAACAACCCGGAGGCGCTGGCCGAAGGCGTGCTCGAGTAAGTCGCGCTGATGGGTGGTCAGCACTTCAGACTCGCCAATTTCGAAAACCAACTCGGCGCGGGTGTTCGCTGTGTTGGCGTGCTGTCCTCCCGGGCCGCCCGATGGACCGAATCGCCACGTGAGTTCAGCCGCGGGAATGGTGAGACGAGCGTTTACCTCAATGTCTCCCGCAGTAGCCACGTTCTTCAGTGTGGTCGGCTCGTGGGCCCAATGTGTGCGAATTTGGGCGAAACACCTCGGGGCCCTTCAACGATCGCGGTCAATGCTCCATACTGACCGAGAGGCTTCAGCGGGACAGGAGAGCTCTCACTATGGTGAATCCATTTGATATGTGGAGTCCGAAGCGGCGGCGAGCGGCGCAGGCCACGGTGGTTCTGCTTTTTCTGCTGACCAATGCCGCGATCTTTGTGGTCGCAACCGGTGACGACGGTGGAACAGCAATCGAGACAGCTGCCGACCAGATCGAAGTGCTGCCGGCAACGGTCGAGCGGTCGAACGGTCGCAGCAAGGTCACCGTCGATCTAGACGATGCAGCACTCATCGATGAAGGCACGATTGCTGAGGAACAAACGGCGCCGGCGTCAACCACGGTTGTCACCGCCCCGCCGAGCTCTGACACCACCACGGTCGCTGTAACACTGGTCGCTGTAACACCGGCCCCAACGGCTGCTCCGACGACGGCGAGGCCACCGGCCACGGCAAAGCCGACCACCACGGCCAAGCCCACGACAACGGCCAAGCCCACGACAACGGCCCAGCCGGTCCCCACCATCACCTTTGCTGCACCTACGTGGGTGCTCCCGACTGTGCCGACTGTGCCGGCCGTCCCGGATCCGGCCAAGCCCGATAACGGCGCAGGGGCCGACCAACTCGACCAGTAGAGCGCGTCTGACTGGCTAAGGGCGCTCGTCGCTGTTGCCCCCGCCGAGCTCGTCGCTAAGAACACAGCTGATGTGGTCGTCGCCAACCGACATTGTTAGGTCGTCGCCAAGGTCGACCGGATTGGGATCGGGAAACGTTGGCCGGCCGTCGATACGAATCGTGAGGTCGTCGGGGTCGGCACCTTGATCGATGTACTGCTGGCGGTAGGCCTCAATCAACATGCTCTCGGTGACGGTGTAGGCCGTCTCCATACACTCGCTGCCACCGATCACATTTTGTGCGTAGGCGTAGGCAAGTGGGGTCAGACCGAGGTCGTCAGAGACCCACGGGAAGACATCGGTTGCTTTACCGACGAGCCCTTTGTCGACGTGCACCGAGGACGCGGTGGCGACTGCATCAACCCGAGGCCTGACAAACAAGATGGCATCTCCGGGGATGACAACTTCGGTGGTGCCGTCCAACTTGTGGATCACGGTGGCCGAGGTTCCCTCGACACAGGTGTCGACGTCGCCGACGGCTTCGAGCTCCACGGTGTCGGTGCGGTAGACGCGACCGAACAGGCGATGTTCGCGTTGCCCTTCAACGGGCACAACAGCGTGAACTCGGGCTCGGCAGTCGAGGGCGATCGGCTCGACGGCCACGATGCGAGCTTCTTCGGGCAACGAGATCACAACCTCAACGTTGCTGAATTCGGGCAAAACATGCCAAGGCCAGCCAAAGGACAGGGCGCCTGACCAGATAGCAGCGCCACCTGCCATCAGTACACCGAGCACGAGGCCGGTCAAGAGTTTCTTCATGCCGTATTCCCTTCGGTGGGTGGCTTAACAATCAGCTATATGACGCTGAAAGGCGGCAATAGTCGCGGTCTGACGACGGCGAGAGGCGGGCTCAGGGCGGGTCTTTTGGGCCGAGAGAGGGCCAGAAGGCCAGCTTTGGAGCGGTTTTTGGTCCTCGTTGCGACTTGGTGACGAAGTGGTCGGTACGGCCATCGCAGCTGGTCAAGTAGTCGCGCTATGTGGAACAGTGGCGTGAGGGCGAGCGACACTGAAGTTGGTGTCGGGACGAGGGAACCCGAAAGGCTGATAGCGACCATGGCGGCGGCGTCTTTACAATCGATTTTTTCGACCGGTGCATCAGCCCGGTCTCATCTGGCATCCTCGGTCGAGATACGGGCCGGGTTGCTGGTGGTCGGCCTATTCGCCACTGCCATCGTTGGGCTTGGCGTCATTGGCTCATCGCTCGTTGCGTTGGCGATAGCGGCGGTGCTGACGGCTGGCTCGCTTCTGGTGGGGCTCGCCGATACGCAGTCGTTCACTCGGTTTAAGGCCTTGGCCCTCGGCCTTAGTCATTTCGGGGTTGCCATAATGCTGGTTCCCTAGGCGACTGCCCTGCCCGTCGGCAACACTGTCAGCCGCATGGCTGCTTCTAACAGCGACGATCGGTCCCCTCTGCGACCTTGGACCTTGGTGTTGGGGTTCCTGTTGTCATTGTTCTTCCTGTTCGGTTGGTTCGACCATTCGGAAATGGTTGAGACCGCCCTGCAAAACCCCACCCGGGTAACGGTGGTGGCCACGTCCGGCCCCATCGAGATCGTGGGCGGCGACCAAGCCATCGTGGCTGTGCGCAACAGTTGGCTGTTTTCCGAACCAACGATTGAGATCGTCGAACGCAATGGCGAGGCGGTTGTCCGAGCGTCGTGTCCTGGCCGTTTCCCCTGCCGCTCTGCAGTTCGGCTTACTCTCCCCGCCGGTGTCGACGTCACGGCCGTCGCCAGTGATGGGGTGGTCGATGTCAGTCGGTTCGACGGTCACCTCGAGGTGTTTTCAACTGCCGAAGAAGGAGTGTTGCTCAGCTCGGTTGTTGGAACTGCCCGCATTGTTAGCTCCAGCGGAGCGATTGTTGGGGCTGGACTGCAACTCTCTGATCTCTCGGTCGAAACCGTCGACGCCAGGGTGGAGCTTGGGTTTGGTGTGCCGCCAGACAACGTCTCGGTAGAGGCGGGCAGCGAGTTGGTGGTGGTGACGCTGCCCGACCGGCTGTATCGGGTCGAGATCGAGACGGTGTCACTCAACGTCGAAGTGGCGGTTGACGAGGCGCCAGCCAGCGCCAGATCGATTGCGGTGTCGACGACGGGCCCGGTTCGTGTGGGCACGGCCCGAACATGACCTGCGTTCTGTGAGTAGCCGGGCGCAGTTCAGGCGATACTGAGGGAACGATGGACACTGACCAGCGCCGAGAACGGCTTAATACCATTCTCCTCGAAGACGATCCGACCGAGGGGCTGTGGAAACTCTGCGACAGCGGCGATGCTGGCATCGTGGTCCCGGAGCTGCCGGCCTTGCAGCTCGAGCAAGATCCAATCCATCGTCACAAAGATGTTCTGGCTCACACCATCGCCGTCACCTCAAAGACTCGCCCCGATCTGGTGCTGCGTCTCTCGGCCCTGTTCCACGACATTGGTAAACCAAAAACACGCTCGTTCGAGCACGGTGGCGTCACTTTTCGGCATCACGAAGCAGTCGGTGCCAAAATCACTCGCAAGCGGCTGCGTGAGCTCGAGTACGACCAAGACACCGTGCGTGATGTCACCGAACTCGTGCGGCTGTCTGGACGTTTCAAAGGGTACGGCGACGGGTGGAGCGATTCAGCTGTGCGGCGTTATGCCCGCGATGCTGGCCACCTTCTCGGTCTCCTCAACGAGCTGGTGCGCAGCGACTGCACCACACGCAACCGTGCCAAGGAGGCTCGGTTGAATGAGCTGATCGATGAACTCCAAGAACGCATCTTGGAGCTGGCCCAGTCCGATAGCGAGGCAGCCGAGCGGCCGCAGCTTGATGGCAGAGCGGTGATGGAATACCTGGGTATCAACGGTGGCCCAGAGGTGGGCCAGGCGCTGTCGTTCCTGCTCGAGACAAAACGCACCGAGGGTGAGCTTCCCGTAAACGAACTCGAGAAACGGCTCGACGCATGGTGGGCCGAACAAGGAAACGGGTGTCGGCCGAGCAGCTGACGGCGTTCGAGGCGGCCGTGGTACGGGTGCTCGAAGCCACCGAGCCCGGCGACGTCCTGAGTTATGGCGACATAGCTGCCGAAGCTGGCTTTCCTGGAGCGGCGAGAGGCGTTGGCGGTGTGTTGCGTCGGATCGACGATCTTCCGTGGTGGCGAGTCGTGGCGGCCAACGGGCGCGTCATCCCCCACAATTCGGCCGAGCACATCCGGCGCATCGAGGCCGAAGGGGCGGTGGTGAAGAACGGCCGAGTGGTAGCTGAGTCCTAGGGTGCCGCAGGCGGACGTTGGCTACGGCTTGATCGGGTATCGGTAGCGGGCGAGCCCGGGAACGGTGATGGCGGTGACCTCGAGTTGTGATGTGCGGTCGAGCTTCGACCGCCAGGCATCGTCGAGCCGCAGCGTGATCTGCTCGCCGCCGAAGCGAAGCGGGTTGCCGGCAATCGAGTGCATTGGAGTCTGCAATTTCGCGTCCATGCCGTCGAGGAAACTCCAGTCGTCATCGCCAGGCTCGATCCCCATCAGATCGGTGATTGCTCGTAGAGAGGCCGCCGGCCGGACCAAGAAGTCCTCGTAACGCATCGTCAGAGTGGGCACGCCGAGGCGGGCCAAGGCCTCGAATCCAAAGTTGTCGCTGAGCCAACGACCGGCAGTACGAGCCGGGTGGTAAATCGGCATCAGTTCATTCCCGGCTTCGGGCCGCTCGACCCGCTTGGTCCAGCTGTAGGCCACGCCGCGGGGATCGCGCAGGAGGTGGAGAACCCGGACGTCGAGCTGATCGTCGAGAGCCATCAAGGCAGCGGTGCTGAGGTGCTTCGATGATTCGAGCAGTACCTCTGGCTGGTTGGCGACACGGGCTGAAGCGAGCATCACCGCGCGTATCCGCTCGATGTACTCCGACTGCTCTGGAGCGAGCGAACCCCCGCGGTGGATCCGGGCGATCGCGGGCATTCGCCTCGTGCGATCGACCGACCAACGAAGGTCAATGTTGTGTTCGAGGTCCTCGTTGTCCCAACCACCGAAGGCTTCCTTGCCTACAGCAGTCCAGTGTTCACACGACCGGAACAGCTCGCCGCACCCGCAGCGCTCGTTGTCGCGGACGCCGCGCTCCCAGAGGTGAACCGTCTCGCCGACAGCGAACATCTGGGGGAGCTCGTTGAGGAGCTTCTCGATGAGCGTGCTGCCCGAGCGTCCGAGGCCCCCAATGTAAAGGACCCGTTGTTTGGCGGCCGTGGTTTGTCCGGCGCTGTTTGACGCGGGTGTCGACGCGGTCATGTCCATCCGAGCGACCGGCCCAGCAGCTGTTCAAGTTCGGCGATATCAGGAGCGAGGGCGGCGCGAAGCGTTGCCATCAGCTGGGGCTCGACCGGTTCTTTCGGTTTTTGGTTCCACGCGTCGAATTCGACGAGTTGGTGAGGTTCGAGGCCGAGGAAATCGAGCGTTTGGCCGTAGGCCAGTGCGGGCTCGGCATACATGTCTTCGCTGCGATGGACCAGAAGCTGGGACTCTGGGAAAACATCCATCCAACGCCGCAGACCTCGCGCATACCGGCCCTGGTCGATGTAACTGAAGTGCTGGTGAGCGAAGCTGATGTACGAAGGATCAGCGATCATTCTGGCTTCCTCACCGGCTAGTCGCTCTGCTTCGGCATCGATGGCGTCAGCGAACGGCAGTGTTTCAACGCCGTTGCGGGTGCGCTCAATCCAATGGCTGTAAGCCCGCTCCATGGGGTCGCGGAGAAGAGCGATCACCCTGGCCTGCGGCGCTAGTCGCCTCGCTCGGACTGCGGCATGGGGGTGATGCAGGTAGTAGGGCGTCGCCTCGCCAACCAACAGCGACTTGCCAGCGACCCTGCTGCGGAGGCCATGGGCGGCGCGGGTTGGAAAGTGTGACCCGTACCAGCGCTCGCCCCGGTTGTAGTTCACATCGAAGTAGTAGGTGCCCTTGCGGGTTTCGCGGGACGGAAAGAGCGGTCGGATCTGGGGATGCTCGAGCAGCCAGCGTGCCATCGAGGTCGTACCGCCGCGTTTTGTGCCGATGACCAGGTAGTCGGGCGTCATCCGGAGACCGGCGGTGAGCTGGCCATAGTGTCGCAGACCCTCACGGGCGCTGGCCTTGGTTCGGTTGGCCAGGCCAACGGGTTCGACGAACCGGGCGCCATAGGGCGTCATCTTTGGCTCAGCCAAAATTTGCCCTCTGGGCACCGCAGTGTCTGACACAGTCATTGAACGTAGGTTGCCTGCCTCTTGGAGTGGGGGCAATGGGCCAGATGGCGGCGAAATATGGTGGCGCGATCAGTCGATCCACCCATGCTCATCCACCAATATTCGATGCCGAAGGGATAACTTCGGCCCTCATGGGATTGCGCTGTGCACGCATCGAGTGCAACGAGTCGGCAACGGCGAGTTTGCTCTTTAAGGCCGACGATTCCGAGGTCCATCTCATTGACTTGGCCGAGGCAACGGCGGGTATCCCGTTATGCCCAAAGCACACTCGCAGCCGCAATGCTCCGGTGGGCTGGGAATTGGTCGATCACCGTTCGGGAGCCCAGGCCGAGTTGTGGCGTACTGATGCGCCACCGCCGCCAGTCAATGGCCCTGATGAGCGTCCGCCCCGGCGGCGGGCGACCGACAAACCATTCGCTTGGGGCCGCGATGCCCGAGCTGAGGAAGCGGCCGATCCAACCGCTGGTGTCACCGAATTCGAGGCCAACTCGCCTCTGCTGTCCCGAGCCTTTAGCCCCGTCCAGGACTAGAGCTGACCTTGCTGGCCGCGCCCGTAGCCGTTAGCTATAGGCGTCTAACGGGGGGCACGAGCACGCCAGGTTGCGGTCGCCGTATGCATTGTCGATCCGTCCCACGGGCGGGAAATACTTGTCGACCTCCATGCCAGCCAAGGGGAATGCCGCCTGGCGGCGGGAGTAGGCGCGATCCCACTCGTCTACGACCAAGACCTCAGCGGTATGTGGAGCGTGACGAAGCACACTGTCTTCGATAGCCACTTCGCCCCGCTCGACCTCATCGATCTCGTCTTTAATAGCGGCCATGGCATCGCAGAAGCGATCCAGCTCAGCCAGGCTCTCCGATTCAGTTGGCTCGATCATCAGTGTTCCGGCCACGGGGAACGACATCGTTGGGGCATGGAACCCGAAGTCGGCCAGTCGCTTGGCAACGTCGTCGGCGGCGACACCGGTCGCTTCGGTGAGAGGCCGCAAGTCGATGATGCATTCGT